>JACOQA010000002.1 GCA_014297435.1 Candidatus Nanohaloarchaea archaeon | reverse complement strand
GTTAAACCTTAAACCTACGAATTGCCATTCGTTCTGCCTGTAGTAAAGACCATTACCGTTTATTCTTGGATGTTTCACATCCTCAGTTATAATCCCCCAGTTCCATCGGTTTATTCCATCTGTGATTTCTCTAAAAGCGAAGGAGTGTTCTTGATTAGCCCAGTAGGGGCTGTTGCCTCTATTCAATATATTACCATATGGATGACCCGTTCCATCGGATTTAGCCCACGCAAGAGCAGTTACCTTGTCCATATCAAGAGAATTGCTATCTGAAACTCGCAGATTTCCCCCACTAAATTCATAGCTACCACCTACTTTTCCAATCTCCCCACTATCGACTGAATTTTCAATACTGCCATTATTTCCATATCCTGAAAGGTCTACTGCCCATCCATTTTGTGTCTGTTCTTCGTTAAATGTCCAGTAACCGACCAATCCTTTTGTAGGCGTACATTTTATTCCTGATTCTGTGGAGACAGGATAAGTTGTAAGACTTGCTTGAACTGTATCAAGAGGATAAGTCCTGTCTACAGGCAAGTTCAAAGTAGTGATCTCTCTCGCAGATAAATCTACATCATACTGCTGAGTTTTAGCAACAGAACCACCTATCACTCCGATAGAAACGTTTGTCTTGTTGTTAATCGGCTCTCCCGTGTTCTGAACCACGACTTCAAGCTCGTTACTCGAACGATTAAATTCAACAGACATAATCTCCAGACCAAGATTGGAGGCACGTGTAACATCGACTGCTTGATCTGAAACACCTTCCTGCGTGTTTTGAAGCAGTTGGGTCATCCACGGCCCTGCTATCGTGGCGACAGCCATAGTGAAGGCGATTAGAAGGACAGCCGCAATCAAAGGCGAAATACCTTTTCGACCCCGGTCGAAGAAGGGAAAGTTGGAATCGTGGTTTAGTTTAGGGATAGAGGTTCTGAGGTTTTGAATCTCCATACATTCTCTTTTTTTTTATTAAATAAAGTCTTTCGTAACTGAGAAGAACTAATTGGGAAGATAGAAAGGAGAGGGAGGGATTTATGCTTCTTCCTCTGTTCTTTCGACTATTTCCTGTGCTATACCCTCTTCTTCAAGTTTCTCCCATACGATCTCTCTTGCTCTCGCCGCAGGTTTCTTGAGCTCCTTAACTTCCTTTATCTCCAAGAGTCCTTTACATCTGTAGCATCTGTCTCTGTATCCTGCGTTGGTCTGTCCACAGTCCTGACATTTGAGAGGTACAAGATCGTTGCTTTCCTTCTCCTCAGGATTCTCTTCTCCATATGCCTGCCCATAGGCGTTGTTGCTATCTGAGTCATCCAGTCTTGTGTAGACTCTCGTAACCCGACTTCCCTGAACGTGACCCACTCTCTTGTCAACTTTCGATTCGTTGATCTTGAGATTTGACTTGAGGAAAGTAATTCTCGCCTTCCTGATTGAGTGCGTATTGACCTTTTTGTCCAGACCTTCTTCCTGTTTCGCTTCCTTGAGCTTGTTGTTGAAGTGTGAGTAGCTCGCAGGTGTCAGAGCCAACTCGTTTTTACCCCTATCTCCCTCGAAATCCTTGGATCGGCAGAAGAGATAGGCGTCAGGATCTTCAGGATTCGGATGCTCTTCCTCCAACCAACGATCTATGGCAGGTGCCGCAACCTTTACACGGCATTTCCTTCTACCTGACTTCGGGCCGTCCCTGATCTGGTTCGGGTTGACTCTGACATAGATGTAGGACTTTCCATCCTCCTCGTGATGGTCTTTGATCCTTGTTCTCAAGGTTTCGTTGATCCTTGTTCCCAAGTCCCAGTGTGTAAGTAGTAGGGCTCGGTAGCGAAGTGAGAGGTTCTGACAGAGATACTTTATGTCCTCTGCCTTTGGCAACTTGCTTGGATCTGTCCTGTCTCTTGCGTCCTCGCTGACCGTCAACTTGACGAAAGACGCTTTGTCAGGTATCTTGCCGTCCTCTGTTTCAGTAGTTCCATACTCTGAGAATTTGGCGTAGAGACGAAGAAACTTCCTGTATTCTTTCTTGGTTTCCTGTGCATAGTCTCTACTGTAGTAGGCAGAGTTGTCTATCTGTCTGTTGATCTTCCTGATCTGTTCCTCAGTTGCGTCCTTCAGCCGAAAGTCGTTTTTCTCATATTCAAGAATCTGCTTCGCTGACTGAAGGTAACGATCTCTTCTGGACTTGCTGAGCTTCCTGTCCTCAAGGTCTCTATGGAACTCCTTAACGTCTTTCTTGTTCTGCTCTGAGATTTTATCGGATTCTAAAATGTTGTCTAACCGCTTCTGTGGGTTGTAGCTGTGAATGTTTGTCATAATTTCCCGTTGTTCCAATCCTCTTTTAAAGAGGCGTATACGGGATATGAGAAGTTAGAAACTCGCCCTCTCAGGACAAGACAATAACTATTGACTCGCCCGCACAGGGATTTGAACCCTGGATCTGCACCTCCGCAAGGTGCCGTCTTTCCACTAGACCATGCGGGCTTTATGCTGGAATAGTTCTCAGGTTTTAAAAGTAGTGACCGGGTTTTTAAGTTTCTCCGCGCTGAAGTTTCGAACAGCAGTCAGTAAACCCGTTAATAGAGATAGGCTGAGCACTAAAACCGCGGATAAACCAATGCGAGGTGACAAAAAATGGGAATCATCGAAAAAATCAAGAAAAAACTGAACAACCTCTTCTAATAGTTTAGAACGATTTTCTCTATTTCTGCCGACCGGGGACAGCTTTTTCCCGGTCGCCCGTCTTTCACTCAAGCTGTTTTAAATCTTCCATTCAAACCTCGTCTTAAGAGGTAGATTCAAATGGGAAAGATTTCATGCGTATACAAGATCAGCCCGGAAGACGCTGATACAGACCTAGAACAAATCAAGGAAGAACTAAGAGAAAGACTTGATGTAGAGGATATTGGAGAAGAGGAAGTTGCCTTCGGCTTGAAAGCGATCAAGATGTCATGCATCACGACCGATGAGGAGGGCGGAACTGATGCTGTCGAAGAAGAGCTTGAGAAGCTTGAGAACGTTCAGAGTTTCGAGTTAGAGCACTTCGACAAGCTCTAATTCTATTCTTATCTATCAAAAACCCTCTTCGTTTTTAAACAAGCATTCTATATACTTTTCTAGATGGATTCCGACACCGTCAAACAGAAAATATACGAAAACAAGGAACTATCAGTTATAGCAGGAATCCTTCTCCTAATAGCTATAGGCTTAGCAGGAGTCTTTGTACAGCAGAGCTCTTTAACCGGTAATATGCAGTCAGCCAATCTCGACAAGTCACGGCACAGTAGTTTTCCAGGACCCATAAACCCAGATGACCCAAGCTCAGGAAACAACGTCGAAGTGAAAGAAGCGAACATTGACATAAAATCTGAAAGTATTGAAAACGATATCAAAAAGATAGAAACAGTCTCAAAAAGTTTCAACGGTTTTCTCGAAAGCTCTTCAAAGACAACCAGCGACCTCTACATCAACGCAGATCTAACAGTCAGAATTCCTAAAAACAACTTCTCAAACTTTACAAAGAACTTGAAACAGGAGTTCGATGTTGAATCTTATACGGTAAGAAACTACAAGGTCTCAACAGAGAGAACAGTTTCAGAGATAAGAATACTTAACAACACACTGAAAGACTACGACGATCTTAGACGCCAGGTCAAGAATATTGAGAGCTACTCCGACCGGATCGAGCTCCTGAAACAGCTTACTGACAAGGAGAAACAGGTCGCACAGGAAATGAACAACTACTTACAAGATCTTGATAACAAAAAGACTAGAAGCGAGCTAGCTACAGTAGACATAAGGCTTGAAGAGCAAAGAGATATCGAACTAGTTCCCGATGACCTGTGGAGCCGTCTGAAAAGCGAAGTTCAGGACACAATCGACTCCATATCAACAACATTACTGACAACGTTTACTGACGCAATAGACTGGATGTTTACAGGCTTCAAAATACTGATGATACTGATCGGATTAGGAATTCCTGGAGCTATCGGCTATGAGCTAGGTAAGAAAGCTTTCAAGAAACTCTAGACAGTCTTTTCTCCACCGCAGACTTTGCAGCCGTTCTCAAGCTTGCATTCTGCACAGATAGCTGAGCCACATAGCTCGCAGTTAGTTACCGCCATTTTCTGGTTGCAGTATTCACATGGTTTGTCAATTTCCATACAGTTGAACTGTTAAAGCTGAAGCCGTAAATCTTTTGCCATGGGAGTAAACCTAGGTGAGCTGGTTGAACCGGAAGAGATCAGTTTTGACGACTTGAATGACAAAGAATTAGCGATCGATGCGATGAATACACTTTACCAGTTCCTGTCGATTATAAGACAGCGCGACGGAACACCTTTAAAGGACTCCGAAGGCAACGTCACCTCACATCTCTCAGGGCTTTTCTACCGAAACATAAACCTTCTGGAGAAAAATATTAGACCTGTATTTGTTTTTGACGGCGAGATGCCTGACTTAAAACAGAAAGAAACTTCCAAAAGAAGGAAAAAACGTGAAGAAGCCAAGAAAGAATGGCAAAGACTGAAGGAAGAAGGAAAGATTTCCGAGGCATACTCAAAGGCCACTCAAAGCTCAAAAATAACTGGCGACATGATAGAAGAATCTAAAGAACTGCTTAAAGCCATGGGACTACCTTTCGTCCAGGCTCCGAGCGAGGGCGAGGCTCAAGCCGCATACATGGCATCTAACGAAGAAAATGATATTTATGCCGTGGGCTCTCAGGACTGGGACTGTCTTCTTTTCGGCGCAGAAACCATGGTACGGAACTTGACCTCTCGTAAAACCAGGAAAACCTCATCGGGTTCAAGGAAGAAGGTTTCGACCGAAAGAATAGAACTAGAAACAGTTCTAGAGGACTTAGATGTTTCACGTGAAAAACTGGTTTGGATGGGTGTTTTGATGGGAACAGACTTCAATCCAGACGGTGTAAAAGGAATAGGTCCGAAAACTGCTTTGAAGCTGGTTAAGGATTACGAGAGCTTGGAAAATTTACTTGAGGACGACAAGGTCGAGTGGGATTCAGATAACGATCCCTACATAATTAGAGATTTCTTTATCGAGCCTCCGGTAAAAGAAGCTGATTACAGTTTCGGAGAGCCCGATCCTGATAAGATAAAAGAAATTCTTGTAGAGAAGCATGAGTTCTCCGAGGATAGGGTAGAGTCCGGGGTTGAAAAATTGGAGAAGGCTATGGAGTCCCGACAGTCAGGACTGGGCAGTTTTGTCTAAACCAGTGTTTCTTGTCTCTCTCAACTCCTTTAGAACAAGTTGCATCATCTCTCCTAACTCCTTGTACCCTTCTCTTATCTCCTGGATCTCATCGTCCTGTCTTTCAACCTCTGAAAGGAGTTCTTCAATTACCGAATCTTTAGAATCAGGTACCTCGGATTCAATCTCGTCAAGTCGTCTTTCCAGCCTTTGAAGTCTTTCTTCAGAGCTGTTGTCAGCCAGTCTTTCAGTCATCTCCTCAAGGTTATCGTTCAAACGTTCTACGGCCTCAGAACTTGCTTTCTCCTTCTCTTCAGAGCTTTCAGTTTCTTCAATCTTCTGCTTAAGCTCTTTGTATTCGTCGTTTGAAAGCAGTTTGAGATCTGCAAGATCTTCAAAGTCGTTAAAGATCCATTTGAAGTCGGAAACCATCCCTTTTAGCTGTTCTACCTGTTTTTCAAGCTGTGAAACCTCTTGTTCTTCTTTCTGCTTCTCAAGTTTTTCGATGTCTTTCCTGAGGTTCTCCATCTCGACTTTGAGTTCGCCTATCTGATCAGTCTTAGTCGCTTCAAGATCTTTTTCAAGTTCGGAGATGTCGTCTTTCAATCCTTCAATCTCGTTGGAACCATCTTCTAGCTCTTCAAATCTGTCCTCAAGCCTTTCGATTTCACCCGAGAGATCTTCTTCTAACTTCTCAATATCGAGCTCCTTTACTGTTTGCTCAAGTTCTTCAATTTTTTCCTCGAGCTCTTCAGCTTGGTCAGCTTCTTCAATTTCCTGTATCTGGCTCCTAAAGTCTTCGAGTTCGGACTCTAATGCTTCGGCTCTTTCTTCAAATCTTTGATCATCGAAGCGATCTTCTAGGTCCGCTACTGCTTCTTCAACGCCTTCCAGCTCGTTTCTTATCTGATCGATATCTTCCTCAACTTCTGCTCCTACTTCCGAATCAATTTCTTCGATTTCTTCTTCCAAGGAATCAATTTTTTCCTCCAAGACTTCTAGTTCTTCCACTCGTTCCTCTAGAGCTTCTATATTCTCTGATTCAGCCTCTTCTATCTGGCTCTCCAGATCTTCAACTTCATTGTCGATTCTCTCTTTTAGGTCTTTGACAAGATCAGATTTCTCTGCAACCCGTTCTTTAACCTCTTCAACCTCTTTTTGAAGCTCTTTGTTTTCCAGTTCTTCCTCAAGATTGTTTAATGCGGATCTTAACTCTTCTATATCGTTTTCTAGATCTCCGGATTGTTCGATCGATTCAATTTCTCCCCTGAGTTCTTCTATTTCCTCCTCAAAGTCAGGAACTTCGATCTCGTCTTTTAGGTCTTTTTTCAGTTCTTCTTCGTCATTTGTGTCTTTCAATTCTTCTATATCTGACCTTATCTGCTCGAAATCATCTTCTATATCGACAGAGTCTTCTAATTCGTCTATTCTCTGTTCTATATTGGAGGTGTCGGTTGATTCAACGCTTTCCAGTTGCGATTCCAGTTCTTCTATTCTCTGGATTAGCTGTTGGTCGACCGACTCTTCCTCAGATTCGGTTTCCTGTGTTTCGGAAATGTTTTCCTCGGTTTCTTCCGAACTTAGAGTTTCTTCAGGCCCTTCATCTTCTTCATTTTCTTGTCCTTCCTCTTCTTCATCGTCTTCGCCGAAAAGTGTTTCTTCGGAACTATCTCCTTTCTGTCCATCTTCTTCTGAAGTTTCTTCGGAGGTCTTATCTTCGTCTAGGGTTTCTTCAGTTTCTTCTTCGTCTTCTTCACCAAATAGTACGTCCTCATCTTCAGAGTCTTCGGTTTCTTCATCTTCTGATCCGAAAAGTTCTTCTTCGTCTTCCTCTTCTTCGTCCTCGGGTCCGAAAAGTGTTTCTTGGTTTGATTCATCTTCCTCTTCTTCCTCTCCGAATATTACGTCTTCGGCCATTTAGAATTCACTTAATACCTAGAAGTGGTCAAAATGTTAAAACACTAACGGTGGTTCAAACCCTGTTTCACGGCCTCGGAAAGCTGGACAACCTCCTTTAGCAAGTCCTCAACCTGCTCCTGGTTGTGGTGTATATCGGACTCCAGAGAGGCAACTTCCTCATCAAGACCTTCCCATAGCTTATCGATCCTGTGCTTTAGTTCTTCGATATCTTCTTCCCTTTGAGCATGTCCCTCATCCATTTCGCGTTCAAGCTCTGCCTGCTTCTTAGCGATCTCATCGACCCTGTCAAGAACATTAGAACGGTCTCTTTCTAGCTGATCCTCCTTTTCCTCCAGCCGTCTCTGCTCCTCATTAACATCATCTAAACGGTTGTTTACTTCGCCAATCTTGTCGTTGATCTCGCCCATCCTGGTTTCAATGGCTTTGATGTTTTCCGACTCGACCTTTCTGACCTTCTCCTCAATCCTCTGTTCGAAGCTTCCGTTCTTCAGAATCTCGTTCTCCAGCTCCTCAAACCTCTTTACCAAGTCTTCTTGACCTTTGTTATATATACGGGACTCTAACTCATCTAATTTTTCTTGGAGAGCTTCATAGTCTCTGTACTCAAGTTTTTCGACTCTTTTTCGGAGTTCTCCTATGTTGGAAAGTTCTTCGGACTCTTCGGAGACCATTTCTTCCTCGAAGTTTCTCAGGCTCTCACCCATCTCACCTATCTTTCTCTCTAAAACCTCTACCCGTTTCTCCATTTCACTATTTTTGGCTTCATTCTGACTAGAATTATCCGTTTGGAAGTCATCAGGAGAGACCTCTATATCATTAGGCTCCATACCAGACTCCATGACCTTCATGTCATGTTCAAGTTCTTTGTCTACTTTTCCATCGATTGAATCAGAATTTGCTGGTTCAGAAGTTTTTTCTGTGGCGTTTTCGGCAACCTGTTCAGGCTCGTTTCCTTTTTCTACCTCGGATTTCAGGTCGTCAAGCTCTTTTTTGAGATCTTTATCGGGATCTTCGGGGTTTTCTTCGTCGCCCAGAAGATTTTTTGCCTTCTCTATCCTAGATTTTATGTCGTCTCCCATAAGTCTATGACACGTCTGATGGTTAATAAACCTGCTCCGGCAAACCAGAAGTATGCAGAAAGTGCTTCTGGTGGTTATGGACGGCGTTGGACTGAGAAAAGAGACAGAAGGAAACGCATTCAAGCAAGCGAGCACACCCAACATAGGAAAACTTATGTCAAGGAACGGGTTTACTAAGCTAGAGGCATCGGGCTCGGCCGTAGGACTGCCCGAAGGATTCACAGGCAACTCAGAGGTAGGTCATCTCCACCTAGGAGCCGGAAGAAAAATCGACCAGCGACTAACAAGAATAAACAAAGCAATCGAAGAAAACGAATTAAAGGAGAAAGAAGCACTGAAAAGCTCTCTGGAAACAGCCGAGAAAGAAGATTCTAATGTCCACTTCGCCGGCATAATATCGGACGGCGGGATTCACGGACATATAGACCACCTGAAAGCACTACTCGAGATCGCCTCAAACTACAATGTAGAGGTAAAAATACACTGCTTCACGGATGGGAGAGACGTTTCACCTAAATCCGCCGAAGACTTTATCGAGCAGATTGAAGACTGGGCTTCCGAATACACCGGCGAAATCGCCACAGTTATGGGACGTTACTACTCTATGGATCGCGACCACAACTGGGATAGAACACATAAAGCCTACAGGGCGATGGCGGAAGGAGAAGGATTCGAATTCGAAGATCCACGAGAAGCAGTAGAGAAAACGTATGAGGAGGATGATTACGACTACTTCATCCAACCCTCAGCCAGTAAAGACTATGAAGGAATGGAAGAGGATGATCAAGTAATTTTCTACAACTTTAGAGCTGACAGGGAGAGACAGATAGAAGAAGAGCTCGTCAAGAACGTTGATCCTGACGATTACGATGAACCTGTAAATCCTAACTTTGTCTCTATGTTCCGCTACGAGCACGAAATTAAGACGCCTGCAATATTCGAGAAACAGATAGTAGAAAACACTTTAGGGGAAAAAATCGAGAACGCAGGGCTTTCGCAGTTGAGAGTTGCGGAGTCACAGAAAAGACCTCATGTTACATTCTTTTTCAACGGGCAGAGAGAGCTTGAGTTCGAACACGAGCAAAGACATTTCGTTGAGAGCGATAAGATCAAGTCCTACGACCAAAAACCGGAGATGCATGCGGACGATATTGCGGAAGTCGTATTGGAAGCTCTTGAAAAAGGAGAGAAAGATTTCATACTACTAAACTTTGCCAACTGCGATCTGGTAGGTCATACAGGCGATCTGGATGCAGCCATAAGAGCTGTTGAAACCGTAGATAGAAATATTGGAAAACTAGCCGATAAAGTGGAAGAGACCGGTTATTCGATGTTTGTGACTGCTGATCACGGCAACTGTGAGAATATGGGCGTCAACAAACCAAATACATCTCACTCTTTGAACCCTGTTCCACTCTTTGGAGTTAACACTAACGTCGATCTAGACGAGTTAATCGATGAGGGAGAATTATGGGAGATAGAGAAAATAATTGAAACCCTGCTACTCAAGTAACTTAGATCCGGAGACGGAAATTTTAGACTCTATCAAAGAACCATCTCCAAGAGTCTCTTAACCGCCTCCAGAGGATTCTGAACCATCCGAGCCTCCGGTTCCTGAACCTGTACTATCTTGCCCGGAGCTACCGAAAGCTCCATCTTCCTTACACCTCTGAGGTATCGGACCAGGGCTACAACTTTCTACGTCCGGTACTTCATCAACCAAACAATTGTTTACTTTCTCTTTGGCTAGATCACATTCTGCGGTGCTTTCTTGACCGTCAAGGAAGTCACCGAACCCACTTGCTTCTCCCTGAACCATGTAGACGATGACTAGCGCTGTGATAAGAGTTACCATCGCCACCAGCACTAGTTCAATCGTCTTATCCATTTGGTTTCACTCTCTAGGAGCAGGAATATGTGTTCGATCCTACATCAACCGATCCTCCATCTACAGGAACTGAAGACACATCTGCTCTGCTACAGCTTTCAGGTGTCGGGTGGTTTCCTGAATCAGAGAATTCACATGTTGATTGGACAGAGTTGTAGCATGATTGCGTGTTTGAGGATCCGAATACGTCGCTCAACCCTCCTTGTACCATGAATATTACGGTTAAAGCTGTCATCATTAGAACGGAGGCAGCAACGATCAAAGTCAGAGTTTGGGACATTCCCTTGCGCATAGTCGAAACTATATCTTCACCTGTATAAAAAACGTCCGGAGAAACAGTGTTAGAAAAAGAGAGATAAAGTGCTGGTTCACACCACCATGGGCTTCACTCAGGCTTTGATAGATCGATCTGGATCGAAGACACGTTTAGCTCGTCGCCCTCGTCTGTCTCGATCTGGTCGGTGTCAATAGCTATATCGTCGACATCTGCTTCCTCTTCGAACTTGCTTTGAACCATTTCAGCTACGTCAACCGCTCTGGAAATTGCCTTTCCTCTGGCCTTGACATGAACTGTTTCATGTCCTTCGCTAAACTGGGTTACTACAGCCAGGACGTAGCTCATTGCAGGTTTCGAACCGACGTATACTGTGTTGTCATCTTCTTCTGCCACTGTTAGTTCACCTGTTATACCCGTTTTTAGCCGCGGACTCATAAATACTTAATCAGTTTACCGACTTCGAATAGTTGAAACCGAACTTGATATTGTTATCCCAAGTTCCATCAGGTCCTGAAACAGTTCTCACGCTGTCAGTGATGTTAACGTTTGTATAGGTATCTGTGACTTGCGCATAAGCCCTCCACCTGTCCTCCGGAGACTCCCCATCCTCACCGCAACCATCATCATCTCCCTCGAGCGAATCAGTATCTATATCAAACTCAAAATACATTTGACTTGCAGTAAGAGTCTGATAACCCGGTTTTTCGACATTTCCAAATGCGCTAGAACCTATATCAGTCCTAGTTTTTGCAGAAGATTTTGCACCTTCAATTGCATCCTCTCTAACATCATCACAGCCGCTTTCCGTATCCTGTACCCGCGGCCAAGACGTTTCGTCAATAATCCTGTCCGCTTCTTTCGCTACATCCACCGCGGTCTCGGAAAGGTTGATGTAACGATTGTTGGTGTTGTTGACGTGGAAGCTATCTCTACCAACACTGATATTGACTTCAACCGATTCCTGTGAGCAAACTATGTATGGATCAGAGAGATTCCAACGGATATCGGTATACCATGCGTTGTAGATGTTATCAGGTTTACCAAGATTCTCGGTTTTCGGCTGTTTCACTTTCGGACTTTGACAACCAAAAACGTCACCTTGAGTTTCTTCAATTCTCTCAGTAATATTAAGATAATAGTTTTCCCGAAGCTGCTCCTTCGAAGGTATGTCATTCCACATTAGACTATTCCCTTCGATCCCAGCACCTTTCCCGAGGGCTAATGCCGCATTATTTGAGGTAAAATTGAGTTCACGTGGCATCCTATCCAAATAGTTGTCTTTCTTTAGCTCAGTTCCGGCAACAATAGAGTAATCGCCGGCATTTTGTTCTATTATACTCTGTGTCTCTGTATCAATTGCTAGAGCTCCAAAGATATTGCCTGATGCAATAAAAAGAAATAGACCGAGACCGACCAGACTTGTAAATTGACCTTTAATTCTGGACACCCACTCCAACACTTAATTTAGCAAGATTTGGGCTAGGTGAAGCAACATACATTGTCGAATGAGACGCGGTGGACGCACTCATACTATACTCACCTGCTACTAGGCAATACTCCTTATTATTAAATGTGCCTTCTTCCGACTGAGCCGGACAGTTACCTCCTTGATTTTCAGAAACTGCACAGGCATAAAATTCGGTGTCTCCCGAATCCTCATACACATATTTTAGGCTCCCCGGACAATCTGCAGGACCTGAAGGAATCTCCGGTACCGTAACAGTTCCTCCGGAACGAAACAGTGTTTCATCACCTACAGAAAAGATGTGTATACTGCTTTGCCGAGGTATTATCTTGTTTCCTTCCGGAATTATCACGTCACTCTTCAATCGGCTTTTCCCATTAGCAAGATAGTAACCCGTAGCGTTCCTAAACTCAAAGTTACCTGTTAATGCAGCCATAGTCATATGTGCCTGGTAACCTCTCTTGTATTCCTCTACTATAGCCTGCATGCTTGAATCGGCTTTAAGCTCTCCTCCTTGAGAATACATCAACGTTACTATAGATAAAGTCATTACAATCATCAAAACTGAGACGACCACGATAATTATTGTTGCTGCAGAGTCAAAAGCTCCCTTCACGTCATGAGGCACCTCCTATCTGAAGTATTCTAAAATCCGATTGACCTTCTCCGACATCTATTCGCAGAGGTAAATCAAGTCTAACCACTTCGGGATTCAAATCTCCACAATAATTCAATGCTTCCCAGTTATACCTTAGAGGTTCTGAATCTTCAAGACCTGGAAAGCTAGCTGTACACCCTGAATACGCTGAACCTCCCATAGTATTGACTTGTGCCTGACGTAATTTTCCGAGTCTCTCGCCCTGGCTTGCTATATGGAATGATGCTGCAGCCTTCGAACCTTCACCTGTCACCCATGTACCTGAAACTTCGGATATGCCCTCCATTAAAGATACTTGGAACTGTATCGCAAGTATTAGAACAGCTGTGAAAAGTACCATTCCGCCTATCATTTCAAAGTGCTCAATATCCATTTTTAGCACTCCTCTGCTGCTATAGAGATTTCTCCCGACTTTTTACGTATACAGATATCATCTGATACGCCTTCCTTAATCTCGTCAAGACCGACCTTAGATTCAATGGGATGGCTGTTTTTGTCTGAGCCCGGCCAGTTAATCAGAGTCTCATGCGTATAATTAAGATGCACACCACCGTTTTTCCGTACTATGCCGTGCTCTACATCAAAACTAATCTCTATCTCAGCCTCATCTAGCGCGCTCGCCATATCTATCGTTGGACCCATCCTATCAGCCGGTATTTCAACTGTTCTAACTCTTATACGGTCGTCTAAATCAGTCATCCTATTTATGCCTATAACCGCCATAAGACCGAAGATTACAATCCCAACTATCGCTAATGCAATAGTTTCAGAGGAACCTTTCCTTTTCATCAGCATACCTCCCTAATTTTAGCCCTATAATTGAAACTGAACCAACACCGCCTACAAGATTATTAAGTTGGGAGCTAGCTACAACTAAAACTGCTCCAAGCATGACAGCTCCAAGGATTGCAGTTACCAGTATTGTTGGAGACATTTTAGCCACTCTGAATCAACTCCGCATTGTCTCTAAAATCTTCATTAATCTCATCTGGACTTTCCCATTCCTTTCCTTCAGGCTGTTGGGCATCATCTTGTATGCTTCCATCATCTCCTGTAATCGCTTCCTCAATCTCCGAAAGACCCCCTGACGCCAAACCATACAGTGCTACAATCAAGAGTATTGCAATCGCTATTGCGACAACTGAATGAATCGACATATTCATGGCAGCGACCCACTGAGAAAATCAAGAGCGCCATTTGCCTGACTGTTAACTATCAAGGCTATAACCAGGATTACTGAGATACCTGCGACGACCGACATTACGATTTTGAGAGATACCTCCATACAAGTTTCACTTCCTGTAACCGAATTTATAGCTTACCTATATTTCGGTATGACTCCTTCTTCACCTGTCGAAGCTACGGAAAGAAAGTCAGAAAGACCTTGATCAAGAAGTCCTGTTATCGCAACGATTAACGCCACCATAATTATTACAGCCAGAGTTATCTTGGCTGTAGAGTCGATAGCTTCCAAACCTTTACTAGCACTCTGTGGGCTTTGCATCTACTCTCACCTCCCTCAAAATGATTTCACCTGAACCTTGCTTGGTAATATCAAATGATTCAATATTGTTGTAGTCAGCTCCCATAGCTCCTATACCTTGACCTTCCCCTCCCTCTTCTATGAGGGAGGCAGAGTTAGAACCGTCGCCTCCAGCGATTCCATCGAATGAGACCAAGTCAAGCATATAAACACCTGTTTCGTAGCTAACATCTAACTCATCCGTGTTGGAACCTATAGAAAGTTTTCCTGGCGAGTTAGAACCCGAAGATTCCACAGAGATGGTCTGACCGCCTATATCGAGCTCAAGTTCAGCACCATCTCTTTTTTCGTAAATAATTTCGACGCCTTGAATATTACTAAATTGGTCGTTCCCAAAACTTATCGAGTTATCACCGCCGCCAAGTTCTTTGTAGCCATTTTCACCGAGATTGTCTTTTAGTGAGAGAATTTCATAGTTCTCATAACCGGACGGACAGCTCTTCCACATTCCCGGAGTATAGTAAGTCATCGCACCCTGATAATGCTGACCCGCACGCGTTTCACGTGTAGAGCCTTGACCAGTCTCTGAAACCGTTACAGTAACTCCAGACCATTCAAAATCGTTAAAATCAAAAGTATGTTGTGTTAGACCACACCCATAAGTTAAATACTGCATTTCTCCATCTTGCTTACCTATTTCAGTTTTTAAGGCTTCTTTATCCGTTATTTTTTTGTTCGCCGCTTGTAGTCTACTACAGCTAAATTCTACTCCATTTCTATTAATCTTACTTTGATGGCCAACGAACTCGTTGAAACCATCAGGCCCGCCCTCTTGACAGTTAGTGCCATTTCCCGGCTCAGTTATCTGAATTTTAGGTAGAACTGTATCCTCCTTTTTCGGGTTATTACTGGACGCCTCTCCTAGGTTACTGAACCTTTGAGCTTTCGAAATAACATATCCCTCCATTCCTTTACAGAAAACCCATTCTCCGTTCTTTATTGAGTTTATAAGCACTTTTCGACCTGTTCTTTCACCATCACCTACAGAGAGATCCTTCTTAATTTTATGAGGCGACCTACCATTAGCAAAGACCCAAGTCCCATCGTGCACTGAAGGACGCCACGCTGAGAACTTATAAGCTACAGGATCATTTGTATAGCCAAAATCATTGAACTGTGAACCGAAATGGAGATAGCCTGCCCTGTCTTCCTTGTTATTATTATCTGTACTAGGATGTATCATGTACATATGGCGGTTATACAAATCTCCATAGTTCATTGGATCTAGGCTTGGAGGCCGGAGAACCGAAACCCTTTGACCCGCCCAGAAGTCGGGCATGTTCGCCGAGTCCGGACCCGAATCAAATACTTCCAATTCGCCAAAAGCCGCATCTAAAGCCCCTGCTTCCTCAAATTTCGTCTTAAGGCCTAATAGAATACCGTCATCTCCTAATGAATCTATACTGAAGCTTTTGCTTATATTAAACCGTGTTTTACCAAAGTTGCCCTCCATGTCCTTTCCTGGTTGAGCTGCCCTTTTTGCATCCATAGTAATTATAGTTGTGGGGCTTTGCCTATTTACTTCGAATCCTATACTTCCTGCCTGTGCGCAGGTCATATCGAAATCTGCCTTCTTCAGTTCTGACCAGCCGAAGAACTCTACATAACCTGTTTCTTTGTTATCTCTGAGGTGTTTTAGGTGTAATTCAGGGTTATTGTTCTCAATTATATGTAGCAACATACAGTCGCTCGCTGCAAGCATATTCCAAACCAACAAACCCTCAAACTGCCTTTTTGCGAATTGGGAATCATCTTTTATCTCACCATTACCATCATTTAAGGTAGTATCTCTACCTATTTCAATGAATTTATCTCTTCCAAAATCCTCTATCGTTGAGGATGCGTTGTTTGTAGCCGGATCGAATGATTCTACTTTTATAGAGTTAAGCACAGCCATAAACGACGAAATAAGTATTACCATGACCGCTATACTAAATATATGCTTTATAATCGCTAATCACCTCTAGAAACTGTCTCAAAACCGGCAGAATCTATTAGAATCGTATCTCACTCCTCTTACTTTCATAAAGGCGACCATAATTATGTTTTGAGGTTGCCAGGCTAACAGTTTTGAGAGATTTATACATATAATGAAAGTTCTTAATCTTTGAATTTATAGGTTAATGACTCTTAGAAAACATCTTACCTCAACATTGAGTAGGATAAGAATAGAGACTTACATCTCTCAAAGATACTTGACCCGAATCAGCATTTACTTCAACCGAGTTTATATCATATACTCCTGTCGAAAGGAAAACCTTTCTATTGGCCTCCCCAGATTCAGCACGAAGTATGAGTTTACCTGACGAAGCATCTTCGCCTCCAGGGATACCAACTGCGCTTTCACGCCGATATGTTAATTCATATACGCCCGTATCATATCCGCCTTCAATTGATGTCGAGTCCTCAGCAACCCCAGCTTTGTTATTAGAAGAGTTTATTGAGATTTTTTTCTCTCCCATTGAAACATCTAAGTCCGCACCATCTCTTTTTTCAAACGTTATTTGAAGTTTTTTTATCTCATTATGCTCATTTAGATCAAAATTAACTGCTTCACCAGCTTTGAGAGTTTTTTCATCCTCAGGAGCGATACCGTCTTTTAGAGGAAGAACATTGTACCATTTATGATTGTAAGAACATGAACTATAGACCGCAGGCGTATAGAAAGTTACTTCTCCATCATAGTGGTTATTTCTGTTAAAATCATGGCTTCCAAAATCAAAATTATGCTCTTGAAGACCGCAACCATAACCTACAAACATTTTTTCTTGCCCATCATATCCTAGAAGTGTTCTACTACCCTCAGGGATCTTTTTATTCGCAGCTTCCTGTCTAGAGCACGATATTGTATCCTGGTAAGAACTACTAGTGGTTACACGCTCAGGGAAACCCTCAGGACCTCCAGGCTCACATCCGTCACCCTCTCCAGGATCAAAAAGTGTTATCTTTGGGAAAACCGAGTCCTCTTTTTTCGGATTATTACCGGACGCCTCTCCCGTGTTGGAAAAGGATCTTGCTTTGCTTATTATTTGTCCTTCAGCACCCTCACAGAAATGCCACTCTCCTCTTCTTAGTGCTGTATCCAGCATCGTCTCTCCGTTGTTTACATCAATAGAATGGAGACCTCTCTGGTTCTCGAAAACCCATGGCACTTCATGCGCCGAAGGTCTCCATGCATATAGCTTGTGACCTTTAGGATTATCCGTATATCCAAAGCCATTGAATACACCATCAAAATTTATGAGCGATTCACTGTTTTCCCCCTCTCTATGATACAGCTTAAAAACAGAAGTTCTACTTCCCGAAGGCGCTAAATTCGGAGGTATTATTATTGAAGCTCTTTGGGCTATCCAGAAATCAGGTAGATTGTCTTTACCTTGTACATCTGAGTAGATAGATTGAATCTGGTTGACTAAATCCGGCGATTCATATTTACCGTGGAAACCTAAGAGGATGCCATTATCACCCTTTGTATCGATATGAAAGCTCTCACTAACATTGAAACCTACTCTTCCAAAGTTCCCTTCCATATCGTGTGCGGGTGAACCAACTCTCTCTGCATTAAACTGTGGGACTTTAGCCATACTATACGCAGTCCTCTTTATCTGATAACCTACACTATCCGCTTCCGCACACCTACCTTCAAAACCTGTTCTTAGAAGAGGTCCAAAACCCCCAAAACCTGTATAAGCAGGATCTCCATCTTTTCTAAGATCGTTTAGCGTGCTTTTAGTATTTCCTGTATCTATAACCTGAAGTAACATACAATCGCTCGCTGCAAGCATATTCCAAACCAACAAACCTTCAAATTGCTTCCTTGCAATAGTTTGAGTTGTTTTTTCCTCTTCCTCCTCATCCCAACCTATTCTAACTGACTTGTCTCGACCAAATTCCTCGATGGTTTGCGAGGTGTTTTCAGCGCTCGGATCAAGAGAGTTGACCTTTATGGAGTTAAGTGACCCCATAAGAGCTGATCCTAGTATTACCATCACCGCAATACCAAATATATGCTTTATAATCACTAATCACCTCTAACAGAACTGCACCATGCCGCCGGTTATATCTGAGAGGATTGAAGCCCACATCGAACATCCTTCAACTGAGCCTTGAGCATTATTTACTAATGTTAACGATGTTGGCGCCAGCACAAGAAGCAGAAAGATCGCTACAAATATCCAAAGCACCATGTCAAAGTTCATCCCTTTCCTTTTCATACTGGCATCATCTCCAGCCAGACCGCAAGGAATGCCATCGTGACTATAGCGAGAAATACTCCTACCATGGCAACTGTTTCCACGTTACCTTTACGCCACATTCGCGACAATCCCTCCGAAGAGCAGTGAAATAATCACTAGGGTTACACTATAGAATATCATTCCGACAATAAGTACCTTTCCGATGAACATGTTTCTGTAAGTCATATTCTCTCCATGCTCAATCTTCATGTAGAACGTTGAGAGAATAAAGAGCAACTGGATCAAGTAAATCCCCACAACAAACTGTAGGATTTCAGGTGAAATAGCAGTATCAAGATTACTGATAAGCCCTCCAAAGCTTGTACCAGACCCTCCTGCACCACCGGCAGCCGAATCAGGAAGGCTCTGTTGTGCCTGATTAAATGATTGACTGAGCTTATACATTGCATTAATAATCGTTTGAGACATACCGACCGCGACACCAGATACAATAGGAGCTAGAAGATAGGCAAGCATCTGGATAGTTGTTGTAGTTTCTTCCATCAGATCGTTGAGATCTTCCTGCGTCTTGTGAATATTGTCAAGATAACGAGAGATTGTCATCATCGCCATAGAAGCCATCTTAGTACCCTTTTCAGAGGACTCGAGTATGGCTCTCATAACTGTATTGATCATCTTCGAAGGATACTTCCTCAAAGCACCGTACTTGTCGCTGAAAAGAGATTCCTCGAAAGTCATACCCATGTCCCTCACGTTTCTCGATGCGTACTGGAAAAGACCTGAAATCTCCAGATCCGAGGTTGATTCTGCTGCCTGCTCCAAAGCAAGCTCTGCAGGAGTTCCCCCTGAAATCTTGTTCCCTAGCTGGAAAAGCGCAGTAGGGAACTGACCCTCAATCTTCTCCAAATGTTCTTCAGCCTGTTTTCTTGCTTTGTTACCTAGTATCTTTGATATGCCAATTCCAAGACCGAGACCAAGCGTTATCGAAACGCTTCTCATCAGCATCATAAGAGAGTTAGGTTCTCCACCGGCGGTAGAGAATAGGTCAGGAATATACCCTAATTCAGTTGTGATTGGATAGACGTGAGGAAAGATCAGGTAGCCTATAAAACCGAACATCCCTACCGTCAGAAACACTATAAGTCCGATAGGCCAAGTAGGAACTTTTAGCTGCTTGCCCAAAACTTCGACTTGATACTTTCCCCTCTCAGGTAAATCGTTCTTACTGGTTGGCTGAGAGCTTACGGTCGGAGGTCTTGAACTAAGTACCTTCTGCATGAACCAGTAGAGGAATGATGGAAGCATCACGTTGAACAGGAGGAATAAGTGCATTTCTGTGATCGCACCACCCATGAAAACTGAGATAAGAGGAAGCATGATCATACCTAGAACCGGAAGCATAGCCCCCATAGCGTTTAGAATCATGACAGGAGTCTTCAAGCCTTGGGCGTAGTGCTTCATCTTCTCCTGAGTTCCATCTAAAATTCGGTCAATTGAGTCTTGAAGCAGTCTTTCTCTTCTATCCTTGTTAGGTTCATTTGTTGCAGCTCTCAAAAGTTGTAAAGACTCGAGATAATCATCATTATAGTTCTTCCACGCCTTAGTATAGTCTTCCAGCGAGTCCTCTATCCTGGCGTAGTTACCTACTTCTAAATCCCATAAAACACCTTTCAGGTCTTTTGAAATCGGACCATCCAGGTTAAGTGCTGCGAAGCGTATAGCGCCCTCTATATTGGGAGAAGAACGCATGTAGATAACCATGTAGAGTATGGAAAGAATCATTTCTCCTGAGGACTGGATTACCTTATTCTTGGCAGCGTAGATAGGCTTGTAGAATGTGTAAACACCTGCCCCGATAGGCACGATAGCTGAAATAATCATCATCGAGAAAGGAATTATATTGCCTAAAGCCATGTTAATGGCGAAAAGCATGAACCAAGCGAAGAAAGATGATATTCCGACCCCTACAGAGGCGGATAAAACCATCCCTGGAGTTATATCCCAACCTAGTAGTCTTAGTGGAGGAGAGAGTTTTTCCTGTGCATCTTCCTCCGCCTTCAAGTTAAGATACGACGCCATAGTGACGCAAAGCCTTTCGTACCTTGTCTTGGACCTCTCTATCTCCTCGTCCTCCTTATAGTTCTTGTATTCACGGGAATAACCTTTTTGAGAGCCTTCGTCATAGGGCGGCATCTCTAGGTCGCGGTCAAGATCGTTTACAATCTCTTCTATCCTTTCTTGTTCTTCGTCTTCGATCTCTTATCACCTACTGCTGGTTAAGCCATTCCTTCCAGCGGGCGAAAATTCTTTCCGGATCTTGTCCTCCATACTCTTCGCCTACCTTGTTCGAAAGAATGTGGAATCTCTGATTTGCCTTTACAGTGAAGTCTGCTTCTAGGTATTCTTCTCCTTCCTCTTCGGCTTTTCTGACGATCTCTTCCTTAATATCTTTTCTAAGCTGGATGTTGTTCCAGACCGCCTCCCAGTCGTTCTTCCATTCGCGGATGTTCTCGGCGATCCTGTTCAGGATAAGTGATTCTCCGTTCAACAAAGTGTCTGTAGGGACCAGCTCGTCCTTGTTCGAGTCGTAACGCATCAGATCGACGAAAGCTCCTTCCTCTTGAGGATCATCGGTCCACTCTTTCCTGACCTCGGTGATCCCGGTGACTCTTCTGTAAGTTTCTAATCCGTCTGGCGACTGGATCTTGTTTACCTGTACAATAATATCTGTTGCCTTGAATGAAGTTTTCGGAACGTTCAAGTCGTTTACAACCCTGTCAAATACTGAGTAAGCATCTTCTCCGTGAATTGTTCCTCCTACAAAGTTTGCAACGGCTCCAACACGCATAGCCTCGTAAAGTGTTTTAGCTTCATCCGATCTGACCTCTCCAATAACAAGTGCCGAATCGCCTAGTCTGAGAGAGGTTCTGATCGCATCCTGAGCCGCCAACTCATTCTCAACCTGAGTAATAACCGAACGAGATTTCATGGACTCAAGGTTGAACCCCAAGTCCTTCATTTGCCTTATAGGAAGTTCTAACGTGTCTTCAACGGTTACAATTCTGTCTTTTTTCAGTAATTCGAGCATCGAGGCTGAAAGGAGCGACGTTTTACCCGCACCTCTCGTACCTGCGAAAAGAACCGATCTGTTGCCGTCCACGATAAACGATAGTAATGCTGCGCCTATAGAGTTGATGAAGTTTTCGTGTATGAATAATGGCAGCGTCCATGCTTTCGATCTGTGCCTTCTGAACGCGAATGCTAATCCTTCCGGCGAAAGGTTTTCCTGTATAATTGCTACTCTTGCTCTTCCGCCAGGCACTTCTGCTTCTGTGTCAAGTACCGGGTTAGCTTCGTCTAAAGGTCTTCCTGACTTTATCCTGAAACGTGTAGCCCAAGATTCCGCCTCTTCCTTCGTAGGAATTAGATTAGTCTCACATTCCTCATAATCTTGGTGTTTGATGTAGATAGGGGAGTTTCCGATAGGAGAGTTGATAAAAACATCCTGAATCTTTGGATCAGCAAGTAAAAGCTCTAGTACGCCTAGTCCGGAAGTATAACGGTTTAGTATTGAGGTCATTTCCTCCATTTCTTCTCCCGATAGCTGTATGTCCATCTGCTGTGAGATATCACGGATCATGTCTCTCCCGATGTTCTGGAATACATCTCGCATTCTTTCCGGTCTCGCGAACTCCCCCGACTCTGGCTGGTGAGAGGCGAGGAATCTTCTTGCGGCATCCAGCAAGCGGTACTTCTCTTCCGGAAGACTGAACTCCGGAGGATCGACATGGTAAACCGGCTGCACCTGGTCTGGCACTTCGTAGATCGACACCTCTACATCCTCTTTAACAGTGTAGCGGTCTACTTCTTTGCCTCTTTCCGGAGGCAAGCTCATGAACTTCGTAAGCATGAAGTTAGGACGAACCAATGGATGGAAATACTCTCTGTAAACTTCTCTGTCGCCTACATGGTGGCCTGTAACAAAATCTTCTCTCACCGCATCTTGGATAAGCTGGCACTCCTCCAGTCTATCTTTTACCGGATTAACTACGTCCTGTATGAAGAATTTGATGCAGCGCTGTCTCTGAGGATACGAGTCGTTCCTCTGCTGTTTTAGGTGTCTTTCTTTCCTTCTAAGCTGTACGTATGCACCGACAGGATCTTTTCTTAACTGGTCTACAACTATTCTCTGGACTTCGGGAAGTTGTTCGGAGTAAAGCGATTCACATTTGTCTGTTCTGACGCTTTGAGATAGGTACCCTTGTGAGGATATGTCTCTTATTGCGTTAGATATCTCTCTCAGCAGATGTACTTGTTCCTGATCGTACTCGTAGTCCCTTGATTCTGATAGCACTACGGAGGTTGCTTCGGGCACTTCTTGTAGTATGTTTATTACTCGGGACATTACTTCGGGGTAGTCTTCGATTGAGGCGCCGTAGACCGAGCCTAGAAGGTTTATCTCTATCTTTCCTGACTCGTCATCGTACTCGTAATCAAAGACGTCCTTGTCCTGTACAGCCATTACCATTAATATTCAACCGTTGGTGAATAAAAGGTGTGCCTCAGCAAGACCTGATGAACCGGATCGTGAACCGGGTCAACGACTTCAACCGAAGAGTCCGAGACCTGGAGGAACAGGTCAGAAACATTAACGCTAGAGTCAACACTCTTGACGACACTGTTCTAGAAAAGACAAAAGATCTTTCAGGCGATATACAGGAGCTTGAAGACGAGATAGAAGAGATCAGGGACAGAATGGCGAATATGGAGGTCGACATAAAAGATCTTAACCGTGAAAGACGGAAATACGTCTCTAAACAGGAAATAGAAGAGATAGAGAACTACATGGAGCTGATGAACCCTATAAAGTCTTCTTTTATGACTAAAAAAGAGGTAAAGAAGCTGATGTCAGAAAGAGAAGGGGTTACAAAGGACGAGGTCGAAAGAATGATAGACAGGAAGATTAAAAGCATGGAAGAACAAACAGGTAGTAACGCCTTTGGAGAGGACAAAATATGAAGTTCAAACTTTTTGGCCGGCTGAGAGACGAAGAAGATTCTTCAGATACTAGTTCCTCCAGTTCTTCTAACAGTCTGTCCGGCTCAAGTGGCTTAAACCAGAGCCAGTCCTCAGGACTAGGAGGGGGAAACGATTTCAGTTCGGGTCTCGAGAGACAGGTAAACGAAATGTTTGATCAAGGCTATTCTGAAGACGAGATTAAGAGCGAGCTTCAGGGTCAGTACTCAGATCAAGAGATACAGAAAGCTGTGACACAGGCAGTTACTTCTAAAGCTTCCGGAGAGTCGGAAGGACCTGAGCCTATGACTCCTTACCAGGGAGGTGGAGACCAGGTGTCGCCTATGGACGAAGGATACAATCAAGATGAAAATAATGGAATGAACGATTCAAACCCTGAACCGGCACCAAATCAGCAACCGCAGCCGCCGATGGGCGGAAACCCTCAGCCACAGCAAAACGCACAGCAACAACAGAATCCGCAGTTGGAAGGACAAACCTCGCAGGTAGAGGAACTAATAGAAACAATTGTAGCGGAGAACTTCCAGAAAGTTGAGGAAGAGTTCGAAAACGCATACTCGGAAATAGACGAATTGAAACAGAAAGTAGATGAACTAGATGAAAGAGTACACGATCTTGAGGTACGAGATGATGAGGATCAGACACAGTTCATTGACAAGATGAACGAGATAGAGCAAGATATCGACTCCTACCAGTCAAGGATCGGAGGACTCGAAAAAGCTTTCCAACAGGTACTTCCTTCATTAGTCGATAACGTCCGTGAACTAACAACACTAGTTCAGGAGATCAAGCAGGAGAGAGGCATCGAAACCGACTCCAACATCTCAGAAGACGATATCAAAGACATGGATATGGATGATTGGTAAAAAATTCCTCTCTTTCTTCCTAATTCTAATTTATTAGAAAAAAAAGATAGTGGTTAATTTAGCCTTCTTCTCCTGTTACCTTTATCACTACGCCGATCATCGCGAGCAGGAACGCCATAGTTAGTACCTGCATTATCGCTTCACTCCCAATGTTTAAGCTTAGATCAATATCTCCTGATAGCCCGGGCAAGAATCCTCCAAGGTCAGTATATGTCAAGGTAACTCCGATTAAAGCTATTCCAACGAGTACGATACCTGCGACCGCGATCGGATTTCCTTGAAGTGGTGTGTCCCCTGCATCCGCGAGATCATTGACATCAACTCCTGCCATCGCAAGCACGATCAAGAGACCAAGGATGCCGAAAACGATGAATCCTAAGGCTGCGCCGAAATGAGCGAACATGTTTGGCGGTACGAAAGCAAGAAGACCTGCCATCGAGATAAATCCTACGGATAATGCAACAGCGGCATCAATAGTATCTTCTTCAAATATCTCTGTCTTGTTTAAAGCCCCGTAAGTGATTGCAGTGATTAGGAGCCATGGGAAGAATAGATGGAACAAGTCCATCTGCGACATGTTTTGAACCAGTGTCTCGAATAATCCCATCTTTGATCACCTAGTCTGCTCCGAGAAGTGATTCAAGCACTTCTCCTGTTCTGGTCTGATCCTCATCGTCTCTTGTATCGTGGACAATGTAGTAGACTGCTAAACCTATTATGAGTAGATATATGACTCCGGAATCAACCAGACCCCTGAAGATCTGCTGGATTGACATGTCCAGTACAGGAACCTGCGAGGTCGGGAGGAATGCGTCAAATCCTCTAGACATAGCGAATGCGCCTACAGTACCTAGGACGACCAATGCTGTAACTAGTGGCACATTACCTGGCTTGACTCCCGCATATGCTAGGAATATCAACAGACCAAGCAGCCCTGCGATCCCTATAGCTATTCTTGCGAAGTAATCCGTGAAAAAGTTCTGGTAGTACGGATTCGCGACAAGGAAGTAAGCAACAAATAGGGAGAGTATTAAAGCGATCAGACCAGCGGTTTTCTGACCTAAAGTATCTTCATCAAATATGTCTAGATCTTTAAGTATAAAGTTGAAGAGCGCTAGAGATAGCAAAAAGGGCAGAAGGACGGTGAAGACGTCCATATCCGCCATAGTTTGAATCCACTTACTGAGGTTGAAAGCCACTCAGTTATTCACCTTCAAGATACTCCCTTACGTTTCTGTTGAGCAGCCATAGCTCTCTTCCGATTATCATGACACCAATCATCAGAACCCACTTGTATATCTGTTCATCTAACGTTGCGAAGGTGAGCGGCTGGGACTGGAAGAAAAGGATCTCGATGAACGCCACGATAAACCCGAACGATAGGAATGCGATCGCGAACTCATCGATCCAGTTTTCAACCTCGTAAATATACTCGTGGAACTTCTTTTTATCGGCCATCCTAGAAACCTCCCATGCCTCCCATTCCGCGGTTTCTTTTACGCATGTTCATCGCTTTTGCTAGTACAAATCCTGCGACCGCTCCAACCGCCACAACTGTCGGGTTGTTCGAGACGCACTGTATAATCGTTCCACTGCATGCCATGTTTTGATTACCTCTTACTAGCCCATTTTCTTCATTTGTTTAAATATATACTGAAATATTCATTGGGATAGTGTACTTATTGCCTCCCTCACTCTTTCAAGAGCTTTAGACTCGTTTTTGACCTCTTTCTCATCTAAGTTGTCAATTCTTTGAAGTTCAGGCATTATGTCTTCTTCGACTAGCCTCATAGCTCTACCTAGTTCTTTCAAGACATCGGCGTCGCCGTCAAGTTTTTTGACCATTGTATTCTCAAGATCTTCCATTTTTGCCTCTAATCCCTTAGACTCACTTATTTCTTCACTAAGCATCTTGATTTCTTCCTCTCCGAGAGTAATCTGCTTTTCAAGAAGATTTTCTAGCTGTTCTAGCTCTGCTATTGCCTGAGACTCTAGATCGCCAAGACCTTGCATGATTCCCTCCAATTTCTCAATTTGTGACTCTTCTAAGGCTAATTCTTCATCCGAGCCCATTCTTTCTCTTATATTCTCCCAGTGGGCTTCGCTGTCCCGTATTATCTCTCCAAGTTTTCTTACTGCTTGGAAGTCTTTTTCTAACTCCTCTACTGTTTCCTCAATCGCCTGAACCTCGTCCTCTATCTCAGAAATCTCTCCTTCTTGATCGCCATCTATATTTTTAAGCAGGCTGTGCAATACCTGCAAGTCTTTCTCCAAACTTGTGCCATTTTGATCGTTGAAGCCTAAAATAGACTTATAAATTTGTTCTGGTCTCCCCCTTCTTTGGTCAGGATTAACACGTTCTGCATTGTCAATTTTCTTTCTAATGTCTTTAATTACCTGTTGAATCTCTCTCTCATCTTCAATCTCATCTTCCTCAAACCTTATCTCTTCCTTTATTTCCTCTGCAATATCTTCAATCCTCTGAATATCTATCTCGAGCATTTCTTCTACGTCTGTTTCAGCATTTTTGATGTCCTGAATAGCTTTCTCGAGATGTTCCTCCTGGTTACCTCCACCAGCGTTCATGTTTTCAACCGCATCCTCGAGATACTGTTTGGTTCCAGAGGCCGCTTCCCCCCATTCTTTGGTTCCTTCGCCGGCGACCTTTGCACCCATTCCGGAGAAGATAAGTCCTCCGCCGATAGCCCAGAGAATGGCTCCGAGTAGTCCGAAACCCATAGCAAATAGAATAACGCCCTGAAGACCCTCGATTATTCCGAATACTCCGTTTGCTCCGAAGGCAGAAACTACCAGTAAAAGCGAGAATAGCGCGACCCTGCTACTCATACCGCCATCAGAGTTGTAACTTTCGTCTAATCCAGATGCCTTAAGCAGGTAGTCATTGCCCATCCTTCTCAAGGCTGTCTCGATAACAATATAGAATGATAACCAGAAAACACCTATGGTTGCTCCGAATACTGCTACGTCCTGCCATCCACCTATTTGCAATCCAAAAATATCAGACATTAATGGTATGAGTCCTTGGAAATCTCCGCTCCCACTCGCTACTCCGATAGGATCATTTTGAGCTGCAACTGTTGAGATCTGGACAAAGAAGGAGGCTAGAATCGCCTTTATTTTGTTATTCATACAGTAGTTAATTCGCACCTAATTTATAAATTATCTGGGCTTAATCAGGAGAAGATGCTCCAGAGAACCAGTAAAAATGCGAAGCCCAAAGCACCCAGAAGTATGTAGGTAAGACCTCCGAAAACTATCGCCGTGAAATCATTCAACGCATGGAAAAGCGGCGAAGGAATAATCATCGCCGAAATAAGGATCGATATTATTGTGGCGTACTTCCTGACCTGCTTCTTCTCCTCCTTCTTATTCTTTGTTAGGAAAGGTCCATCATCGTCAGCATATGCAAACCAGAGCGCTTTGAAAAGACCTAGATAGAATATTATGAATACTAGTAGGAACGGAGCCACTAACTTAGTCAGGATTTCGCCCTGAGAATTATACTGTGGAATCGAAAATTCGGCATTACCAGTGGAAAGCGAACTTCCTGATCCATCGCCGTAATAATATCCTGAGACAGCGCCCGATAACATCAAGATGCCGGCGAGACCTACCAGTAGTTTAGTTGTCGAAGTCGAAATCGTCTCCACCTCCGCCGCCACCGAAGTCATCTCCTCTGACACCGCCTTGAGAACCTTTAACTTTCTCTATGTAGGCAGGTATAACCTCATCAACCATAAAACCCGCTATAAGTCCGACAGCGGCTAAAACAATTACTCTTGTTAGAAAATCTGAGAGACCTAGGTATGCCTTAACCTGTTGGGTTGCCGCGATCGATACGAAGTAGCCTGAGACTGCGGCGATCGGAAAGGCGATGTATTTCCAAGGGTCCCTCATAATAGTTTGATTGGAAGAAGCTCGTTTTTAACTATTCAAACTTTCCCAGCCTCTCCAAGGTCTCAAGGATTCCCCAGGCATAGATAACCGACTCCCACGCCCTTACATAATCATCTTCCTTAAGAAAATGGTAGGTATCGTCCTTGTACGCAAGAACATTTTCCATCTGCTCAACGGTTTCATCTCTTTTCTCTACCCGTTTCTCAAGTTTTTCCAGCCATTTCTTCGTCTCATTTTCAAGTCTTTCCTGTGTTTCATCCATTTCTAAACACTTTCTATGTTTCAAGAGATTCTCTTATTTCTTCCAGCTCTTCCTCATCTATTTCATGTGCGAGCTCTCCTTCCTCAACTGCTTCAGCATCAAGGTCTAGAGCCTCTTCTAGAAGACCTCTCTGTATCTTTATTTTCTCTGCCAGATCCGACATGCCTTCTTTCACATGACTTAGTTCTTCTATTGTTCTATGTTCTTCTCTCACAGCTTGTGCAAGCTGGCGCGGGTTTCCTGTCCTTTTAGCAGCAGCCTCCTTCGATTTTACATCTTTCAGCTCTCTTTCTGCCTCCACCACGTATTTGAGTATCTCCATTATATCAGAGCGAAATCTTTCCGATTCCTTTTCCATCTCTGAAAGTGTTTCCCTCATCTCTTCAACCGTCTCGATCTCCGCTTCTGTGGCTTCAACAGATCTATCTAGATTAGAACTGGAATTATTCTTGCTTGCTGTCGACATACAACTGATTAACAAGCTGTAAATTTAACTGTGTGCTGAAAGAAACTCTTCTTCCTTGTGAGAGGTCTCACCTACAAAGATAATTGAATGAGGTGTGCCACCAAACTCGGCCTCAGCTGCCCCCTCTAACTTCATAACCGAGATATTCTGGTCTTCGAGATTGGCTCTTTCAAGAACAACAACTTTTCTAGAACCCAGGCTTTCTTCCATCGAAACCAGTTTTTCGGCAGCCTCCGAAGCATCATAGTCAATATCAAGCAAAACTAGAGTATGAAGATCGATCGAATCATTCTTCTCAATATGCTTTACGATCGAAGAAGGTTCGCCTTTTTTCGGCAAAGTAACCGTTCTGCCGAACTTGTAAACATTCAGACCGGTTTCCGCAATAGAAGTGAAGATTGATGGTGCATGAACAACCTCAACATCGATACCTTTCTCTTCAGCTCTATGTTTGATATCGTAGTGAGTGGTCGCAGTTAACGCATTACCGGAGACAAGGAACGCCGTATCTGTTTCTTTTGCTGATCCTATTATCTTGTCTTCACGTTCAACTTCCTCGCGCGAAAGCTTCTCAATATTTTTTCCAGCCTCTTCCTCAAGTTCTGCAAGATCAATTGTTTCGGTATTTGTGTAGAACTCAGCGAACACTTTTTCCGCATTTTCAAGCGCTTCTAAGCCTTTCTGCGTTACTTCTCCATCATCGAGACCAAGTCCTACAATATATAGCATTACGGTATAAAACTCTCAGGAAACCTTTTTATCTCATGGAACAGGAAAAGCTAAGAGAAAAAGTAAAAGAACTATTCGAGAGGCAAGGCTTCGAACTTGAAGAAAAAGGAGTTTCGATCACTGCCAAAAATGATGAGATCGAACTTACTTTGAAACCATTCTCATCTGAAAAATACTCTGTGGAAGAAATAATGGAAAGCGTTGATGCATCTGATAATGTTTTCATCGATGAAGAGTTTTCCGAAGTTCAGGAAAAGTTGGAGAACGATGTTTCGATAATCCATGAGGAAAAAGATGAAGATTATGACCTTCCCTCTTACGAACTAATAGGCGAAGTTGCTGTTATCAACGAACTATCGAAAGTATCGAGGGAAGATGCAGTTGAAGGAATTTTACACTACAACCCGCAGGTTAAAACTATAATTTTGAAGCAGGAAGGTGGTTTAAAGGGGGAGTTCCGCGTAGGCGACTACGAAAAACTTTACGGTGAAGAGACAGAGACAATTCATAAGGAGTTCGGACTTCGTTACAAAGTGGATCCAACCAAGGTTTATTTCTCGGAACGTTTCGGAACAGAAAGGAAACGTGTCTGCGACCAGATAGAGGAGGAAGAAAAATTTCTTGTCATGTTTGCTGGTGTAGGACCTTTCGCTGTTCTTGCCGGGAAACTGGGCGCCGAAAAAGTTGTCGGAGTCGAAAAGAACCCGATAGCTGCCGATTACATGAAACAAAACATCGAGCTTAACGATCTTGAAGACACTGCTGAAGGTATTGAAGGCGATGTCAACGATAAAGTTCCGGAGCTTGGAATGTTTGACCGTATCGTGATGCCACTACCCGGTTCAGCAAATGATTTTCTTCAACTTGCTTACGATCATCTGAAGAAAGATGGTATGATTCATTACTATCGTTTTGTTGAGAACGATGATCTTAAACCAATCGAGAAAGAGATCAGGAATGTTTCAGATGATCTTTCTATCGTAAATGTTGTTGAGTGTGGCGAGAGAAGTCCTTCCGAGAAACGTGTATGTGTAGAATTAAAGAAGAAATGAGAGGAGATTACTCCTCTTCGTAACCGCCAGCTATGTCATCAGCGATATCTCTAAGTTCTCTGATGGAATCATAGCCGTCAGCAGTGATTGATTCGGCAGCCTCGTAAACTCTCTGTCTAAGCAGTTCAGTACCGAACTGATCTTCGCCGACTTCGCCGTCTACTGCTTCATCGTCCACAAGATCGCCGTAGATTCCCTTTAGCTCTCTTGTCTCTACATCTGTAAGTTCTGAGAAACCTTCAGCGACCCTGTAATGATCTTGAACTGCATCTTCAAGCTGGTCAATCTCATCTAGAGCCTCTGAAACGTATGCAAGTGCCGCTTCGGTTCTTGCGTCTGCCTGATCGCTCTGTCTCTGATCTACAAGACCGTTATCAACAGATTTTTGCTCGTGTCTAGTCTGTTGAACCTCAAGTTCTCTTAGAACTCCGAGGCTTTCTCTTAGCTTACCGAAGTTGTCAGAAACAACTTCCTCTGCTTCTTCAGCGAACTGATTGTAGACAGCTTGAGCTTCTTCTCTTCGGTCTGCTCTCTCAGATGTCGCCGGAGCAAGTGTTTCATTTAGATCTGTAATGCTCTCTCTTAGAGATTCTATGTCATCTTCAATTTCCGACTCCTTTCTGTCATATTCGCTGTCCACGCTGTCTCTCTTCGAGTCTCTAAACTCGCTTGCAGTCATTTGTCCGAAATCTTCATCGTCCATGTTGTTTACTTCTTTATCAACTTCTTGGTAAGCTTCTTCTCTTTCATCTTCAAGACCTTCAAGGTCGGCTTCCTTACTCTGTACTTCATCTTGTTTGTCAGCTATCATGCCAGAGAATCTTCTTATCGTTCCTGTAAGTCCTTCAATCTTACCAGACTGAGTCTCAGCATAATCTCTTATGCCTAGCTCACCATGATACTCAAGATCATCTTCAAATTCTGCCGCCTCAGTTGATTGTGAGAACTCCCATTCTGTGGCTTCTCCTGCATCATCTCTGAGTTCTTGGTATTCCTCCACGACATCATTTGTTTCTTCTGCCGCATTTCCTTCCCAATTATTCATAGCTTGTTGTGCGGTCTCTTCTCTCTCTTCTTGGGACTCTAGTGTTTCATCTACTAAACCTGTTAGGCTGTTAGCTCTCCCTGCTCTGTTCATGTCCTGATTTTGATCTTCGTCAGGTTCTCCGCCGTCTGCCGAGATCCTGTCGTCATCTTCTCCTACGTTAGTGTTAGATCCTACCATTTTGTGTCACCACATAATTATACTACCAGCAAATCTTTATATTTGTACTCCGTAGTAACATCACAATTCTTTCGCAACAATATATATGGTTACACCCCTTGTCACGACCCAGATATCAGAGACAGATATAAATAATTTTGTAACTCTAAAGTAATAATATGTCGGTAGATAATCCCCACATGAACTTTGAAGAGGCCGAAGAAAAAAAGGAAGAGCTAGACTCCGATCAGAGAGACCTCTTTAACAGCTACGAAGCCGCTTACGTAGAAGGAATAAGATATGTGAGAGACCAAGCAGAGGCACTTGAAAGAAACCTCGAAATGGTGGACGGATTAGAAGACGAAGTTGCAGACGACTTAGACGAAGATATAGAGACTCTTTATTCGGACATAGAAGAAGAATGGGATTCTATAAAGGAAAGATACCTAGCCGAAACAGATGATTATCAAGGGAATGTAGAAGATATTGACTTCGAAGGAGTCTGGTCAAAAGTCTACGAAGATTTAGATGTGAAAAGTAAAGTTCTAAAGAAACCTGAAGTTGTTAAAGACCTTTCTGACGAAATACTTGAGGGCGCAAAGAGAGAGAATGTGGAAGACCACCCTATTTCGAGCGTTAAGGAGCATCTCAACATAATAATATACGGACCTAGATCCGCAGAGGGCTTCAACGCAAAAGAACTCGACTACGACCCAGGTTTGATGACGACAGGGGCACGAGCCGAACTGCTTAACAGAAAGATTGTGAAGCATGTAACAGAGAATGAAATGCCGGACGAAGTGGTCGTGGATCCTGATATGCCTGAAGTGCCTGAGGCGCCCGACTTCACCAGTATACCTGACGACAGGAGCTGCGATGGAGTTCCTGATGGATTATACGCGTTTATGGAGAACTTTATTGAAAACAGAGTAGAAGAGTTCAGCAAGAGCCATGAAGAGAGGATGAAGCCTGAGGACGAGGTTGCTAAAGGTTGTAAAGATTCTTTTAACAACGCCCGAGAACTACTGAATGATAAAGGCTACTAGTTGTCACTACTAAATAACAAAAGATATATAAGGTGTTTGTGACAAATAAGTGATAAGAGGTAATTAAAATTATGTCGAACAACGGAGACGACATCTGGATCGAAGGAAAAGGAGCAGACGATCAGTTTATAGAAGATCTAGATGAAGAACTAGATCAGGTTAATAGCCGGCTAGAAGATCTGGAAAATAGAGTTGATGATCACGACGACGCATTCGAATCCGTAACTAACTGGCTTGAAGACCTGTCGGATGATTTGGGATCTATAGAAGGAGATATTAATTCTTTTGAGACACGTCTAAACAATTATCAGAACCGTTTAACTAAGGTAGAGAACGAGATAGAGGATCTTGATGTAGATATTAATGTGCCAGGAGGAGAGAGAACAGCCAACATCCTAAACCCTATGAACTACTTCGAAGGAAACTATTCACTTGAACAGTTTGACGACATAGCAGTATCAGAAAGATCATTCAGTACCTACGTAAAGAACAATTCTCCTGAGATAAACAATCTCGGCGAACACATGTCCGAATTCTACAGGAACAGGGCTAAGAGAACAGAAGGCATGGACCCAGACGATGTCATAAATCCATATGGATCAACCAGCTCCGACCCCGAAAAACCTACAGAACCTGAGGTAGACGATCCGGATAAGAGGGACTCACTATGTAAAATAGGGGGAGCGTTGATAGGCGCAGGATTTATCGGAGGAAGTCTTGCCGCGATCTTCTGGCCTGACGATGATAAGACAGTCTACAAGGAGAGCGGATCAGGCGATCAGAGTATCAACAGGAATGGTGGAACCGGAGGATCCGGACTAAACGGTACAAGAACAGACCAAGGACCTATAGGCTCTGAAAATCCTAACTACTTCGAAGACCTTGATGCCTTGAACTCCGCAACAGATGACAGAGATCTGACAGCAAGAGAAGTTGAGTCATACCTTGATGTTAACGATCGAACAGACCTTGAAGCAAGTGATGTAGACTTCGGCTACAGCGGAGGCTCTGTAACAATCTACTCTGAAGACGGCAACAATAAAATCGTGACCATCACGGAGGACTTCTAAAGGGTGAAGAAAAATGAGAAACAAATTAATTACAATAATAATCCTATTGGCGGCTTTCACAACATTTTCAACAGCAGTAAACATTCAACCTAGCTCCGATACCAATCTTAAAATCGGAGAGTCACAGAAAGTTACAGCTTCGACATCCAACTCCGCGAGCAGTATACGTGTAGAAAGATGGAGTGATGTACAAGATGAATGGATCGCGGACGCCATGACTTTCTCATGCAGCAACGGCTGCAGCATAAGCAACGATTATGTACAGGGGACCGAAGGAAGTTTGCAAGTGAGAGCTGTTACGGTAGTTGAAGGCTCAGAAAATCGGGAGAAGATAACACTTGAATGGACTCAAGATTCAGAACCTGATAATCAGGCTCCCGGAAACTTTGATCTTCAGAATCCTTCAGAAGACGAAATAGTAAGTACAACACCAACTTTCGAGTTTAGCGCGGAAGACAGAGACGGAGACGATCTTGACTACACTATTAAAGTACTAGACAATGACGGAGACAGGATCAGGACTCTGGATAGCGATGATTACGACGAACTAAGGAATGTTGATGAAGGCGATAACGTTGACTTTACCCTCCCTGACTGGAGAAGCCTAAGCTACGATAGAGAGTACATTTGGAAAGTGGAAGCCTCGGACGGAACCGCAACCTCGAACTCTGAAAGAAACTATTTCTTCACCGAAGAGAGAGTTAAGTGCGGTTTGGATGATGAAACAGTTACGGTTGATCTGAACGAGGACTTTGCCAACCAAGACGAAGAAGTTACTGCCGCAGTAAATATTGAGAACGCAGAATCCGAGGATGAAGAAGGCGAACTGATTATAGAGGCAGACGGAGATGAAGTAGCTTCAGACGAAATAACTGTAGATGGTTACAGCGATGATGACTACGAAGTAGACTTTGATACGGAAGATCTTGACACCGGCGATGTTGATATCAACGCGAAATTTGATGTTGACAGCGGAGCGTGTGAAGGAGAGAGCTTCACGAGCGATGAAGTAACTCTTAATGTAAACGGAGATGGAGGAACTCTTGAAGTAACAGTTACAGATTCAGAAGAAGATCCTCTTGAGGATGCGACTGTCGAAGTTGACAATCAGGAGAAAGAGACTGACGATGATGGAGAGGTCAGCTTCTCACTTGAAGAAGGAGAATACGACATAGATGTTTCGAAGTACGATTACCAGGATAACTCGAGAGATGATGTAGAAGTGAACTCGGGAGAACCAACAGAGGAAACGATTGAGCTAGTTGAGGAAGGTGAAGAAGAACAAGCAGAATTGACAGTAAATGTAGTCGATGAAGACGGTGATGCTCTCGAAGATATAGATGTTGAAGCCGAGAACGGCGAGACAACAAGTGAAGAGACTGATGAGAATGGAGAAGTCCTTTTCCAGCTTAAGCCTAGCGAATACGAAGTAACAGCTTCCGACCCAGATTATGAAACAGCCTCAAAAACCGTGGATCTTGACGAAGGAGAGGAAGAATCCATTGATCTTGAGCTTTCGGAGCTAGAAGATGGGACAGATGAAGAAGTTGAAGCTGATTTTGACTGGAGCCCTAACGAACCCGAGGCAGGTGAAGAAGTAGAGTTCGATGCATCCGATTCGACAGGAGCGGACAGCTTTATATGGGACTTCGACGAGAACGGTATTCCTGACAAGTACGGTGAGGAAGTAGATTACACCTTCGATGAAGAAGGAGACTATGATGTAGAACTGGAGGTTGTCGGATCCGAAGGTTCCGATACAGAGACCGAAACGATAGAAGTTGGGGAGACCGACGATGATTCTGACGAGGAAGAAGTAGATCTTACAGTTAGCGTTGAAGACGAAGATAACGATCCGATAGAAGACGCAGAGGTAGAAGTCGAAAACGGCGACGATGAATCAGATGAAACCGATGATGAGGGAGAGGCTTACTTCAGCCTCGAACCTGATGACTACGAGATAACGGTCTCAAAAGACGGTTACGAAACAGAGACAAGAGATATAGAACTTGAAGAAGGAGAACCGGAGACCGAAGACTTCACTTTAGAAAGAGAAGACGATGACTCTGACGAGGAAGATGGGGAGCTCAGAATCACCGAAGTCTCAGGACCTAACTACGTATGTAGAGGTGAAAGCTTCACGACAAGAGTCACTGTAAGTAATAGAGATAGTTACGGTAAAGTCGTTGAGATCCAGGGAACCGGACTTGACGGCGAAGTTGTAAGAGACATCCATGTATCCGGAGACGGTTACAGGACGAAGAACATCCGTTTCACAAACGTCCAAGGGTCGGGTTCAGAGAACTACAGAGTTCAGGTCTCGAACGGAGGCTTTGACTCGGTTACCCGAACGATCGATGTCAGGGACTGCGGACTTGGAAACGTTGGAGGCGGAGAGGCTTCCTCGATGACCGTAGAGGTTTCACCAAGGGAAGTTGTTGCCGGAAAATCGTTCAAGGTTTCCGGGTACGTTGACGGCGTCAGAGGCAGAAGCCAGGCTGATATAGAAGTAGGCTTTGAACGTGTAGCATCGACCACAACACAGCCTGATGGCTACTACCAGGTCTACGTACGTTCAAACCAAGTAGGACAGCAGAATGTCGAGGTTTCGACTAATGGAGCTTCACAGTCAACGGCTGTTTCAATCCTTCCGGTTGCGACAGTGGAAGCTGTCTACGCACCTCGTGAAGTGTTTGAAGGCGAGACCTACGAGATCTGTGGCGACGTTAGTTCGCAGATCGATCCTAAGGTCTACCTGTTGAGAGATGGAAGAGTAGTTGATTCGAAGACTCAGAGCGGAGAGGTCTGCTTCGATGTAAGCGCCAGTGATCCCGGTGAGCACGAGTTTGAGGTTCGTGCTGTAACAGGCGGTAAGTCTGGAAGCGCTTCGACAACTGTTGAGGTCTTGGAGCTTGGTAACGAGGTTGAGAGCTTCCCTGATCAGATTGCCTCTGTCGAGTCTGAGGAAGGCTTGGTGAAGGTTGATCTCTATAACACCCATAGAGAGGTGAAGCGTTACCAGCTTGAGCTTGAAGGTTTGCCGGACACCTGGGTTTCCCAGTCGGAGAGACAGGTATTGTTGGATACCGGCGAGAAGAAGACAGTCTTCTTCTACCTGACACCTCGTGAGGAAGGTGAAGGAACGGCAGAGATCACGGTCTCTTCGGATGGATCGGAGGTCTTCAAGAAGGATGTCCGTGTATGGGCAGGAGGTTCGAAACAGCCAAGGAAGAAAGGCTTGATTGATAGGTTGTTTGGAATCTTCTGACGGCTTCAAACGCTCTACTACTTTTTTTAATCGTTTCTAGAACTTTTTAGTTTCTCATTAAGCAGTTATTAACTTCTGTAACCATTACGGCATGTAAAAAGGTATAAAAGAGTTAAGAATTTGTGTTATCATCAGGTGACACTTAAAGCTATGAATCTCTCTAAACGTCTAACCATACTAACACTTCTAATAACAATAATGACAACAGCGGTCGCGGCAGGACCCGCAGACCTAACACTATTCCCAGATGAATCAAGTTCGAGGATCGACTCCTTCACTTCCTACGAGATGGAAGTCGAGAACCTCGGACCAGTAAAAGACAGTTTCAAGTTCAGTTCTTCAGAACCATCCGAGATATCGATCGCACCAACCGAAGTAACTCTTGACTCAGGAGAATCCAGAACAGTAAATGTCTGGTACAATCCAGCAGTCGACAAGGACGAAGGAACATACTCGTTCGAACTCTACGCAACTTCTCAAGCCTCAGGCACAACATTCACAACAAACGGAGAAGTCAACGTAATCAAAGACCACGACGTTTCCGTTGAAGTAGCTGAAAGTTCTCAGACAGCTTGCCTAGGACAGGCAGCAACATACAAGATCGAGGTAACGAACGACGGAATTCAGCAGGAAGAGTTCAGCCTCGAGACAGATTACGGACAGCTCTCAACAGAGAGAGTAAGCCTTGAGGACGGAGAGACAAAGACAGTTGAACTCAGAATCTCTTCGAACTCAGAAATTGAGAGAAACTTCAACCTAGTCACCGCATCAATAACAAGTTACGCACAGGAGATCGACAGAATCAGCTTCACAGCAGAAACCTGCTTCGATTCCGAGATGAACGTCCAGCCGCAGACACAGGACGTAGCAGCATTCAACCAGGCAGAGTTCGAAGTATCAATCGAAAATCTTGGAACCAAGTCTGACGTCTTCCGGGTTACAAGTTCGGCAGGAGAACTAGCAGAAGAAGAGCTAGAAGTCGCATCCGGAGAAACAGAGACAACCACATTAAATGTAAGACCGGAAGAACTTGGAGGACAGCAGATCCAGATCGCTGCAGAAGGAGAATCAACAAGTTCAACAAATGTCGGACTAAACGTACAGAACGGCATGGAAGCATCAATCGGCTACACTAACTCAAATCCTCGATACTGTGAGGACGAGAGAGCTTCCGCAGAAGTAAGAGTTCAAAACACGGGAGCTGCAGCAGAAACATTCAGCCTTTCAACCTCGGACGGCAACCTTTCAACTTCGAACGTCCAGCTTGAAGAAGGAGAATCAACCAACGTAACAGTCAATCTAGGAAACAGACAGCCAGACAGTTACCCTGTAACAGTTCAGACAACAGCTGAAACATTCGGAGAGCCGACATCATCCGCACAAACCAACGTAGTAGTCGAGAACTGCTATGATCTAGAGATGGACGTGCTTCCTGAAGTAGTATCAGCTGGAGAGAACCGTTCGACAGTCTACGAAATTCAGCTAAACAACACAGGAACACAGCAGAACACTTACGCCTTGAAGACCGACGGACCTGAATGGGTAGACTTAGGAACCGACAACGTTACAATTGAGGGAGGACAGTCAGAGAACGTCTACCTCTACGCAGGAATTCCTTTCAAGAAGGAAGGAGAGGTTGTGATCACAGCAACCGCAACAGGCAAAGAAATTCAGAAGTCGAAGACAGTAAGACTTGTAGTTGGAGAAGACATAGAGGAAGCTATTGAGTCAGACCAGAACCAGGTCTCTGGCTCGTTCACACAGAGCATCTCCAGCTTCATCAGCGAGGTAGATGGCAACACAGGTAGCAAAGTAATCGCCTCGATCGTTGCAGGACTGGGAATAGTTCTCTCAGCCCTCTACCTCATCTAAGTATTTCTTATCTATCCTCTTTTTTCCTCAATTCCTTCTTTCATACATCTCAGTAGACTACATATTATCTGGTAACCCCAATTGATTGAGAGGCTGGTAAACGAACAGCTTCAGATTTCAATATTTACCTCTTTAAATTTATAGAAGAACCAAAAAGTACTCAGAATACTGTTAGATGCGGATATTAAATGGAAAAGAGGAAAAGTAGAAAGGTTAGTTAGATAGGCGGCTTCCCCTCACCCTTACAGTTTGTGTATCCTCTTTAAGGTATCCGTAGTCAGCTTCCACTATTACAGGTATCTCCTGCTGTGGACCGATACCGCCTGTAGCTTCGATTGTAAAGCAAGAGAAACCTCTTCCTCCAACGAGATCTAGTTCTGCGGAGTTGCCATCTCCCTGATTTGCCGAGAAATCAATCGATCCTTGGTCAGGAACTGTTATCTCAACAGTGTTTTCCTCCGAGTCGCTTACATCATAATCGTCCGACACGAAAGGTGTTCCGCTCCCTTCGTTCTTGACTTGGATACACATCTGAGAGTTTGTCGGCGAATCTCCCGTATATGTAATTGGCGACTTAGTCCTTATGCTCATCTGAATAGGACCCGAGGTTGTGTCAAGCGTCGGTCTGCTTCTTGTTCTTTCATTCTGGAAACGCTCTCTACTCATCAAGGTAATTCTCGAAGTTCCCTGAGTGCTGTATTTGTAGTAAATCCTCGACTTGAAGTTGTAAGGGATTGTCACGCCGTTCTCCAAAGTTGGTGCTTTAATGTTCCAGACCTTTGTCGAAGGTCTTGCAGGAAGATTGTTCTCGTCATCCCTTGGCTCAAGCGTTCCGAAGCTTTTATCAGCCGATTGATCTCCTACATAGTCCCAAACATTACCTGAGCCTGAAAACGGAACGTTAAATAGCTGTGCGGTAACATCTTCAGCCGTAGCATCACCGGTATTCTTTAGCGTAAGTCTTAAGCGCACCTGCTCTCCGCTATAGGGAGAAGAAGGATAGGCAGTGAAGTTCATTACTGAAACACTGTCCGCAGTTGAAGAATTTTCAGGGGTTGTAGTTGATGCGCATCCAGAGGCAACAACAACAAGCGCAATAAAAACAATAGCTCTTTTTTCTATCATCTTTTAACGACCTCGACATCAAGCGTTGGTGCTTTGACGTATTTATAAGATGTGGAGATCATTAGATTCCGTTCAACCGTTTGATCAGAGCTTATCTGGCAGCTAAACTCTACAGAGGATCCTACCACGATCTCTTTTTGTTGATCACAATCCTCGAAGACCCCGGAAGGACTATAGTCCATAGAAAAGTCAGATGCAACCCTGCCCTTTCCCGCGCTAGAAATAGTTAAATCTATCAACCTTCCCTGAGAAGGTGCAGGATTTTCGGTCGAAATATCTAACTTGATCTCACTATTAGTATAGGTTTTCTCTAAATTAGAAGTTTCAGTTATGTCTTCAGGACTCTTGAAATCTATCTTAAACGGTTCTGTCGGCTCTAGCTGCGAATCATACTCAATGTTGAGCTTAAGAGATACAGATTTTGAGTTGAAGGCTCCAATATCTTCGGGCGCTTCGACCTTCCATGTACACTCCATTTCAGGCGCCACATCTGCTGTAGCTACCTCTATATTTTCAGGTCTACACCCCTGTTTATCGGCTTTGAGCAAACCCGTGTTGTAAAGAGAGATATCCCGAAGGTTAATCTGTTGCGTGTGATGGTTCTTCAAAACTAGAGTTATATATGCTTGCTGTGACGGAACAAGGCTTTTCTCGGATATCGAAAAATCCTTGACTTCAAGCCCTTTTTCAGGCGAATTTTCTGACTCTTGCTGTGCGCAGCCAGAAGCTACAACCACAAGAGCCAGAAAAATAGTTATTTTACTGTCCACGACTCTCCACCTTTATATTTCTCGTGCCGGCATCTTTCTCATATGTATAGTTTACATGAGCCGATATCTCAGATATAGCAGAAGGCGATTGAAGCTCGTTTTTCTCAGGTAAAGGAATGTTACATCTGATAGTTACGGACTTGCCCTGATCGAGTCTAAGACCTCTTCGTGTCTGAGGAACCTCACATTTCGGATCAGAATAACCGTTTGCGTTCCAAACCATATCCTCTCCATCTAATGACATAGATTCATCAAGCTCGAGAGGTTCAGTAGCTTCAATGCGGAAACTGTTCTCATTAACATCCACAACTCCCTTCCTGTACTCCTCGCTCTCCGGATTAGGGTTCCGGAGCTGGATCGCTATGCTGAGATCTCTAGAATCGTCTGAAGTGTCAGCAATAAATGTCGAGGTTTTACCAGTAGAACTTGGCAGAGTACCCATAACTATATTCATCGGTCCGGGCGAGCTCTGTGTTTGAAGCTTGTTCGAGCCCTCAACTTCTTTATTCTTCTTTATCTGAACCTGTCTGAGACCCGAAACCGAGTAATTAAACTTAACAGGGAACTTCAAATCGCAATCAAGACCGTAGAGCGGAACTCTCTCCGCTTTCTGGTTAAGCTTCCATCTTACTCTCAACTGATCTCCGGGCTCCAACTTTGCTGACTCTCCATCATAGCTGTCCCGCGTTGAGGTAACTGAGAAACCTGAAGAATCTACAGAGAATATATCCGGGCAATGCCCTCTAAGTATCTCCTTACCATCCTCTCCAATAGCTACCTCGCCAGCAATATTCCCCGTGTTCTCGATCTCCATCTGTGCTCTGACGCTTTGACCCTCAAAGATCTGAGTTGGCTCGACGTTAAGACTCTTTACCGTTACTGAGCCTGTCGAGTTACCGGAACTCATGCAACCCGAAGCGACTACCGAGAGAAACAAGAGACTTAAAACTGCTTTTTCCTTTTGCATAATTAATGAGTTCTCTTGGAGGGGTTAAAAGCTTTCTAATCGACAAGTTCTGGAGACCTGTGGCTAACGAGTCGGTTTTCTACAATCCCTTCAACACCGCAGTATATTCAGCTCTTTTCGCCCTAGCCGCGGCATACATTGGATTGCCTCTGCTCAAAAAGCTCGATATCAGTATCGACAGAGGCTTTATAATCGGCATAACTCCTTATATATTTCTTGGCGGCGCCCTCAGATCTCTAAAAGATATTAACGCAGTAAACACTGTTCTGCTTGAAACACCTTTCATCTACATACTGATGTTCGGATTCACAGTCTCAGTGCTTCTGATTTCGCTAGGGCTACAGAGAAAAACCGGTATAGACTATTTCAAACCGTTTTCAATTGTCGGGATAGCGACTTTGGGGTTCCTTCTCACTTTCTACTCCATAGCCAACTTAGGTATTCTTCTGTGGACTGCCGGGATATCTCTCGCTTGGTTGCTTACCGGATTTATTTTACTTGAACGCTTCAAACCGGAGCTTTTGAAATACGGCTTCGTTTTGCCTGTTGCAGCTCACTTCTTTGATGCGACAATCACTGCTGTCGGCGTAGGACTTGATATTGCCGTTGAGAAACATGTTCTCGGAAGATTTTTCATAGATCTAATAGGTCCGGCAGGAATGTTCGTTATGAAAGGATTAATCATAATACCTGCTGTGCTTTACATAGATAGGAATATAGAGGGAGAGGAGAGAAAGTACTATCTCTTCTTGATAGCTTTACTCGGCTTTGCAATCGCCACTAGGAACATTCTCACACTGACAACAGCTTAATATACGCCTCTACTTGGCACGAGGACACATTCTCCGCTCTGGGTCTTTACCTCGTCCTCGTCACATGTTGAAGAGGAGCCTTCAGACTTCTTCGGACATATGGCTCTGCCACGAGTTATCTGCCACCCCGTTTGGGTCCAATCGAAAACCATATCTCCATTAAACACAGATTCTAGACGGTTCTCATCGAAACCTGCGATATTTCCATACTCTGGCTGGACTTCGCCATTTTTTATTTCGCAGGAGAACCAATCAGGGTTACCTGATGAAACTCTTACTGCTATCTCACCTTGATCTACGGTAGGTTTAGCCCCTAAATTATCGTAGCTAGGCTGGTAGGACTCCACAACCTTGCATCCATCACCCGCATCTAAACCATCACACATAGCGCTTCTCTTCGTCCAGTACTCCTGATCTTGACCAATGCTGGAGGTTACCACGCCTTCAAGATTATTTTCGACAGGTCGGATTATTGGGCAGTTTATCTTCCGGCACTGAGAGTTGAGAACTTTGAAAGAATCGATAGACTCAGTCTTCTTCACCGTATAATTAGCTTCTATTCCCATTGTAAGTGTTTCACCGGCAGGATTTATGCTTTGAACATCTTCTAAGCTGAAGAGACATCCAAAGAGTTCCGGAGGACGATCTTCCGAGAACCAGTAATCTCCAGGTATGGCATCATCCGCACCACCACCAGATCCGGCTATAAGGCGTTTCTTAGCTTCACTCTTTAGCTCATACTTGTTTGATCCTCCCTCCCTGGTGAGGGCGCAGGAATTTGAATCTATTCCCGATGTTGTCTCACAGTTTCCTTCTCCTGGCACGCAGGTCTTCTCCGAGTCAGTTACCTCGTAATCTCTGACCTGGTATTCAACATCGCTTTCTTCTGTGGTCAAAGTGGCTCTCACAGCCAAAGGCTGAGAATTAAGCGTTTCTTCATTAAACACTGCCGGCGAGTCAACATTTAATATTGCTTCAACAGGTGTATCGGCAGTTTCCGAAGGTTTTGTGCTTATCTCGATGTTCTCCGAATTCTTGTACTGCCTTGACATCGCATCGAAGTACAAGGTCGCCTGAGAGAAGTAATCATATCTTAGATAGAGGTTAACTGTTTTCTGTTGTCCTGCTCCAGGTGAAAGCATATGACAGTTTTCAAGAGATAATGAATTCAATGTCTTATAACCTGTTGCGGCAGAGGTTCCCGGATAGAGATCATAGTCATCTCCGTCATCATCGACATCGTAACCGTTTATTTTAACCCATTCAGTTTCACAGAAAGGGTTCTGTGTATCGTGTTCGTAATCAACCACCTCTATCTTGTATTCTACATCTCTAGCATTGATCCCTTTTAGACCATGGCGGGTATTTCTTATTCTGAATGATAGAGGCATCTTGTAATTTTTGTTCTTGAACGCTATATCGAGCTGGGAGCCAGAGCCTAACCGGAACTCCTTTATCTTCAACCCATAGTTCTCACCGACATCGTTAGCGTCAGGCCTTTTAGTGTTGTTCAGCCTCCACTGTCTGAGGCATTCTGGACCCTGGAAAAGACACATTACTCGCTGTTTTGCCTCTGAAAATGTCGAAGCTGTGTCCTCTATAACTTCAGTAGGACCTGAACCTGCAAGAGCCTGATCTGCAGCCACTCCCGCATAAGCACCGTAACCTGTAGCAAGAAGCCCTCCGACCAACATCAAAGGTATAACTAAAATCATACCTTTAGTGCTAAAGATGAAACCGAAGATTCCTGAAAGAAACTTACCTACCAGACCGCGATCAGAGTCTTCACCCGATGATCTACCACGACCTCTTCTGTTTATCTCGCCAGAGCTTCTATCATACATAGGATCTAGAGAAGGCGTTCCGCTGTTGATGTAGGTGCCCTCAAAGAGGTCAATTCCAAAGAACTTGAAAACCTCCCTATCCAACAAAATAGGCATAATTATGTAGAGGTAGTGTTTTAAACCAAGTTCTTCTGTATTTATAGGCTCTACCCCCGGCAGAGATTCCAAAGCATCAATTTTAGAGGCAGCTATACCAATAATTTCGGTGTCAAATGCATAAGGTACGGCAGAACCTGCGATAGACCAGGCAAGATAAACTATTCTATTCTTGATAAAGTCTATCGCGCCCATTTTCTATTCCTCTTGCTTCTCGGATATGACCTTTAAAGAATCGATTTTGTAAGTCCCGTTACTGTTCAACCTGATTTGATTGTGTCTATTGATTGTATCTTCAGGCAGGGTGATGTTGTTGACTGTGTTGTCTGGCGTCAAAGTTGTGTTAAAGTCGTTAAGTTCGATTCTAAGAGGTCTTGGCGAAGGTAAGAGATTTTGATAGTCGAAGCTGATCTTCTCTGTTGTGTCCTCACGGGAAGCAAATTGTTCGTTTGCCTCAAAATAGTCGACTATCTCTTGCTGTGCTACATTTCCTAAGTATCTTACTGTTAGATCTGCGCTTCCGATAGAGTATTTTGCGGGCTGATCTGTTTCGAAAGTGATAGAGTTGGCTCCAGGATGAATATTTGAGTTCTGCGGCGTCACCTTTACCTCTTCAGCTGAAACCCTTACCTGCTGCTTCGAGTAGATCTGCTCGCCATTCACGTAGATTCTTAGAGGTGCAGTCTTAATCGAGTCCGATATAGAAAAGCTTAGAGGGCTTGCAATATAGTCTGATAGCTCGTATCCGTAAAGATTAAAGGTTTCTTCGAAATCGTGGAACTTTCGATCGTTAACCCTTAGTTCGACTTCTTCAAGAGTGTAGGAAGAGCTTGAGAAAATACCTGGTCTCTTAACACCAATCTCAAAGTCGTTTTCTCCACGTTTGATTCTTTCCTGAGGTATGCTTACTTGAGGTCTTGAAGTAGAGATTAAAGGCTCCTCAAATACTTTTTTGCCGTTTGCTTTTACCCATACAGAACCTTTACCGCTTCTTCCGAGAACCTCAAAGGTTATGTTGCCTTCTAATGGTTGTTCTGCCTTGTAAGAAAACTTTATGCTCTCTCCGCCAAATAGAGAGTCGCTTATACTTGCTTTCTCATTGTAATAACCTTGGATGTCTCCTCTTGTTTCACCTACCGTGAAACTTCCGAAATCGATAGTTCTTCGGTCCGGATTGGACTTGCCTACTTGACCTATGTTCTTATCAAGAAATACTTGTCTGTCCATCTCCTGTTGCTGGTTGAGGTCTAAGCCTCCCTGGTTTAGTACGAACATTAGACCGAAGACTGCAAGTCCTGCGGCGAGGACGGCGCCAAACTTCTCCTCCATAATAATTATGGTATCGACTGGAGGTTTTTATTTGTAGGTAGCAGTTACGTCCCTATGAAGCTACTCAAAACAGATCGGAACTCAGGATACGCCGAGATAGAGATAGAGAATGACGACGATCTCTGGAGGCTGAAAGACTTTATACGCAAAGGAGACCTTGTAAGGTCTTTAACACAGAGAACCAAGCTTGATGGACGGGAAAAGAAGACTTGTACCTTAACATTAGAAGTTGAGAAGACTGCTTACGAAAACGACCGTTTGAGAGTTACGGGAGAGATAACTAAAGGTGCGGACGATATAGAGCTCGGCTACCACACCTTCAATCTTGAAGCCGGATCAACATTCGAAATCGAACGCGAGTTTACCAAAGAGGACTGGAAGAAACTGGAAGAATGGGAAGAGAAACGTTCGTACTCTGTTCTTTTCTGTCTTGTAGAGAAGGGTTCCGCAGACTTCTTCATAGTGGAAGAATCAGGTATAAGAGATCTTTCCAAGGTCGAGGAGAACATTCCTGGCAAGATGTATGCCGACCAGAAAACAGGAGAAGATTTCTACGAGAAAGTCAGGAACGTGCTTGAACGTACAGACAAAGACAACCTGATTCTATGCGGTCCAGGAATGCAGAAGAACAAAGTTTACAACCTTCTGAGCGAAGATCTTCAGCAAAAAACCTTCCTACAAGATACTTCGGTTACCGGAAAGACTGGGCTTCACGAAGCAATAAAACGCGGAGCTCTCGAGAAAGTAGTCGAGGAATCTAGAATATCAGAGGAATCAAAAGCTGTAGAAAGCTTTCTTGAGGAACTGGAGAAAGAAGGAGACGCAAGCTACGGCGAACCGGTGAAAAATCTGGCAGAAATGGGCGCTGTTAAGAAACTGCTAATAACGCCTGAACAGAACAGAGAGAACTCTGAGCTAAAAAAACAGGTCGAGAGGCAAGGCGGAGAAACAGTTCTAGTACATACAGATCACGAGGCTGGCGAAAGAATAGAAAACTTTGGAGGCATAGCAGCCCTACTCAGGTACTCTCCTTAGTCAAGAACGTTCGCTTCAGGCCTCTGATCCAAAGTGAGTGAAACCGTCTTTCTTTCACCATCTCTTATAATCTCAAGATTAACAGTATCCCCAACTTCTGTCTGTCTTGAGAGATACAGAAGTATGTCGTTGATTCCCCTGGCTTTCTGATCGCCAATACCTACTATTACGTCTCCTCCAATATCCAGTTTTCTGCCTCTGTAATCTATCGTTGTACCTCCTTCCAATACACCAGCTTTTGCTGCCGGACCATCATCCACGACATCAATTACAAGGAAACCTGATGTGGTGTTTAACCCCATTCTCCTTGAAAGTTCTGGAGTTAGATCAAAGCCTGAGACGCCTATCCACGGATGTTCGTAGTCTCCCTCTGCAATAATTTCAGGCACTACGGTTTTTACGGTGTTTGAAGGTATTGCAAATCCGACACCTGAGAAAGTTCCGGTTCTACTTTCTATCGCTGTGTTAACGCCTACAACATCTCCATTTATGTTCATTAGAGGACCTCCCGAGTTACCTGGATTAATCGCTGCATCCGTCTGTAAAACATTAGGAGTAGAGAACTCTTCAGAAGTCCTTAGTGTTCTCCCCTTCTGGCTTATTATTCCAAGAGTTACAGAACTTCTTAGTCCGAATGGGTTTCCGATAGCGATAGCTTTCCGTCCGACAGTTACATTTGAAGAGTCCGCAAGCTCAAGAGGTCTCAAACCTTCTTTTTTCACTTTTAGAACTGCTAAATCAGTATAGGGATCGGATCCGACGATTCTTGCATTTTTGGTCGATCCATCAGTAAATGTTACTTCTATCTGGCTTGCTCCATCCACGACGTGATGGTTTGTCACTATATATCCATTCTTACTGTAGACAAATCCTGAGCCCTGAGAGTCCTGTTCTCCAAAGGCTGCGATCGAAACCACCGACTGATCTGCGCTATCAAAGATCTCGCTGACAGCTCTCTCTCCAGAATACTGTACGCTTACAACCCTTGTTTCTCTATCCTGAATCGAACTGTTGAGCTGGTCTATCTGACCCTGAAGCTGGACGAAGCTCGCTGTACCTCCCAACACGACCCCCAGAGTTATGAGAGATAGCGCCGCCAAAGCTGCTTTTATCTTGTTCATAGTATAGATTACTAGCTACGAATGTTTAATATCTCATGGCGGTCGTTATTTTAAGCTAGAACCAGAACCCAGTTCTGTGATTAAGGACTACCTTTTCGAGTTGACTCCTCTTGGAAAAGCTGATAAAGAGGTGAAAGATTTCCTAGAGGACAAACTGGATGGAAAGGAGTTAGAAAGATATGAGCGTTCTCTAGCATATTATAGAAACTTCAAACTCATTCAGTCTTTTCTTAGAGCTCTCCTTTATGCCTCAATAATCACTTCTGTTGCAGCAACATTTGGTCTCCCGCAGGCCAAAATTCTTCAAAGAATGGCGTCATACCTTGGTACAACACTCATAATTGTCCTCTACGGAGTTGTAAGCTACATAACTATGATTAGACGTGAGTCATATCACGTTCAGAGAGAAATATTGATATCTAAAGCCAGAGACTAGATTCACAATCTAAAAACGGGTTAAAGCCTGTATATAGAATTCTCTCAATAGTCCATCTGCGAACTTCCGGAATCCTTTCTACAGATAGGCAAACCATGAGTTTTTAACAGATTGACACACTTAAAATTGAAGATTATTTGCTGCTTGTGAATGAAGAAAAGGTTTGGGTTAAGGAACAGGATGAACTGGCAAAAAGAGCGGTCGAACTAGCGTTTGAAAGCCCTCAACACCTATCGATTCTTGCTAACCGTGCAGATAGCTTCCACCATGTAGCCCAAAAATCAAATGGAAGTAACTGGATAAGTCTGAAAGAAACTGATGAGAGAAGAGCGGCAGCTTACTTAGCCAAAGAAGGAATAATCGAAAGATGGGGTGAAAACGGTCATACCTACCAGATATAGGATGCTGAAGCTGCAGAAAACATCGGAATACATCTTTCATACGTTCAAAACCTGATGTACGAAGATAGAAAATTCAAATGGACTAAACGTTACACCGACGCCTGCCTAGAAGTCATAAAAGACGAGATACTGGAAGAAGGAGAAAGAATCACTAGAGAGAAATTGGAGAATATTAACAAAGCTCCTTCAAGGGCGATTGAAAGACGCTACAACGGCATGAAGAATGCAAGATACCGTTTTGACAAAAGACCAGAAAATATCGATCTAAGTGGCGAGGACATTAGAGCGCTTTTTAGAGAAAGATTTGAGGAAACAGAAGGATTCCCTGATTCAACTGAATTCTACTCAGATCCTGAAATGCCTAACCGAAGCCAAGTTGAGAACCAGGAAAAACACGGAGACGAGTTCACCTCTTTCTCCGAACTAGCAGAGTCCGAGTACCCTGTAAGATTCGCTCAAAGAGAGGATGGAAGCATATACGACAATTTCTATTCAAAGGAATATGAGCCCGGCAAATGGAGGAACAAAGAATCTACAAGGGAGTCGGCAAGACAAGCTGCTGTAACGGCAGTCGAAGAACTGGAGATTGAAGCAGAATGTGGGACGCCAGGGCCGGGATTTGAACCCGGGTGAGAGCGTAATACCCTCAATGGCTTAGCAAGCCACCGCGTTAGACCACTCCGCCACCCTGACTTCTTGTAGTAACTAAACCAACTCCAACTGTTTAAAATGGTTCGAGTCTTCTGAAGTTCATTAAACTGGCTCAGTGTAGTCACGGAGACAAGGTATATAAGTTTCTGTAGAACAGGATTTACTGTAAAGTGGTTCAAAACTATGGCTGACAACATCCTGGACTTTTCGAACATCGAGGAGAAAGACGTTTTCACTAAGAGTGGCTCCTACTGCGGAAAGCTAAAAGATATAGAGATCAACCTCGGCAAGTTCGCTGTTAGAGCGGTTGTTGTCGGCGCGCAGAAAGGCTCTTACCTAGCGCAGAAGGTAGGCGGTACGCGCAACGTCGTTATCCCTTACAGGATGGTTGAGTCGGTCGACGACATCGTAATTATCAAGGACTTCAAGACCGACGAAGTCGAGGAATAATTTTTAACCTCACTTCTTAATCTTTTATCTATGGTTCTCGATCAGCTAATCGGTTTCGGATTCCAGTGGGTTGAACAGTCCTGGATATTCTCAACTATAATCGTGAAGTATTTTCTGGTAGCTGTAGGCGTCGATACATTAATAGAGAACCAAGACTTAGATTACTACTTAGATAGTTTAATCGATTATTCGGAGAACGTTGTTATCGTGGTTACCGGACTTGGTTTGTTGAACATCTTTGCGGGGTATGGTATTGAAGCTGTTCTACCTATTGTAAGTCAGGTGGTCACGCTGCTCTATTTCGCGTTCCTCTTCTGGAAGTTCTAACCTAAACGTTCCTTCACGTTCCGGTGCCAGGAGTCCAGAGCGTCCAAGGTGACTTCACGGATATCCTCCATCGGAAGAGTAGTATAAACATAGTACACGGTTCGATCAGTTTTACCCTCCCTCATAATGATGTCTTTGTCCATCATGTCCTGTAAGGCTCTCTGAACTGTTGAACGGTTCCGGTCAACCCGGTTAGAAAGTTCTTTTACCGTAAGTTTTGCCGACTTCATCTCTTTAAATAGAGAGCGCTGAAGTCCGTTGAGATCGAAGACTTCGAATATGATATCTTTCTCGTCCTTCCCATCGGTATCGAGGAAATCCATCAGTATCACGTTAAACGTTAGACAATAAAAGCTTCACCCGCCTGCGATAACATCCATCACAGTCAAACTATCTCCATCCTCTAATTCATGTTTACCAGATATTATTGTGCCGTTCTTCGCGACTAGAACCTCTTGGGCTTCGATACCTTCTTCTTCCAGAAGATATTCGATCGTAGTACCTTCCTCAACCTCAAGATTTTTCTCCTTCTCGGATTCAAGATCATCTCTTACAAACTCTATCTCAATCATTCTACCTCAATCACCCCGTTTCTTGCAGCGTGGAAGAGATATTCTTGGGCGTAACCCGTGTGTTCCCCGAAATGTTCACGCATGTTTTCCGATGCCTCCTCGTAGTCCTCAGAATGTAATTCAGGATAAAGCTGTTCTAGGAATTTCTTACCCCACGTGTCAATTGGTGCGGCCTCATGAAAACCTTTCGAGAACAGTAGTACGCAGTCCGCGACCTTGTCTCCAACACCGTAAAGGTTCTGCATGTGTTCTCTTGCTTCAACATAATCCATCGAATCAAGCTCATTATGATCGAAGCCGTCCTGAAGAATATCCAGCGTCTCAACTATGTATTTAGCTCTATAACCTGTTCCTATAGCTCTTAAATCATCCTCCGATGCTTTCGACAGTTCTTCTGGCGTCGGGAAACGCAGAACCTCCTCACCATTAACCTGTTCAACGCTTCCAAAGTTTCTGGCGATCTCATCAAACATCTCCTTTATGCGTGGAATCCTGTTCTGCGGAGACAAAAGATAACCTATTAGACACTGGAAAAAATCATCATTGACTACTCTGAGACCCCAGTACTCTTCCCTAGCTTTCTCAAGGCTTTCATCCTCTGGAAGGTTAGAGAATACAGATTCAAGGTCTTTATGAAGTCCAAGCGCCTTTTTCACTTCTTCTTTCGAATGTTCAGTTTCAGCAAATATCACATCTCCTTCCTGCTCTACAAATATCGGCTTTTTATCCCTGTAAGTATAGAACTTAGAAGTACCCTCTCCGTAAAGATCTCCTTTGGTTCGGTGCCAGCAGAAGGTCTGACCGCATGTCATCGTCAGCTCTAGATCAAAGTTTTCTGCAGCGATTTCGTGTCTTTCCATGTAGAATTAGTTATCTTGAAAATCTCAAATACCCTCTGTTTCCTAGTCTTTTCTTGAGTACTTGTGGAAGTTGGCTTTGTCGGCTTCTTCCTGGTCGACGCCTTGCGTTTTGTTTTCGAACTTTTTTGCGTCGCTTTTCTTGTAGCTTCTTCCGCAGCGGTGGCACTGAACCCTTTTCTTTGCCTTTGATCTTTGTTTGTAGCCGCAGTCAGGACACTGGAAGAACATGTTCAAAACCTAGTTTTTGACTGTGAAAAGCTTTCCGGCAGTTTGAACAGATGAGACGCACAACTACAATCTGATGAGCCGAATCTTTCTACCGGTTTAGACCGGTTTGACAAATGTTGAGCTAATGTGCATTCGTAGTTTGGACCTTCCGGTACGGCGAAAAAGTCGAATACCCGGGCTTCTGAGGTGAAGTAATCGATATGCCAGTGTTTGTCCTCTGTAGGGGCGAAGTGTCGTTTGAGGCGTTTTTCAAGCGAGTTCTGTCCGGATCCTACGTATGCGTAAACTCCTTTTTCGAACTCTATGGTTCCTAATGCGCCGATCTCTATATCCTTGTCGCGCTCTAGGAACGCAAAAACCACGTATACACCTTTCACGTTATATGATTTTGAAGGAATTCTTTTAGTCTAGTTCGATTCCAAGGTTTTCATGGACGATCTTAAATTCTCCTTGCTTTTGGGAACAGGTTTTTCGGGCTTAGCAGTCTTGACTGTAAAGTTGATCGGCTTCAACAACACCTCGTTTATGCTCATGGGCTACGGGTACGTCGTTTTAAGCGCAGTCCTCGGTCTAAAGAACTCAGGGTTACCAAAGATCAACAGTTTCTATGTCGAAGTTGAAGATGATGTCGTGAAGAAAATAGGAAAAGAGGAAAGGTTTACGCTGCGTAAGCGTCAGTAAGTTTTTTCCGCAGCCTTTGTTTCGTCGGGTTTTCTGAGCGTGACAGTGTCTCCACCGTCTTCCCAGGAGAGTCCTGTGTCATATACTGCTCTGCCTGTGTAGTTTATGTCCTCATCTTCAGCCGTGTAAACCCTGATAGACTCAGAAGCGTTCAGCTCCAGATTTCCAAATTCGTGCGTGTCCGGATTGTTGTTCTGAAGCTTCCAGCCCTCAAGATTTCTGAATTCGCCCGAGTTTTTGATAGTGATATACTCTGGCGTTTCGGGGCTGACCGATATCTCTAGTCCCGTCTGAACTATTGTCTGACCGTTTTCCTGATGTGTTGTTGTGGCGTTGATCTTTCCACGCGCTTCCTCGAGTTTTTGTTCCATCTTGGTTTCAAGGGTTTCCATCGATTTCTTGAGCTGTTTTCTGCTTGTTCCTTCGAAGCTTCTGGAAGTTTTTCCATCTGCTTTCGTGATCTTTAATGTTCCTTCTGAAGTTTCAACCGTTTTCTGAGTCTTGGTAGAACTTTTGACTAGTTCGAGCGTTCCCTCGCTGCTTTTCAGTTTCCATACTGTTTTTCCGGGCTCTCTATTTACCTCTAGTGATGTTGATGGACCTTGAAGCTTTGCTGAGGCTCCTTCAGAACCTACTTTTGCTTTGAAGCTCTGTATAGCTGTCTGTATACTTTTGGTTATTCCATCGGTTGTCCTGTTTACAGATACCTGTCTTGGGGTTTCTGAGTTTGCTGAGATATTGGGCGGCGAGGATATTAGATCTTGTCCTTCGCCTAGGCTTTGTGATGCGGCAGGTATGGCAAGCATGCCGACTATGACTGACGCTAACGTAACCGAAGTACCTATATCAGCCATAGGACAATCTTTGTCCGCAATTCCTTATAATGACTTATAGTGTTTCTCGAACACAACGAGAACAGACTTGAAGATTCCAAGTATTATAGGACCTATAAACAAACCTACAGCTCCAAAGATGTATACACCCCCCAATACACCTATTATGATTACCGCAGGATGCAGATCAGCTCCTCTCTCAACCGCGAGAGGTCTAATTATGTTATCTGTAAGACCTACTATCACAAATCCGTAAAGAGCTAGTAGGACTCCCATCAAAGGTTTATCCACGAGGAAGAGATAGACTGATGCAGGCAGCCAAACCAAGATAGTTCCTATTATCGGGATGAACCCCAGCAGTATCATAACGAAAGTCCAGAAAACACTGTTTGGAACACCTGTAGCCATCAAACCTAAACCTGCAACCAAACCTTGTATTATCGCAACCAGGACATGACCTTTTATGACCGCCCAAGTGGTTTTACTCATTTTACTATGAAGATTTCTAGTTATTTCCTCTGGAAGCGGTATAAGACTGTTAAGCCATTTAACAAGCATCTCTCCATCCTTAAGCATGTAGTAGAGGAGGAATAACATAACCGTCAATCCGATTGAGGCGTTCGCAATTAAACTCAAGAGCTGAGAGAAGTTACCTAAAGTCAGATTGGTGAAACGGTCTACAGCCCTCTCCACGTTTTTTTCAACATCGAGTCGTTGACCTGTAAGCTCGTGAATCTTGTTTTCAATCTGCGTCGAGTTAATAAGATCCGACTGCCTAACATCTCCCGCTAGATCCTGTGCATCATCTATAACGGCGGTGGCAGTGAAGAGGAAAGGTGCAACGATGACGAATATAGCGAGAAAGACTATAAGGAGTGATGAAATTGTTGAACCCAGGTATTTTCTCCATCTTACCTGAACCGGGTGAAGTATGAAGGCGAGTAGGGCAGCTCCCAGAAAGTATCCCATGAACGGTTGGAGCATCAGAAATGAAATTGCTGCTAGTAGACCGGTTAGAACTATTAGGAAGCCTTTTTGCTCGTTCATGGTGAGCTTTAAAGTCCCGAGAGTTAAATAAAAAACCCGTTCGCCGCAAAATATGTGATCGAAGGAACCAGAAGCACCGAGACCAAAACTTTCCGCTGCGAACTTAAAGCCGCAGAATAACCAATACAGCTCGAAACCAACAGAATCAGCAAGCCAAGAAAACCCGTCAGGAAAAAAGTTGAGCTTAGAAGCAAGCCTAAAACCACTATCAAAACGATTCTTAGATTAGCCCACTCTAGAAGTTTCAGAAAGTAAGGAGGGGTCTTCAAAGCCACGGGAATCGACAAGCCTATAGCTGTAAGTGAGACGCCGATTAGGAAGAAAAGCTGGAGATCGTTAAATTTCGCAGCCGAACTCATAGCGACAGCTGCACCTGAACGCGCTTTCTCAATCAAGTAGAGTCCGAGAAAAGAGATAAGAATATCCGAGGTATTTACCGCACCCATAGCAGCCAGAAAACTTTCAGTACGCTTCTCCATAAACGGTGTGAAGAAAGAGGTCGACACCACGCCGGTTACTCCCGGCACTATTCCTGTTATCAGACCAGCCAAAGTGCCAAAGAAACTTCCCTTCAAGAATCCTCCTTCCATATTAGGAGTTTCCTGTTCCTCAAGCACCGGTTTGAAAGATGAGAGAAATGTAGGTACTGCGAAGAGACCGGCAAAGACCGGCATCAAAACATTCTGACTGTTGACCGGCATAGAAAAAGCAATCAAGCCCAGGATTCCCGACAAAATCGCAGTAATTCCTGCCTTCAAAATACCTTCCGAGTTAAATACCAGAACCAGCTGAAAAAACACCAGCACATAGAACATCACAGGATTAACCAACTTGTAAAAATATGGAAGGAATAAGATCAAGAGAGGAGATAACATTATCATGACGATAACTGATATAGATCCGCCGAGAACAGTATAGTGAAAAGCTTCTATGCCTTTTCCCTCGTTTGCCATGTCGGCTCCTGCAACCGATGCCAAAGCAGTTTCTGCCTCAGGCACTCCAAGAAAAATTGAGGGCAGGAAATCATGGAAAGTGTGTGACACAGAAAGTCCTGCGATAAAACTAAGGTAGTACATGAACTCGATACTCGAACCGAGATAAAACGGTAGTGATGTAAAAATCACAGTATTAGGATGGATTCCTGGCGTTAAACCTGTGAAAACTCCTGCAAAAACCCCTAGAACCGCCAAACCTAGCTCGATCCACATGAAAATTCAGGTTTCTCAAACAGGGAGAAAAACAGGCTTACAGTTTAACGGTTGCACCAGAGTTTTCACCACGGATTTAAAGCTGCAGCTCAGATTCACAAAATATGTTTGGCGGAAACGACATGAGCGCGATGATGAAGCAGATGGGGATCGATATGGAAGAGCTCGATGCCGATAAAGTAGAGGTTAAAATCGGCGACAAGAAACTAGTATTCAACAACCCTCAGATCTCGAAGATCGATGCCAAGGGTCAGGAAATGTTCCAGCTCCAAGGAGATTACTCTGAGGAAGCTGTTCAGACAGGACCGGATCCTGAAGACGTAGAGCTTGTGATGGATAAAACCGGTTGCAGCGAAGAAGATGCTGTCGAAGCGCTTGAGAACAGTGAGGACGTTGCCGGAGCCGTAATGGAGCTCCAGTAAACTATCCTACTTTTTCAAATATTCGATCCTTAACTCTCTGAGGCAAAAAGCTGATCCAAGTAATAAACTTTGCTCTGAGAGGCACCTGATATCTTCTTTTAGGTCTTCCCGTAGTTACTGCTCTAGCTACCTTCTCCCCGACTTTTTCAGCACCAATACTCTCCAGAACTTCATTGTCCAGAATTTCTTCGTACTCATTTGCATAATGCGAGTCCGGCAGGTATTTCTCAAGTGCTTTTCGTGCTCTTTCGTTGAAACCTGTCTTGATCACACCCGGTTCAACCAGAACTACCTCCACCTCAGACTCTCTTCTAAGCGAGTGGCTTATAGACTCTACTGCGTGTTTGGATCCGCAGTACGCTCCGTAGAAAGGCATCGAAACCCTTCCAGCTACCGAGGAAATATTTACGATCCTACCATTTTTCTGTCTCAGCATCGGCATCGAATGTCGGATAAAGTTGAGGTATCCGTGGACGTTCGTATTGAAAATTTTATCGATAGTCTCGCGCTCCATGTCTTCAATACTTCCAAGTTCGTAGAAACCTGCACAATTCACAAGAACCTCGAACTCTACACTTTCAACCACTTCTTTTACTCTGTTCTCATCCCTTACATCTCCTTGATAGAAGTCGACTTCGTAGTCAGGCTCTTCTTTATCAAATACTGTGACTTCGTGGTCTTTTTCGATTAACCGTTGAGAAGTTGCTTTTCCGATACCGTTGCTTCCGCCTGTAACCAGGACCTTCATAACGAAGAATTTTGGGTTATTGTTGATAACTTCTTTTAGTCCTCGATTGCTTCAAGCATCTTGGCGTAAGCCGGTCTTGTGATCGTGATACCTACAAGGACTCCGAGGATTGTTGTTATTGCAAAGCCTCTGACTGACTGTAGTGCAAAACCAGATAGACCGACCCAGTTGGCTACAAATGACACCATTACTGCGAATAGTCCGATCCCGAAGTAGTGAGGTCTCATCCTGTTGCTATAGAAATTGTATCCGAGGAGACCGATTCCTGCTGCTCCAATCGCGATGTTTGAAAGCGAAGGTGATACAATCGGCATCATAGCACCTATTGTAGATGCTGCAGAAGTGAAGATTACGAAGAATGCTCTCTTCAGTCGCTTGCTCCAGTCTCTTATCTTCTCCCTGCCTGATTCGTCAGTAATAATTATCTGGTCGTCTACACCTGTACCTACAGCCGCAATAATTCCTGCAATCGATGCTAAGTCAAGTGTGATCAATGTGGAGAACAGAGATCCTAGCAGAATAAAGACTTCTGAGGATCCTGTGATCACGATAGGTATTGCCAGTTTCATGTTCCGGTATCTTACGTAGATAAGTCCTCCAACAGCGATGAGGGATGCTACGATCGAGAGAACTGCGGCCGTCATGAACTGTGATCCCAGTGAGGATGAAATTGTGGAAAGTGAGTCGATCTGTACAGGTGCTGGCAGCCTTCCAGACTGCAGAATAGCCTGCAACTCCTTCATGTCGCTTCTTGCCTGTGCTGCTGTTTCGGCGCCTCCGTTGATAGATGGCTGTGTTATAACCTGTCTTTTGAACTCCGTTCCGACGTTTAATGCGCTCTGTCTTTCTCCGTCTACGTAGAGCATCAGTTTCGCAGCACCTTGACCATTAATTTTTCCTAGGTATGCTTGTCCTCTAACCGTGGTGGTAGGATAGTTCTGAGCGACCCTTTGAACGTTATCTGCCGCTTCGGAGCTAAGTACTACCGGGAATCTGAAGCTGTAGCCTCCGCTTCTTGATGAAGTTACTCTTGAATCAGAAGTAATGACCTGCTTAACGTCCTCTCCATCGTATGCGACAACGTGAAGGTTTGCGCCTTCTTCAGTATTGTTTACATAGAAAAATCTAGTGCCATCTATCGAGAAGCTGTCGCCCTCATTATAACTATTGTTTAGAACAGAAACCGTGTTGTTTTCATAGTTGAAAGTGTATGGCTGGTCAAGCGTGAACTCTTGGCTGTCGGAAACCGTTAGAGGAAGTCTGGACTCGAACCGTCCTTCCTGAGATATGAGTTCTCTAAGGTTAGACTGGTTGGTTGATGCAATCTCCATCTGGATCTTCGTCTCTCCACCAAGCTCTACAGTTCTAACGGAGGTCTGTGTAAGTCCAAATGCCGAGACTCTTCGTTCAAGTATGTTCTTAATCTGTGTTACAATAGCCTCAGATGTGTTGTTTCCTTGGACTGATAGAAGCGCTCGAGTTCCTCCCGATAGGTCAAGTCCCTTATTGATGTCAGTGGAGATAGTTGTGTCTCCTTGCTCGTTTGTCTCGTAGTGAGGTCCAAGCATGAAGAGCGAAAAACCAAGTGAAAGGATTAGTATCCAGATTCTCCACTCCTTCAGCAAGTCTTTCATCTCCATGGAATCACCTTCTCGATATTGATTGATGGGATTTCTCCATCAACATACTTCTTGAGTATTATTGCGTTTCCGAACCATGTGAAAGGCATGTCGGCTAGTAGACCGATCACCATGACCGCTGCTATATTTGAGAGCTCTGAAGGACCTACGATCATTTGAGATACTATATATAGTAGTGTGAAACCTGCGATCCCACCTGAGCTCATTGTAACACCAGTCTTCATCGAATCCCAGATACGGTCCTTCACAGTATTTCTTTCCTGTTTAAGCACTCTGGTCGATAGCACAATATCTGTGTCGACTGAATAACCGATAAGCATCAATAGAGCCGCCAGAGAACCTAGAGTTAATGGTATTCCAAGTATACTCATTCCTGCAAGCGCAAAGATTATGTCTCCGGCTGCAGCAAATATTACGGCGGCTGAAGGCGTCAAATCCTTGAATGCGTAGAATATTACCAGGCTCATTATTGTGAACGCCATTACAAAGGCTAATACCGCTTGCGTGAAGAATGCATCCGATACTGAAGCGGAAAGCTCTCTAGTAGACTGAACACTTACATTGTATCCTGCCGAATTTAGTATTTCTGCTGCCTCTTGACCTTTAAGTTTGGGGGGAGGCACTCTAACGCTTAAACCTGTGTTTTCCCCCGAAGTTGTCTTGAATACTTGTACTTTTGATCTTCCTGCGTCTAAAAATACTTGTTCGATCTCTCCTGTTGTGAAGCTTTCGTTGATTGAGTAGGTTGCCTCAGTTCCCCCAGTGAAGTCTAGACCTTTCTGGACAACCTCTCCTGTCGTCACCAATGAGAAGCCTAACGCCAGGACGGAGAGGGCTATAAGTGCTACCGGCACAACCAGATACTTGTCATACTCTTCATATATGCTGTCAAAGTATTTTTCGAACTCCACAAAATCTCTGTCTCTGGAAGGTTTTTAAACACTCCGACATCCCAGCAGAGAAATAAAAAAGGTCCCGCACGAAACAGTTTTTCAAATGATGGACTTCGGAAACCTCAGGGAAGGCTTAGAGGATAAGTATGATGATGTTAGACAAAATCCGGTTTCTTACTGGGCGGCACCAGCCGTTTTCACTGTTTTCCTCACCGCACTGTTCCTGAGATACAGACCGGAACAGGGGATGAAGTATCTTCAAGCATTAGACCCCTACTGGATCTTTAGACAGAGCCAACATCTTGCGCTCGACGGCAATATACCTACAACAGATTTCATGCGCTACTTCCCTTACAACGCACCTTTCCACCACCATAACGTGGGAGAAATCGTTATACCCGCAGCCATGTATAAAATGGGCGGATCGCTGTTCTTCAACAGCTACATGGAGTGGGCACAGTTCTTCCCTGCCTTCATGGGTGCACTAAGCACGGTAGCAACATACTTCCTAGGAAAAGAAATGTTCGACAAGTACACAGGCATCTCAGCTGCCTTCCTTCTAGCTACAGTCGGAGGAGTCATGCACAGAACTTCTGCCGGCTTCTTCGAGAAGGAGCCTGTCGGCACACTCTTCATGATAATCTCTATGTACTTTTTCACGAGAGGCTGGAAACGAAAGGAAAGAATTTCCGGAATCTTTGCAGGTCTAGCCTTAGGAATATTCACTATCTCCTGGGGAGGATCAAAGATGCTGTGGCTTCTCCTGCCCCTAGTAGTAGGCATAACCGCATTCCTAGATCAGGACATAGAAGAATTAGTAGCGGTATACACCCCAACTGTATTGGTTGCAGGAGGTTTCGCAGCAGCAGCCAACCCTTCGAGATTCGGCTTGACCGGATCGATGTTCTTAGGAAACATAGCGATTCTAGGACTTCTCTGGACACGTTACCTAGTTGAAAAGCTGGAGATAGTTGAAAGGGACAAGCTGGCTTACTTCGTACCTTCCATATCCGCAGTAGGTCTAATCATGGTAGCTCTCTCCCCGCTTTACTCTCAGTTTATCTACAGCAGATTTAGTTCGATTATAAGCCGCGTAACTCAGAGTGGAGGCGCAGTTATCGCGGGCACGGTGGCTGAGAACACAGCCTCAAGTATTGGAGACATGGCCGGAACTCTTGGCGCATCAAACGCAGGAGTAGGCGTCTCAAGACTACTAGCCGACATACCTGTCATAGGAGATGGCGCCCTTAGACAGATAATGTCAGTTCTCGGAAGCCTTCTAGGAGGCTATTCAGGAGCTTGGACTCTGGCAATCATAGGCATTCCCGTAATCGGCTCAAAAATCACTCTAATGGTTTTGAGACGTTATGGAGTTGTCGAAGAAGAAATTGGCTGGAAGAAGTACCTAGGCTACATGCAAGCCTCGATCATGGGCTGGTTTGCTATAATCGCCGGCTTTGCATACACAAATACCTTGCAAAGTGCTAACGCAATCCAGTCGCTCTACAGAATCGAGACGATTGCTGCAGGCGCACTGATCTTCCTAATCAGCCTGAGCATAGTCTACTTCTTTGACGAAGATGAGGCGTTCCAGATCAACTCTCTTGTAACTGCACTTTTCACAGCCGGAGTCGCTATACTGCCTCTGCAGATAGGAAATCTTTACAGGGCGAACATTTCCCAAGCCCTGTTCCAGCTTCCTTTCTCAAGCGCAGTTTTCCATCCGTTACTGCTTTCAGTGACCGGTATAGGATTGCTCTACTACTTCAAGGAGGCTTCAGATTACAAGATAGAGATGAAGTCTTACCAAATCCTAGGATTAGTATGGGCTATTACAAACATTCTGGGGGCAGCAGCAAAGTCAAGACTTGTATTCCTTTCCGCGTTCTCAAGCGCATTCCTCGGAGGCTACATGGTTTCAAGAATCTACTTAAAAGCCAGAGAACTAGACAGGTCGACATTCAACATTATAGGCGGATCTGTTCTGCTGCTAGTGGCGAACGTAGTGGTTCTTGCGATCAGTTCCGCTTATGAAGCCTCAAACCTGGAACTTATAGGATTCATGCTGCTTCTGAACACTCCTTTGCTATACGTGGCTCTCGAGTTGGAAGATGAAGTCAAAGGAATCCTAAATTCGTCGAATCTGAAGAAGATTCTAGCAGGCGTATTTATCGTTGCATTTGCAGCGGTCAACTTCAGTTCCGGTTTTGCAGCATCAGATAATCTTGGGGGTTCGCCTAACCAGCTCTGGATGCAGAACCTTGACTACATGGAGTCAGAAACACCCGGAGATTCAGTAGTCCTATCATGGTGGGACTACGGTTACTGGTTCGAATCGGTAGGTAGAAGAGCTGCGGTTGCGGACGGAGGAAACGCCGGCTACTACACCAGCGATATCCTCGGTAAGACTAACTATCCTATCGCCGACTTCCTTACCTCAACGAATCCTTCAAACCATTCGGAACTGTTCAAAAAGCATTCTATAGATTACATAGTGCTTGATGAGACGATGATAGGCAAGTACTCCGCAGTTTCCCAGATCGCGCACAGAGACAACTCCGAGTTCGACTACATGACACAGCTGACCTGGAGAGGGAACAGCCAGAACTCAAACCAGTCAACTTTCTCGGATGGAAGAAGAACGGTCTATGCTGAGATTAAATCCTCTAACAATTCGATCGATCTGAAGAGCCAAGACACCAGAGCTATTTACGAGACAGCAACAGGCAGGTCAAGAGTAGGTTGTGTTGTAACCGAAGATGGCATTAAGGAGCTGGACGTTGAAAAACCAGCTCAGCTAAGCGGCAGCGAAATGTGTATAGCAGAGAATCCGTTCTACACCTTAGAACGTGCCGCGATAACAAGTCAAAGATCTAACATGCAGACGCAGCCGGCAAAATTAGTTATAGTGCCTAAGAAGGTTGCAAGATCCAGTCTTGGACGGCTTTACCTGATGGACGGTTATGGTATTGACTGGGTTGAGAAGGTTGAAGGCGGTTCGAACGGCTTCATCAAAATGTGGAAGGTAAACCAGCAGGAAATTGAGGAGTAATGAGGTTCCTACTCCTTTCTTCCCTTCTCGGTTTCTTTACAGTTTTTGTTGGAGTTCCTGCGGCGAAAAAGTACTTGATGTCTTCAGGGATTTATGGAATAGACCAGCAGAAGAATAATAGACCGAAGATACCGACTTCAGGCGGATTGGTTGTTCTCTTCGGTTTTATTGTAGCCGTCACAAGCTTTATCGGTTTGAACCAGCTTTTCGGTTCTAGAAGTATCAACCTGGCGCTTGTACTCGCAGCTCTGAACTCAGTAACTATTATCGCATTAATTGGCTTGATAGATGATATTCATATCGATCTGCAGAAGCTGATAACCGAACATGTTGAGGAGGAGGTTGAGATAGAGCTTGAGACCGAGAAAACACACTTTATCGAACGCTTTATTCTCCGTTTTTCTAATGATAAGGATGATTCGATGATCCATAGAACCGGGCTCTCGCAGATACCCAAGATGCTTTTCGTCTTACCGGCCGCACTTCCTTTGATTGCGGTAGGTGCTGGTTCATGGGAGATGAGCCTTCCTTTAATTGGTGTAGTGAACTGGGGTCTGCTCTACCCACTAGTTCTCCTACCTTTAGGACTTCTGTTCGTTTCGAACGTTGTGAACATGCTGGCGGGTATGAACGGTTTGTCGGCTGCAATGAGTCTGGTAGCTAGTCTCGGGCTAGGTGTTTTCGCTTTGTCTAACGGTCGAATGGAAGCAGCTTTGATAGCTTTATCTGCTTCGTCATGTCTGCTCGCGTTCCTTTGGTACAATTTTTATCCGGCTTCGATACTTCCCGGAGACTCTTTAACTTACTTGGCTGGTGCAGTTCTCTTCGCGTCCATGGTCGTGGGAAATATCGAGAAGTTCGGAGCTTTCATATTCGCGCCTTGGTACGCTGAGTTCTTGCTTAGTGCGAGAAGTGGGTTTAACTCCCATTCCTGGGGAACTCTGAAAGAAAACGGCAAACTAGAACCCCAACATCCGAAGAATTACAGCCTTACAATTCCATTAATGAAAAGAGGATTTACGGAGAAACAGATAACACTGATCCTTACCTCCGTTGAAGTGGTTGTAATAATTATAGGGTTTGTTCTCTTCCTCTAACCCTCTCTTTCATCATTGTAAGGATCCTCTATCCTTTCAATATCCTCTGGTCTGTACGGGAAGGATATTTCGAGAACTTCAGCTACATCGGTTCCTATGTTCTGGAGCTGGTGCTTTTCTCCCGATCTTATTACAACTGCGTTTCCTTTCTCAAGTTCAATGAGGTCTCCGTCCTTTCTGATCGTTACTTCGCCTTTCTCGAGATAGATAATGTCTGCCTGTTCCTCGTGTTTGGCGTAAGAGGTCATTTCGTCCGCGTTGATCGCGAGCTTTCTCATGCCGAGCATTCCCTGTTTTTCTCCGACGTCTACCTGTGTCATTAAGACCTGGTCTTCGTATCCCCAGGGCTTTTCGATACGTCCCATTTTCAAGACACCTGTGGATATTTCCTAGTTAAGACTCTTATCTGTTTTCCTGGTAGAACTCCGCGGTCTCTTTCAAGCCTTCTTCAAAGCTGTACTCCGGTTCGTAGCCCAGTTTTTCTTTTGCTCTGGAGTAATCGGCTTTTGTAGCCATCACGGGGTTGTCTCTTGGGTGTTCGATGTGTTTTGGCTCTATCTCAGTTCCTAATGTCTCGTTCAATTTTTCTACTAAAGTGTTGAATGAGACATCTCTTCCTGTTCCGATGTTGAAGTATTCGCCGTTGACTTCTTCGCTCTTGTTCTCTGCGGCCAAGAGGTTGGCTCTTGCGATGTCCTTGACGAACGTGAAGTCTCTTGTCTGGGTTCCGTCTCCCCATATGACAGGCCTTTCTCCTTCAAGCATCTTCCACATGAACTGGGTCAGGACGTTGGCATACTTGTCCTTCGCTTTTTCGTGAGGTCCGTAGACCGAGAAGTACCTGAGACCTGTAAAGTTAATATCTGTTTGTTGGGAGTATACCGTGGCGTAAAGCTCTCTAGACATCTTTGAAGCCGTGTAAAGGTTTGTTGGATATTCTCCCGTGTCCTCTTTGTGCGGCGGTTCGACACTACCATACATCGAACTCGTAGAGGCGTAAACAATTTTCTCTACTTCCTCGTCTTTCGCAGCCTCTACTACGTTAACGAAGCCTTCGACGTTTATCCTTGCTCCTTCTGCCGCATCTTCCTTGTGCATAGGCGAACTTGATCTTGCAGCCTGATGGAAAACCACATCACAACCCTTTATTGCTTCTTTAACTGTCTCAGTATCTATTACTGATCCTTCTACGAACTCGACCTCGTCCTCTATCTCAGAAAGATTGTTTTCAGAACCTAAGTAAAGGCTGTCAAGTACAACGACCTCACAACCTTCCTCGACAAGTAGTTCTGCGATGTTTGAACCTATAAATCCTGCTCCTCCAGTAATTAGTGCTCGTTCCATATATTTTGTAAGCCTCTATTCTAGTATGTGGTTTGGTTACGTTTTTCACTCTATGTTATGTAGGGTTCAAGCCCGATCTCTCCTCTTTTATCGCCGATCTCGAAATAATCGGGTTTTTCGATCGAATACTCGTCTCCGGAAAGATCGTATAGTGCGAAATTATCGATCTGCTCTAAATCGCTTAGCGTTTCTCCTTGTCCTCCATCGATATCCGAAACTACTATGTGATGATGGTTTGGTATATCATTCAATCCTACGAACAGTGCTAGATCGTTTGATACTTCCGGGTCGTTTCTTACCTGTAAAGCTGCTCTGGAGAACAGATGTTCTACAGCTTCATCCCACTCAGAATTTTCTGTAGGTATTACTCCATGCTGTCTGTATACCGCCATGTCCCTGTATTCGTGACCTTTCATGTTCACAGTCTCAACTACGTAGTCGCCTTCGTTGTTTCTCCACCATATCCTTTCACGGGCGCTGTGCGGTTTTTTATCTATTCTATCGGCATTACAACAGTAGTCATCCCTTTGGTTTGGCTGAAGAACTTCTTCTGCCTCGGGAAGAGCGTAGCCTCTATCTACAGCTTCTGCTTGTTCAAGATATTTTGCTACGGGATGAGGATCTTCTTCAGTGTGTTCGTCCTCTACGCCTATCTGCCCCCATAGCTGCTTTCTGTATTTTCCGTCTACTTTTCGGGCCCCTACAGCACCCATATTACGATGTATTACGATATCGTTTATAAAATTTCTTTAAATGAGCGTAGAGAAACAATCATTATGAGAAAAAGCTTCCTCAGAGCAACCCTTGCAAAGGAGTCAAGAGCTTATGGATTCACAATAGCCTTTTGGGGATCCGGAGCCGCATTAATCAAAGCTCACGGACTGCCAACACTTTTGGAAGCTGTTTCTTACGGTTTTGGAGCAGTCTTGGGATTTGGGATACTCTCCATCATAGCATACAGGAAAGCATTAGGAACACCAAACTACCAGGAGAACGATATAGTAATTCTAAGCATGATTCATTATGTTGCGGCTCTCGTGCCAATAATAGCAGCCTTCCAACTTAATGCACTAGAACCTGTAAAAGCACACCTGGCTATAGGAATAGCTGCATCACTCCTCTACAACCTGGGAATGCTTGTAGAAGAACTCGTATCCGAGGAAGCCATGAGGATAGAGAGGAAGCTGATAAGAACAATCTAATCCCAGTTACGCCACTTTCCACCGTAAATATAACCTGAAAGCTGTTTTTGATCCGCTAAGTTCTTGAAAACAGTCTCTATACTTTCCTCTTCCAGCATAGAGAAGATCTCCGATCCGAAAATATAGGTGCCGGCGTTTATCAAACGCGAAGGTTCCTCGCCATCTTCTGGTTTTTCAACAAAACCAAGAACCTTCCTGCCTTTTAATCTTGCAACACCGTAGCTCGAAGGATCCTCTACAGAGGTCAATGCGATCGTTGCAACAGAGCTCTCCTCTCTGTGAAACCTTAACATTTCATCCATATCTACATCCGCGATAACATGACCGTTCAAAGCAGCGAACTCGCCATCGACCTTACCTTCAACTTTCTTCAAGGCTGCAGCCGTGCCCTCTGGCTCATCCTCAATATATTCAAGCGCTAAACCACTGTATTCTGACCCGAAGCTTTCCTCAATCTCTTTATTCTTCCCTGAAAGAAGTATAGCTCTGTTGATACCTTCCTCGGCAAGATGGTCAAGTATATGTGATAGTACTGGCTTGCCGTTATGTAGTTCGAGGCTTTTGGCTTCAGGATCTCCGCAGAAAACAACCGCTGTATCTATACCTCTTTCACCAAAGTACTTCTCCGCTATCTCTTCAACCGTCTGCGACCTGTTCAACTCTCTTTCCTCAGCCTCGGCATCTATTTTCTCCACCATCTCTTCCTCAAGGGTTAAAGAGACACGTTTCTTAGCCATTATTCTTTACTGGTCGAGCAGATTTTAAACCGTCTAGGGACAAAAGATTCTTAGTATGAACGTAGCGGTTACCGGCGGAGCAGGATTTATAGGATCACATCTTACAGAGAAACTTTTGGAAAAACACGAAGTAACTGTTGTAGATAATCTCTCCTCCGGGAAAAAAGAATTGATACCTGAAAACGCAGATTTTTTGGAGGTAGACATAAAGAACACTTCTAAGCTTAGAGAAGTGTTTAGAGGTTTTGACGCTGTTTTACATCTAGCTGCTAACCCCAAAGTCAATACTTTTCCGGATGACCGCGACAAAGATTTTGAGGAAAACTTTGAAGGAACAAAGGCTGTGCTTGATGCATGCCAGGAATCTAATGTGGAAAAGCTAGTATTTACTTCTTCATCTGTTATTTACGGCGAGGACTGTGAGATACCTACGCCTGAGACCGCTAATTTCGACCCTATCTCGATGTACGGCGCCACAAAGGCTGGGGGAGAACACATGTGCCAAGTTTATCAGCAGATACTTGGCTTAGACTTGACTATAGTAAGGCTGGCAAATATTGTAGGTGGAAGAGCTGAAAAAGGAGTTACCTACGACTTTGTTCAGAAACTGAAAGAGGATCCTGAAGAGCTTGAAATACTGGGTGACGGTAGACAGAAAAAATCGTATATACACGTCGAAGATACCGTGGAAGGAATTATCGCAGCCTGGGAGAGTGAAGAAACTGTTTTTAATATCGGTAATGAGGATGCTATTGATGTTACAAGGATTGCAGAAGTTGTTTCGGACGAGATGGATCTCGATCCTGATTTTAGCTATACGGGAGGTAGAAAGGGTTGGGACGGGGATGTTCCGGAGATGAGGCTTGATATTCAGAAACTGAAAGAAACCGGCTGGAAGCCATCCATGAATTCTGAAGAAGCTATCAGAGAAACTGTAAAAGATCTGAAATAAGGAATGAAGAAGGAGAGTCTACTGGTTCAGGAAGCCTCCTACGTTAGTACAGCTGTCCGAACTGGCTTTCCCTCCCGCGTAAACAGTCACTTTGGTATTGTAGTTGCTTCTTTTTGACGTCTTAAAGTCCAACCTTCTCTCCTCGCCTTCTTCGAGGTTGACTGTCTGGTTATTTCCGGCAAGTTCGACTTGGGCTTCTCCCGTGTAACCTAGAGAAGTGATGTTTGCGTGGAAAGGATCACAGCTCAGAGAGACCAAAGTATTTACAGGGATTTCGAGGTCTTCAGGACTTACTTCGTCATCGTACTCTTTGACGTACATTCTGAGAGCGTTTCTTGTCCTTTCAGTGTTCAGCTCAGTGCTTGTTGTGATGTTTATCCCCATGGATGCGATGTAGCCTTTCTGGTTATCGACACAGAGGTTCATAGTGCCGTTGACATCTTCTGTGTAGGTCGTGGTGTTTTCCGATGCCCTGAGTTCGAAGTTAGAACATTCTCTTCCGGCTATAGTTCTTGTGCCGGTCTCGTTTACTGCAATTTTGGGAACGTTTTCCAGCATCTCTGAAGGTCTCGAGGCGGTTGTGGAAGAAGAGCTTTTGCTACAGCTTATGCCTTCTGAAAGACCTAAAGCAGAGTCTGTACAGCGTACAGTCATCCCATTCTTCTTGTATGTTGCCGAAGTAGTTTCGGAACCAAGCAGATTTGTAGTGGTTAAGTGTTTAGTGTCTCCGTTCAGGCTGTAGATCTCAGGGCTTCCAATTAAACCTGAGAGTGCTTCGGAACCTCCAAGCTCCGCCGCATAGGTAATATGGTATGTGGAACTGTTGGCTTTGGAGGTTAGAGATTCAAGTTTTTGTTCTGGGGTCTGTGAAGATCCCAGGCAGCCTGAAGCTACAACTACTAGGGCTAAAAACGCGACAAGTTTTAATTTCACGTTTCTTAGTTTGGAAAAATACAGTTAAAAAAGGAAAAAGAAATGTTGTGAAAGAAAGTATTCACAACTCTACATGTAACCCAATTCTCTAAGCTTATCCATGATCTCTTTATCGTCCTTGTTCTGGGCTCTGCCAGCTCTTTCCTTCGTGTTCTCGACATCCTGTAACCAAGCCGGTTCTTCCTCGCTTTTCTCTGTCGAAACTTCTGATCCAAGGCTTCTGAACCCTGCCCAGTACTTCGGACTTATTGGAACGCTGTCTTTCGACAGTCCTTCCGGTAAGTCCTCTTCGGTCTCCGGATACTCTTCTATGTCGATGCCTGTTACATCGGGAACCATGTGGAACCAGGAAACATCCCAGACATCCCTCTCATCCAGTTGAAGGATCGGGTGGACTCTGATGTGGTCCGGATCGTTTCTAGGACTGTAGAAGTCCTCGTCGCCTCTAGATTCGTGTTCGTCCCATCGAACTCCGTTAATCACGGCCTTTATGTTATGGTTCTCGAGCAGTTCGTTCATAGGAACGGTCTTGAGAAGATGGTTTCCGGCTTCGGTATCCATCAACCAAGGCACTTCTTCGTAGTCTCCGACCCGTTCTGCTTCCCTCTGGTTTCTTTCGTTAAGTTCTGCGACAGGAACCTTGTCTCCAGGGTTTTCTGCTTTTTCGATCAAGTCTTCGTTCTTCGCCACCATTACGTCGAACCCCCAGTCGTCCGCTAACCGGTTGACGTAGTCTTCAAGTTCGTCGAAGTGCTGGCCGTGATCTACGAACATGAAACGTGGCTTATCAAAGCCGTGTTCCTCGCAGACACGTTTGACGAGCCATGCGGTTAATGTGGAGTCTTTTCCTCCTGTGAAACCGATTACTACGTTTTCGGTGTCGTATTTTTCTAGGGCTTTCTTGACAACTTCTTCTCCAGCCCTTATTTTAGCTTTTGTAGGCGCGTTTTCAATTTCTTCTCTTGTTACAGGTGCTTCAAGTGTCATAGTGGTGATACCTCTTTGAAAGATTAGTTGAAGTGATTGAGGATCGCCTTTCCGACGTCCTCAGGTTGATCGATTTCAAAGTCAACGTTTTTCGTGATTAAAACCGCATCTTCATGGTGATCGCCTTCCAAGGTTCCGTGAGGTGTTTCCTCAGGTAAAGTCTGTACTCTTCCTTCGCCGTGCTCGGCGAACCCGTGGTCTGAAAGAACGATCAACGGTTCATCCGAGTCAAAGTCGTAGTACTCAAGCAGTTCGCCGAGTACTTCGTCCATTTTCTTGTACCATTCGAGGATCAGTTCTTTGTCGTTCCAGTAGAAATGGCTTACCCTGTCGAGCTGCATGAAAACTACAGCGAAAAATTCTGGATCTTCTTCGAGTACTTCCTTCGATTTTTGCATCAGTTTCTTTCTGTCTGCTTCTAGTTCTTCTAGGTCACTTGAGACTCCGAAACCTTCCGGTTCGTAACTTGTGTTGTAGTTGATTGGCGGAATGACCGCAGGAACCTGCAGGATTTTGGAGTCAACGTTTTCCAGTTCTTCCCATACGAATGTTCCGTCGATATCCTCTCTTTTCTGGAGTTCTTCGTCCACCACGAAGTCTTTGTGTCCGTGTTCGCTCTGTCTTAAACCTGTGAAGATTGATGTCCAGAGCGGCGCGGATTTAGGTGTTTCCTCGACCGTAACGGTTTTGTAGTCACATTCTTCCATTAAACGGTCGAAGTTGGGTAGTTCGTCTCTATGTGGTTTTATCATGTCCCATGTCGCGGCGTCAATTCCGAATACTTTCATAATATAGTTTTTACCTGTCTAGATAGCCGAGTTTTTCGAGTTTTTTCGCGATTTCCTTGGCTTGTTCTTCGGAGAGTTCTTCTTCGGTGTTTTCGGATTCTGCTAGCTCTCTTAGTTTGTCCTGTACGAATCTTGAGAGGTTGATATGATTATCATCCACGAAGTCTGCGAGGTCTTCAGGCAGAGAAATTGTTTTCCTCGGCATAGAAGATGCATAACTTATGCATGTTTATTAAGTTAGTGCTTGGGTTCGTCTCCTACATTTTCACGTACATTCAGTTCGAGAAACTTTCCATCGATAGAAGCCATGCCGTGAGGCGGAAAACTTAAAGCCCGTAAAAGATCAACCAACTCTTTAGCCTTAAACTCTTCGTTCGGATTAATACTCGCTAAATCATCCAAATCACTGCTTTTATGAACAGTTCCTTTAGCTAGATCCTGTTCACTACCCTCAACACCTTTCTTTATATCCCTCCAGGAATCCTTGAATAATTGGAACATTTCATGCTGTAAACGGTCGTAGAGATCTTTAGCAGTATCCGTCTCTTTTTTCTCAACCTTCCTCCTCGAAATAACAGGACCCTCATCAATACCTTCATTCATGTAGTGTATAGAAACCCCTGCCGGCGTTCCATCGATTAAAGGCCACACATAAGGATGCGCACCTCTATTGAAAGGTAGGAACGAAGGATGTAAGTTGACAACCCCTTTTTCCGGAACCTCAAGTATCTCTTTTGGTACTTTGTGTTCGAACCCCGAGGAAATAACTAGTTCCGGCCGCTCTTCTTCTATTAGACCTAAATTTTTCTTTTCTTTTATCGAGACCAGTAATTCTACGTCTTCACGTTCTTTCAACCACTCCAGTGTTTTTTCTCCTGCCGGATTCATCCCTAGAAAGACCAGATCCATCTTCAGACCTCGATTGATTCAACGGTTTCCTCCTTGTTTTTGTAGTCAACATGTTCTAGACAGCTCTCAAGAAGTGTTGTAATACTCTGGTTCTCGTCTATATCCGTGTTTACCGAGAAAAACGCTTCATCTCTATGCCCGCCATCTTCCAAACCATGGTCGGAACAGAAAACCACTAAGGTATCATCATCGGCTTTCTCAAGTATCTTTCCAGCCAGCTCGTCCATTTCTTTGTATAATTGCCTATCTTTTTCCTCGGAGAGATACATGTGTTGATGCCAGTCGCTGTAGTGGAAATGCTGCATCAAAAGAGTATGTTCTCCGATATTTTCGAACAGCTGCTCTTTCCTGTAAAGATGTTCGGCGTCAATATCCCTCTTCACGCGTTTACGTGAGACAGGAGGGTTTTTACGGGATAGTTTAGCAACATTCATCTTGCCGGAAATGTAAGGATACTCGGAATAGCCTGGAATGTCGAAAGCTTTCGAGTCAGCGACTTTTTCAAAGATAGAGTCGGTTTCCATGTAGTTTTTGTCGGGAACCGAGATGCTGTCGTCGTAAAGATAGTAGTTTACGGTCTTTCTTAGGTGTAGACCTGATCTGCCGAAGAAACCGAAGAACCTGTCCATTAAATCGTCTAGCTTCCTTGCTTTTTCACCTTTAAACGCGAGCATGTCATCGATTCCGTGTTCTCCAGGGCTTTTGCCGGTTATTATTGAGGCCCAGAGCATCGGGGTTTTCAAGGCCAGTCCTTGGGTATCCAGTTTTCCGAATGTTTGAAGCATCAGGTTGCTGCAGTCGTATTTCTGGATTTTCCTGTAATCAAGCCCATCAAGCCCTACTACAAGCATTTTGTCGAACTCAGACATAGTTTAGAGTTGGATTCAAACGGTAATAAAGGTGGAGTCAAACCTTCTGTGTATGGCCAACCAGAGGCTGAACACGCTGGCAAAAGGCGCAGTGTTGACAGGAGTAGGAATGTTCGCCTCGAAAATATTCACATACTTCTACAGAGCCATAGTCGCAAGAATGGTTGGTCCGGACGCCTACGGCCAGCTATCACAAGGACTGATGATACTTGGTATTGCAACCACAATCTCTCTCTTCGCAATCAACCAAGCCATCAAAAAATACGTTCCCGAGTATAGGATGGACAACGATCTCTCCTCAGTCAAAGGCGCTGTCTACTCCGCACTAAACATTACTTTACCGGTTTCAATATTCATGGGAGTTCTGATGTTTATCTCCGCAGATTTCCTAGCTCAAAACTTCTTCAAAAGCCCTGCTGTGGCTCCAGTAATCAAGATACTTGCTTTCGTACCGCCGTTCTCAGTCTTCTCCCGTGTAAGCATCTCAACAACCGTAGCCTACAAACAGTTGAAGTACCGGGTTATCACAAACCAGTTCTTCCAGAACATCGTACAACTAATCTTTACAATCGGCTTTGTCGTACTTGGATGGGGTGTGGCGGGAGCCGCCGGAGGATGGCTGCTAGGGGTCGTACTATCCTCCCTACTAGGATTCTACTTCATGGAGTTCAAAGTAGGACCAATCATTAGATCAAAAGAATCAGTAAACTTCCAGAGAAGAAAAATGATCCGTTACTCGTATCCTTTAGTGCTTTCAGGAATGATAGGTACAATCCTGGGCTGGGCTGACACAGCTTTCCTAGGCTACTTCATGGACGATGCAACAGTAGGGTTTTACAACGCCGCACTGCCGACCGCCGCACTAATCATGATACCTTACAAAGCCTTCAACAGTTTAGCGCTGCCTTCCATGTCCGAAGCCGAAAAAGAAGGCAAAGGACTCAAAAAAATGCTGAAAACCCTGACACGTTGGACTTTTTACCTGGCCTTCCCCGCCTTCATGCTAATGTTCCTCTTCTCAGAACAAGTACTCCACATACTTTTCGGAAGCCAGTACACCGTGGCTTCGAACGTACTCGTTATTTTAGCAGTAGGACAGCTCTACTCCTCAGCAGTCGGACACTTAGACCAGGTGCTGCAATCAATAGAGAAAAACCATATACTTTTCAGGAACAGCATAGCCCAGTTAGCTCTGAACATGGCTTTAAACTTTGTACTAATACCCGACTTCGGTCTGGGCTTGGGAATGATTGGCGCCGCACTAGCCACAGCAGGTTCAACAATCTTCATCAGCACCCTACTGCTTCTGGAAGTCTACTACTTTGAAGGAACCCACCCCTTCTCCAGAGACACATGGAAACCTGTAGTAGCTGCAGTTCCTGGCCTAATCCTAGTTTACTTAGGACTTAATCTTCTCTGGAACACTGTCCCTGTCTGGGCTTTGATTCCTGGAGGAATAATCTTTGGAGTTATGTTTGTAGCCTGCCTAGTGTTGCTGGGCGGCATAAAAGAAGACGATAGAGATATTATAGTTGGAATAGGTAGAAGGATGAATAGAGGAGAGGAAGCGGACAAAATTGCCGACTTGTTAATTCGTCAGTCCAAATAGCCCAGATCCTTTAGTCTCTCTTTGACCTTTTCTTCCTCCTCTTCTGAATAACCTTCGTCCTCCTGCTTCTCTCTTTTGATCTTATCAACAATCTGCTTCAGAAGATATTCAATATACTCTTCAGTTTCCGCATAATCTTTTTCAGCAGCTCTGGCTTCTAAGACGCTGTAAATATCGTCATCAACTTCGATCTTTACCATAATCGCTCACGTTTGACTTGATGTTGAAGCAGTTTAATAAGGTGTGCTTCCTGTCCAAAGGCAAAAGTTATTCGTTAATTAAATGCCAAGGTACTTGCTTTACAGGTTTCGCGTTTAGACCGTAGAAATGTCTAAAGTAAAAATCGCATTCTCCAAGCAACTCACCGTGATCTCCTGTTACTACTGTTCTACCATCGAAGAACTCCATTAGTTCGTTCACATACTCCAAAACATAGTCGAGGTTTTCTCTGTAAGCTTTAACGGCCTCTTCTCTCGATCCCTCACCCATAGACCTTATATGACCTGTATCTTTATCGGAACCGACTAATGGTGCGTGAGGTTGCATGAAGTGAACAATAATCTTCTTATCCGGAAAAAGTTTCCTAGCGCTCTTCACATCTCTCACGAGGTTATCAGCTCCGACTGATCCTTCATTTGACCAGTCCGTTTCATAAGTCCTGTAGATCGCATGGAAGGTATCTTCGATTTTTCTGTCAGTAGCGTTCTCGAACCATTCAGGGGAGTGATGAGGGTTCGCCGTCACGAGCACAGTGTCGGACCAGTCTCCTTCGGAGAAGGTGTTCTTAATAAACTCACGAGAATGGCTCCCTACGCTTGTGATGCTGTCAGATTCCGAGAACTTCTCCGAGTAAATATCATACCTTAGTGCATCGAGTATTATCAGGTTCTTCCACTCCCTCTCACGTATATGAGTCGGTTCTTCATCTACTGTTTCGAGCTCCAAGTCTATCAGACTGCTAAGCTTCCGGTTCAGGAAATGCGCTCCCTTTAGATGGTTGAACCTTTCATAGAACTCCGAGTGATAGAACTTGTAGATCTTGGCAATCATATATCGAGACCTGCCACCTCCGACACCTCTTTCTCCACATCTCCCTTCTTGACCATTTCTAGAACTTCTCCGTCCATGTGATTCGGAACAGGGTAATCGTGTAGGTGAAGCAAGGTCGGCGCCAAATCGATAAGCTCAGCTTCCTCATCTGAATCGACTATATTAGATCCTTCCGCCATTAAAACGCCTTCTTTTCTGTGCATATAGCTGGAGACGCTTGCTGTAACCTCAGGATGAAAGCCCAACGCTGCTTTCGTGTCTTCATAGAACTCTACTATAAGGTCAGGGAACTTCTCTATATCTTCCTCGTATACCTCTTCCCTAAAGCGAACCTTGTTTACCTCCTTCCTTTTCTCCAGCTCTGATGCGATCTCCTGCTTCTTTTCCTGAGTATTTTCAACTACTCCCTTCGAGAAACGTTCATCGTTTATCCAGATTCCTGCGTATGCGCAGACCCCTGTCATGTAAGAGAACGCTTCCGTCTCCTGCCAGGCCATCGAGTCAAGAGCTTTGGTCTTTCTAGGTGCGAAGTTCTTGCCGGCTTTCTCCTGCGCCAAATTATTTAGCTTTACGAGTAGATCTCTGAATCCAAGTCTCTGACCTATATCGCCCAGCTTCATCGCCAAATCATCTAGGAAGGAATTCTCCTCTCCCTCCTTCTGCTTTGCAAAACCATTTTGCTTGAGCCATGTGTTGATGAAGAACCTTCTCTTAGCTTTTACAGCGCCGTGATCCGACACTATTAGCAGGTTATCGTCTTCGCTCATCTTGTCTCTGAGCTCACCTACGAATGAATCTACCTCTCTGTAGGATTCGACCATGTGCTTCTCACTATCGGTGTGGTGCATCATGGTGTCCGGAAGTCTGAATACCGGGAAGTAAACATCAGAGTTTTTCTCTAATAACAGATCGAATATTTTCTTCCTTACCTCGAAGTTGTGATAGGCTGCCTCTCTTCTCTCTTTCTCACTGTTGAGGTCGAACATGTTTGTGATCTCTATCTCACCGATCTCCTCTTCGATTTCGTCTCTCAGGCTTTCAGGATGCGTTTCCAGGTTCTCGAGGTCGAAGAACCCTCCAAGCGAATAACCATCAAGTTTCGGTGTCTCGGTTCCTGGTATCGAGAAGATGGTTGAGGAGTCGTTCCAGTAGTTCCAGAAGCCTTTCTTCTGCAAGAACTCGTGGTTCGCCGGGCTGAACTCATAGGTCTTGACGTCAACCATCTGGAAGTCGAAAGTCTCAAGCTTATCCGGATTCAAACCTGAAAACGAGCATGCCCATGCAGGGACTGTGATCGGCGGCGTTACCGATTCAAGACCCGTTATAGTTAATTCGGACAGATTAGGAAACTCCTCTATATTCTCTTCTACAATTTGCTTATCCATCCCATCCATTCCTATAATATAGGTTGTCATAGTAATCCAATCACCTCAGATGGTTTTAATTCTGATCTCTGACATCAAAAGGTACTTTTCTAAGAACCTTTGTTTCCTGACCTAAAGGATGTCCATAAAGACCACTTTCCCCTACAAGGTTGCCGTGATCAGAAGTGATTACGCTTCTGCCTTCCAATTTATCTATTAGTTCGTCTACCTCCTTCATCACGTACTTCAGATTATTTAGGTAAGCTGTCCAAAGCATTTCATCTCCGATTTTCCCTCGCTCAGCCTTATCCCAGATATTTTCCTCCGAATCTAAACCCTCAATATTATCTAATTCCTCAGATTCTAGAGGAATAAATGGGCAGTGAGGTTGCATAAACCATATTATCTTTTTCTTACCAGGGAACAATTTTTCTGCAGTTAGGGCAGTATCTACCATATCCCTAGGAAGAACAGTTCCTTCCTCCTCACTCCATTCCGTGTTGAATAATTTGAATACCGTGTGAAATACCTGATCCGATTCTCTTCCTGTAATTTCTTCAAAGAGCCGATCACTAAAGTGTGGATTTGCTGTTATCATCACGGTATCGGACCAGTCGCCTTCTGAAAAATTCCTCTTAACAACGTTTCTTGAGCTACTTCCCGTAGAGATTCTATAATCTTTTTTACCAGTTACTTGTTGATAAAGATCGTATCGACAAGCATCAAGAATTATCAAATTATCATAATTTATTTCCTCGATCTTAATTGCTTCTTCATCCGCTTTAGGCAAAGTATCACAGGCTCTACTTAGAATTGCGGTCATCAGTCTATGGGTTCCTCTGATGTGTTTTACCTTGGGAAAAATATAATGAGAATAAATCCGATGCAATTTAGTCCAAATCAATCTTTTCACCTCTTATCCCACGGAACTTCCCTCAAGCCTTTAGCATCGGATCCGTAAGGATGGTGGTAGAGCCCGTTTTCACCACACAGGTTTCCGTGATCTGCTGTTATTACGGTAGTTCCACCAAGTTCTTCCGAGAGCTGTTCGGCGAAAGGCATCACGAACTCGAGATTGTCTCGGTACATTTTCCAGACCTTTTCCTCAGAAAGCTTCCCTCTCTCCGCAAGACTCCACGGATTGCTTTCAACCGTATCATCTCCGATATCGAAGTTAACAAACGGATGATGAGGCTGCATAAAGTGAATTATCAGTTTCTTATCCGGGAAAAGCTTTTTGGCGTTCTTGGCATCCCTGACCACTGCCTCTGGCATCACCGTTCCGTTTTCCTCACTCCAGTCCGTCTCGTACGTATGGTATACCTCGTGGAATGTTTCCTCGACATCTCTTCCGATGTTTTCTCTGAAGTTTGAGGCGGAGAAATGCGGGTTCGCGGTGACATAAACCACATCAGAGAAATCACCCTCCGAGAATGTTTCCTCTATAAACTGACGGGAGTCGCTTCCAAGAGTTATGCGTTTTTCCACTTCTCCGTTTACCTCCCTGTATAGATCGTATCGACAAGCATCAAGAATAATCAAATTATCCCAGTCATTCTTTTCGAAAATGGATTCGCTTTTGCCATCAAACTTCTCGATTCCTTTCTGAGCTAGAGTTTTGAGTTGACGGTGGAGGAAAGTGGCGCCCTTTAGATGACTGTACTTTGAATAGAACTTATATCTATAGTACTTGTATATCTCGAAAGCCGCGCTCATATCGATTACCTCAAATCAAACTCTCTGTTTGCCTCTCTCAGTCTTTCAGGCGTCCCCACATCAATCCTTGATCCCTTTATATTCCTGTAGCCAACTTTTGAACCGTTTTGCCTCATTTTGTCAATCGCATCAGTTAACTGGTATTCGTCGCCCTTGCCCCTCCCTATTTTTTCTATGGTATTGAAGATTTCGGGTTTGAAGACATACATTCCGGAGATCGCGATGTTTGAAGGCGCCTCCCCTTTAGAAGGTTTCTCAACCATCCTCTTAACAATATTGTTCTCTCCAGGATCTATAACCCCATAAGAGGTTATATCGTCGGGCTTGAAAGTTCCTATAGTGGCATCCATGTTTTTTTCTTCATGAAAATTGACTATATCCTTCATGGACTTCTTGTTGTCGACATAATTGTCTCCAAGAATAACTGCAAATTCTTCATCACCGATAACATGCTCTCCCGCTTTGACCGCACCAGCAAGACCATTTCTATCGTCTTGAACAACATAAGTTAACTGAACTCCTATTTCTTTACCCGAACCTAGGTAGTCAAGGATTGCGTGTTGCTTCCATCCTACTACAATTACTATTTCCTCTATACCTGCGTTTTTGAGGTCTTCTATTGCATGTTCAATAACGGCTTTTTCACCAACAGGCAGAAGCTCTTTAGGGTAAGCCTTTGTGAAAGGCTTCATCCGTGTACCTTTACCTGCCGCAGGTATGAGTCCTTTCATTAAGAATACTTTCGGTCGAGAGGCTTAAATGGCTGTTCTCAAATTTGATGTTTATGGATATAAGTATCGTCGGAACCGGCTACGTAGGTCTGCCCGCGGGAACAGGGCTGGCCTCAAAAGGACACGATGTGACCTGTATCGACATCGACCAAGAGAAAGTCGATAAGATTAATAGCGGAGAATGTCCGATCTACGAGGAAGATCTGCCCGAACTTCTAGAAAAGATGGTTTCGGAAGATAAACTCAGGGCAACAACCAATACAGAAGAAGCAATAAGAGACTCTGATATAACATTTTTAGCTGTTGGTACCCCCATGAAAGATGATGGGGACATCAATCTCGACTACATCAAACAAGCGACCAAAGACGCAGCTCACGGAATTAAGAACAAAGACAGCTACCACGTCTTTGTCGTGAAAAGCACCGTTGTACCGACAACCACCGAGGAAGAGATAATACCCATACTCGAAGAAGTTTCAGGAAAGAAAGTGGGCAAGGACTTCGGAGTCTGTATGAACCCTGAGTTCCTCAGAGAGGGAACAGCTTTGAACGACTTTCTTGAACCCGATAGAATAGTTATTGGCGAGCTAGATGAAAAGTCTGGAGAAACCTTAGAGAAGGTCTACGAAGGGTTCGAAGCTCCAATTATGAGGACATCTCTAAAGGCTGCAGAGCTTATCAAGTATGCCTCGAACTCTTTACTCGCAACAAAAATATCTTTCATAAACGAGATCGGAAACATGTGCAAAGAGCTTGGAATTGATGTCTACGAGGTTGCAGACGGAATCGGAATGGACTCTCGGATAGAGAGGAGCTTTCTTGACTCCGGAGCTGGTTTCGGCGGATCTTGCTTCCCGAAAGACGTTAGAGCTCTAATCAACTTCATGGAGAAAAACAATGTTGACCCAAAGATAACGGAGAGCACTATAGAGGTTAATGAGAAACAGAAAACCAGGCTCGTAGATTTACTAGAGGAACACTATCCCAGCCTTGAAAATAAGACAGTTGCGATTCTCGGACTTGCTTTCAAACCGGGAACAGACGATATAAGACAGAGTCCGGCAATCGATATAATCTCCGAACTAAAACAGAAAGGAGCTGATGTTAAAGCCTATGACCCAGAAGCAATCCAGAACATGAAAGAAAGACATCCCGACATCGAGTACACGGAAAGCTACCAGAAAGCGATAGAGAACTCGAACGCAGCACTTATAGTGACAGACTGGGCAGAATTCAATCAGATAAGCAGAAAGGACCTAAAGAGTATGGATGAAGCTTTGATAATAGAAGGAAGGAAAATTAGACATAAACTAGATGATGGAATCACAAAAGGCATCAATTGGCCCTAGCGGCCTTTAAATCGTACCATGGTACCCTAAGTAGGGGCTTAACGTGAGCCTCCTTCGGATGACCATATATTCCTCCTTCTCCAAACAAGTTAGCATGGTCAGCAGTAACCCTAGTCGTCCCTTCTAAATTCAAGTCTTTTACATACTCCATTACGATTTCGAGATTTCTCTTATAAGCACCCCGCACTTCTCTCTTATCTATTTCCCCCCTTTCAGCTCTCTCCCAAATAGTTTTTCCGCCCTCTCCATCAACTATTCTGATACCGCTTTCCTCTAAATCGGAATTGAGAAAGGGATAATGCGGCTGCATAAAATGTATAATTAGTTTCTTATCAGGAAATAGGTTTGCTGCAGTTTCAGCATCGCGAGCTACATCTTCAGGCATAATAGTTCTTTCGTCTTTATTCCAGTCTGTCTCATAGGTATGAAAAACTTCATGGAATACTTCCTCGGCCTTCTTTCCTGTTAAACTTTCAAAATGAGTCTTGTGAAAATGTGGATTAGCTGTCACATAAACAGTATCAGACCAATCTCCTTCAGAAAAATTCTTTTCTACAAATTCAGAAGAATTGGAGCCTAGAGAATAACGGTAATCGGATTCCCCTACAACCTCCTCGAAAAGATCGTGCCGACACGCATCCAATATTATCAGATTATCCCATTCTTTGTCTCCTATCCCTTCTCTCTCTCTCTGATACTGGAACAGACTCCAGACTGCCTAGAGACAACTTCTTTAGATGTCGACAGATGAAATTTGATCCACGGCGAGTCTCGATTTTCGGAAGGACCCATTTCTTGTAAAAAGAATAAAGCGACATATTGTATCAGAGATCATCCAATGATAAAAAGATATTCTAAAAAAGTACTGAAACTTGTTAAGAATCCTGGGAAGATACGATATGTAGCTTCTTTTCTGAAGCAAGAGTTTACGCTCCGGAAAGGCAGAAAAACAACAGAGATAAATGAAATCTCCTGTAACTTCACCATTACTTCTCCAACCGAATACAACCGGGTAAAGAACTTCAAAGACGAAAAACCTGTCATTAAATCCATAATAGAAGAACTTGATGAATCTGATACGTTCTATGATATAGGCGCCAATATTGGAACACATGCTTGCTTTGCAGGTAAAACAGGAGCCAAAGTCTACGGCTTCGAGCCCTTCCCGAAAAACGCAGAGCATCTGAGAAGAAACTTTGAACTCAACAGCATTAACGGTAAAGTCTTCGAAGTCGCACTGATGAATCAAAATTCAGAGATGATGCTAAAAGAAGAATCAGGAGAAGCAGGAGAAGGTGAGGCAAGTATATCTAATCAAGGAGATATGAGTACAGAGACCTGGAAAGGAGACGACTTCATCAGCGAACATGAAATTGAACAACCCGACGTAATCAAGATAGATGTAGAAGGTGCAGAACTGGAAGTTCTAAAGGGTTTAGAAAAAACCTTAGAAACCGCAAACACTCTATTCATCGAACTTCATGGAGACAGAATCAAGAAGTTCGGCGGTTCAGAAGCAGAACTAAAGAAATTCTTGAAAGATAAAGAATTCAAGCTATATGATGTAGGAAGTCGAGAGAGCGAGAACCACATAAAGGTTAAAAGATAACTCCTCGACCTTCAGAAACACTATTTAGCCCTTGAATAATAGCTTTTAAGCCCCTATTTCTCTCTAACTGCTTTTTCTTTCTCAGCTCTTCTGCCTGCTCTACTTCATTAAAAAATGAGAATCAACTAATTAAATTCAAAAATCTATTAATCTGATGGTCTATCTTCTTCTCCTCAGCATTTTTCTTGGCTTTCCCGGAATATTCTTCATAGCTCTCATCTACTTGTCGAATCTTTTCGATGTAACTTTCCGGTTTTTGATTAAGAGCTAGGAGCGCTTTTTCTCCGACTGACTCTTGCAAACCTCCTCGATCGCTGGCTACCGTAGGTATACCGGAAGCTCCTGCTTCAATAGGTATTCTCCCAAAGGGTTCATCCCATTTTGATGGAACTAATGCAATCTTGGTCTGAGAATATGCCTCTTTCATATCCTCTACATATCCAAGACATTCAACGTTTTCAAGACCCTCTATTCTTTCAGCTATTTCGCTGCTAGGGTTTCCAGCGATAATAAAATGTTCTTCCGGCATTCCCTCGGCAACATCAAGAGTCAGATCAATTCCTTTATCCTTCGAGGGATTTACATGGAGAATCTTTTCGCCAGGCTCCGTTCTATACTTCTCAAGATCAACAAAGGGATAGACTACTTCGGGATCTCTCTCTATGTAATCCTCATACACTCCGGCAGTATATTTGCTATTAGCTACAAGAATATCGGCATTCTCGAGGCAATAGTCGGCCAGCCTTTTGTTTAAAGGCCTTATAGCCGAGTTCGCAATTTTGGAGACGATCATATTTCCTCCGTGAGTTTTTTCGGAAGCGTAGAGAAGCTCCCATGCTCTCAAGAACACGCATGATCGGCAGTCGTTTTCCTGAGCGTACTTAACTGCAATATATGAGGACTCTGACTGCGTAACTATCAGATCGGGATCAAATTCGTCGATTCTTTCGTAGAGACCGGTAAGTTGAGGTTCAAGGAAAAGCAATAATTTCTCAACTTCCAAAGGTACGTAAGGGCTGATAGAGTTCGAATAAAGCTTGGCGGCTTCCTCGCCCTCCTCGGTTTTTCTGTTGCCTCTCCATATGAACTTCGTTTCGTGTTCTTTGCTTACTTCCTCAAAAAGGGTTTTTATTGACTCTGTTCCTCCTCTAGGATCAGAGGTCCATCTTTCCATAAAAAGTATTCTCATATCTTATCCTCCACAATTTTCTCGAACTTGTCTCTAAAGCTTTTCTGGCTTCTGTCTTTCGAAAGTACCGAAACTTTCTCTCTCATCTTTTCCGATAGCTGGTTTCTTTCATCGAAGCTTTTTTCGTAGAAACTTTTGATCGCGCCCTTTATTCCTTTGACTGATGTTTCCGCAACTAATTTTTCATCTAATTCTCCGATCAAGTTTTTGATCCCTGTGGTATCGGTGACGATTGTAGGTATTCCGTATGCCATCGCTTCGGCCGGTGCCACTCCGAACGCATCACCGTCCGAAGGCTGAACGTAGATATCACAACGATCGTAGACTTCTTCGAGATCATCGACGAAACCATGGACGATAACGTTTTCATCGTCACGTTGATCGTGACCTTTCCCAACTATGTGCAGCTTAACGTCGAGATCTTTCACTGCTTCAACCAGTACATCGACGTTCTTGTTTGGATAGTTGTAGCCGACGAAGCAGATTTCCTGTGTCTCTTTGTACTCTCTATTGTTCTCAAGATATCTTTCAAGATCGGGTACAAAAGGATGAACGACTTCTATCGGCGCATCGATGAATTTTTCAGCATAGTTCTTCATGAACTCTGAGTTGGTGATCGCTCCATCGACAAAACGATTCAGAAGCTTTTGCTCGAAACCATTCCGATCTTTTTCCTCGACTTCGTAAAGACCTTGGTCCGCGACCAATCGGACTATCTTCGTTCCCGGGTTCAATAGTTTCTTCACGACGGCAGTCCTCAGTTCGACTCCGCCTTCGCAGATTATAACATCGGCATCAGGAACTTCCCGGACCTTTAAAGCATAACGAATTATGTTGGTTATCGATGGTTCGTGGTCGATATCAAGTCTCTTGGTCTCACCTACCGCATCCATCCACACCTTGTGGACCTCATGGGGCTCTCCGTAGTGTATACCGACTACTTTCCTAATTGTCTGTACACCTCGACTGTTTCCTCTGCTGTTCTCTCCCACGAATAATTGTCAGCGATTGAACGACAGTCAGTATCGCTACTTTCAAGCGCCTTCTCAACGAATCGTTCCTGATCGTTCCAATCAACGAGCATTTCCTCGGGAAGAACTTCGTTCATGGGTGAACGATCAAACGCAACCACCGGTGTTCCACAAGCAAGGCTTTCGATCATCGGTCTTCCGAAGCCTTCTGCCTCACTCGGGAATAGTAGTTTTTCTGCGCCAGAGTAGATCTTAACAAGTTTCTCAGTTGTAATATTATCAACATAGATAACGTCGTCTTCAAGATCTTTCGATTCGATCAAATTCTTTGTTTCCTCTTTCTGGTTTCCGACCCTTACCAGCTTCACATCTTTTTCTTCCTTAATATCTGAGAATATTTCAATCAAACCTTCGATGTTCTTCCTGTCAATCTCCGATCCAACATGCAGAAAATAGTCGAACTCGAACGGCGATCCTTCTTTCGGGCAGAATGTTTCAAGATCAACGCCTTGGTATATGACTTCGATCCTTTCATCAGTAATATCGGTGTTTTCAATCAATTGGTCTCTCGTGAACTCGGAAATCGCGATTATCTTGTCAGCCTTTCTCTCTATATTCCGGACGTAAAACCTGGAGATTTGAGAATATATTGGACCTGAGTATCCCAGATATGGAAAGATATCGTGGACGGTTACAACCATTTTGCCTTTCTTCATGAAGAAACCTGACATAAGATCTTGGTTCGTGACGTGGACGACCCCCTCCGATCCTAACTCCCTAGAGTTCATCAGCAAGTGGTTTAGGAAGTGTGGCTTGAGTTTTGTCGCGGGTTCGACCTGGTTTACTTCTATATCTTTTTTCTCCAGCTCTCTTTTCAGCTCCTGACTGTAGATCTCCACTCCTGCGTAACCAGTGGAACTTCCTACATATGTTATCTCCACTTCCAGACACCTTTGGTTATGGCGTACTGTTTCGCCAGCATTCCGAGAGGGACGTACACCAACCCTTTCAGCCAGTCGATCGGGCAGAACCTTGCTTTGCCCTGATTTATCTTCGAGTAAGTGTAGAAACTTGAGAGAAACACCATCAAACTTACTGTTGCTATTAAGGCCAAGGGCTGGAATATTGAGACCGCAAGACTTACGATTATAAGAAGTGAGAAAACTAATTCTTTAGGATAGTATACAGGACCTTTCTTCGATACCTCTCTATCGATTAAATCGTAGTTCTTAAACTTTCTGTAGAAGTAAGGCTCGGTCTTGTACCTCAGCCTGTCCTTAACAAACGATTCGAGGTCGTATCTTCCGGCATCATGATCGACCCCTGCATTTTCAACAAACTGAGTTTTGAACCCTGCTTTCAACGCTCTCCAACCAAAATCAGTGTCTTCACGGAATATATCGTAAGCATCATCGAACTGAATCCTGCCAAATACTTCTTTCCTAACCCCTAAATTGGCCGTCAAAAACCTTTTCTCTTCTCCAAGATTCTCTACTACTTTATTCAAGGGACATCTTTTTCCCTGATATTCGACCTTCCCCTCCGCCATATCTGTTTGTTCTAGTGCTTCCTCCATGGCTTTAAGCCAGCCTTCTTGAGGATAACAGTCGGCATCCAGGAATATTATTTTATCAGACTTCGCTTCCTCAGCTCCTTTATTTCTGGCTTTGGCGGTTCCTCCTTCGACTTCGAAGTATCTTATTCCTGACATATTAGATAGCTTTTCTTTGTAAGGTTCTGAGGAACTCTGTTCATTTACTACGATTATTTCGTCGGGTCCCTGCATCTTAGCTCTTTTCATCGCGGTGAAGATCTTGTCCTCGTCTTTTGTAGGTATTACAATCGAAGCCATTTTCTCACCTTCTCTTTGTGATAACCTAGGAAGTGTCCAAGCGTTTGAACCGGCACCAATCCAATAAAGTAGGGAGCTGTCTTTAATCCCTTCTTTTCTACTGCAGATTTGAGATTTGAAAGGTAATAACCGTAGTGAGCACCGAATCCAGCAACAGTCAACGATAATAGAAGTGGTTCGGTGATAGCTCCTGCTAAACCTATCAGTCCTATATACGTGGTCGAGGTCTGGAGAAAGACCTTTGAGACACCGAAGATTTTGCCCGGGTAGTCAAACATGTTTCCTGCCCTGGCATCACCCTCCCCATAAAGGTAGAACTGCTTGAAATATGATCTCCATGATGGCCTCATACGCCAGTATACAAATGCATCACGCACGACATGCCATTCGTATCCCGCCCGCCTAATATTTGAGTTATATTTCGCGTCTTCTCCTGTGAAAAGATCTTCAGGGTATTTTCCTGCATCCTCCCATGCTTGTCTGGTGAAACCAACTGAACGGGAGCTTGGCGGCCAGTTATCCGGAACATTCTCTCGTTCATAGTGTGCGCAACGAATCTCCCCCTGAACGAATTCGAACAGATCATCGGAAAGAGGTTTAAAGAGTCCGGAGAGCGCTTCATGACCGTCTTCGAAAGCTTCTTCCATGGCCTTAACCCATCCTTCGTCAAGAATACAGCCGCCGTCAGTTCCTACGATGTAATCGTTTTCTGCCTTCTCTATAGCAGTGTTACGGCCCTCAGCAATATTGCACCCTTCTTCAACAAATAATTTGATCCACTCATAATCCTCTGAGTAATTTTCTATAATCTGACGTGTGCCATCCTCGGAGCCCGCGTCAACGAAAACTGCTTCATCCGGAGTTCGTTTCTGTCCTACTATGGATTCTAGAAGTTCTTCGATAGATCCTCCTTCATTATATACTGTGCAGATAAGTGATATTTTCATTCCAAATCCTCGACTTGTCTATCTAGTTTTTCAGCGAATTTCTGCCAGCTGTATTTCTTTGATTCTTTTCGAGCTTTTTTACCGATTTCCCGGTTTTTCTCAGGATTTTCCGCCAACTCACACATTTTTTCCGCGATCATGCCCGGTTCGGGTTCTACAAGGAATCCTGTTTCTCCGTGTTGTACTGATTCGGCCGGCCCGCCTTCATTAACTGAGATGATACTTTTGCCGTAGCTTCCGGTCTCGACCGGGATAATACCCCAGTCTTCGTTTTCTGCAAGAAACAAGACGCTGTAACAGTTTCTGTAAAGTTCTCTCCATTCGTCTCCCGGCACATCGGTCTTGATTTCTACGTTTTCTCCTGCTTTTTGTCTTAGTTGTTCTACGTATTCAGGGTCTTGGTTGGAACCAGCCAAAATTAGTTTGAAGCCTTCGAGATCCGCTTTTTCGAATGCTTCAATAGCTAGTTCTTGTCTTTTGTACTTTCTGAAACGGGAGGGGTACAGGAAGTAGTTTTCGTACTCTCCAGGCTTGTTTTGTTCTATATCTGCACCGGGATGGACTACTTCTATGTCTTTCTCGTGTTTTAGGTGTTTTGCGATTATTCTTTCTTTGGTAGTTTGGCTGTTCGCAATTACCTTGTCGAATTTTTTCCATGCGTGTTTCTCGAAAACGCTGTATATTTTGGTTCCGATTTTGTAGACGGGTTTTAGTGGTAGAGGTTGTTCGTTGATGTAGAGTTGTGTGAATTCGGGGTGCGCAGCTCTTAGAGGTGTGTGGCAGTAGCAGATTATTGGTAGGTTGTTGTTTCTGATTGCTGTGAGTGATCCGAGACCTGCTTCTGATATTATTAGTGCGTCGAGTTTTTCTGTCGGTATTTTGCCTAGCATGGATCCGATTCCGAATCTGAGACCTGCGTCGATAAAGTTTTTTGCGTCACCGCCAAACCCTAGTTCCTTAATTTCCAGATCTCCGAATTCTTTGAATGTTGATTCCGGGTTGTAGAACCTTGTGTATATTGTTATTTCGTGTGTTGATCGTTTTGCTAGTTCTAGAACTACTTTTTCGGCTCCGCCTTTCTCTTTCAACCAAGGATGGTATATTCCTACTTCCACACTCATCGAACCGTAATCTTTGGTTTAAAACAGAAGCTTTTCAGCTTAACCATGAGAAAGATACTGATTGTTTTACTGTTAATTCCGGTGATACCGGCAGCTTCGGGCTTTGAACTAACCGAGATTCAAAGCTTCGATTACGAGAATAAGTTAAAAAGTTTTGAAACTTCTAAAGAAGGAGATTTCGGACTTGAAATAAATCAAAAAGACATTTTATCGGTTTACAACAAATCCTCCAAACTCTACAGCCTGAATCCTGAGGGCAGGACCGCCTTCAGCATAGACTACCGTAAAATCAACAATACTGCCTTTTGGGCAACCGGAACAAAGTTTTCAGACCCCAAATGGTTTGTACACTCACAAGGCGATATTACTTCAGAAAGCGCATTCAGAAGGGCTGTTGATTCGGTGAAATTCATTTCAGACAACCGTATAGCGGCTGGTAATGGAAGGATTTACGGCGTTTTTAGTTTGAATGGAAAACAGAGATGGTTGAAAAATAGCAATAAGGGTTTGAAACTAGTTGGAGATCATTCAGATTTTGACGAAGATGGTAGATTGGAAGTTATTTTTGGAAACTATGGCTCAGGACCTTTAAGAGTGATTGAGTCCGAAACAGGCAAAATAGAATGGTCTGCTGCCCCTGGCGATAAGAAATTCGGCAAATTCATCGATAAAAGCGTCCTCATCAGACATTCTCAGGGATTAGAACTGAGAGGTTTGAACGGCTCTGTTAAATGGTCTGTTAAGTCTCCTATCACAACCTCTGTAGTCCTAAAAGACAACAAAATGCTCTATGGCGGTAAAAACAGCTTATATATCAGAAACCAAAAAGGGGAATTACTCCATCAGAAAAACTACGAACACCAAATTGATCAACTCCAAAAACTACCTAAAAGAGATTTAATGGCTGGAATACAGGCAAGAAATCTATCTATATTCAATTACAAAGGCGAAAAAATATTTTCATCTAGTTTGAAGAATTATCAAAAAGGGCTCAAACTCACACAGTATGATCCCGATCAAGAGCATGAACTTGCTCTAGCCTTAGATCAGGAAGTCAAAATACTTGATCTTGAGAAAGCCGCGACTGACACCTGGAACCATTCTCTTAATCAAACTGTTTTTGTGGGTAAAGACCGTTCGATGTTAGAGGCTGTGGCTTTGAACTCGACAGCTTATGTTTCAAATTCTACGGAGAAAATTCAGGAAGAAAACGTTCTTGGTGTAGGTGTTTCTTCGGCGAATTCTACGGATAACGTGAACAAGGTTTTCAATAGGACGGACTGTGTTTTTGTGAAGGATCGTGTTAAGGCTGTTTATGCTTCTGCTTTGGCAGCTAAGAATGGTTCGTGCCTGAGTTTTTCCAGGGAAAGGTGTTCAAGTTCTCTGGTTAACAAGAGTCTTGAAGAGGTTAAGAATCGTTTTATCGAGGTTTTTGATCCTAACCATGTTGTTGTAGCTGATTTAGATTCTGATTCCGGTGTTTTGGCGGCGGAGATGGCTGTAAAACAAGTTGTTTACCCTGTTAACTTTGACAGCGACTTCAGCTACCAGAACTTGAATTCGACAACCAATAAATATAACGGCGTTATAAGGCTCGATAGAAAAATCAATAATGCGTTCAAACGGATAGGAGAGAACCCTAACACAGTATTTGAAGGCAAACATATATCGCTATTAAACGCTCCTAGAAAGGTTTACGAGGACCCTGTGGAAAAAGGAATACTTTTCAGCGATAAAGAGGACGGTAAACATTTCACCTCCGACCTTAACTATGGAGACCTGGACAACGATTCTTTCCTTGAGGCAGGTGTCGGAAGATACCCTTCAGACAGCTTAGAAGCTTCAAAGCTTTTCCACAGATCACTGGAAAGAGAAATCGGTAGCAAAGCGGTTCTAGGATCTGAATACCTACACAAGGAATGGCCTGTGGTGCTCGCAACTTTTGGAGGAGGTCTTAGACATGGTAGCAGCGTTGAAAACGTTCTAAGAAAAGAAGGGTATAACACCACGCATTTTGTTGAGAGAAGGGCCGAACCTTTACAGACCTTGTACAGCCTGACCCCTACAGGTATCTCAAGCTTCCTAAAAAATACGGATAGAGCTGAGTCTTTACTGGATTCAGTTGGATCTTCCGCTGGAAGCATGGCTAAAACCAGTTTAACGGTTATCAGAGGTCTGAAGTTTGCGGAAGAAGGTCTGGAGATGCTTTACGAGTACAAATGGAGTGACTACGAGTTCAATCTAGAGAGAGGTCTGAAACGTATGGAGGGTTGGGAAGTACCTCTAGGTAAAACTCCTACCGAGGTAATCCAGAAAGGTGTGGTCCAGGTTTTCTACAACTTTTTGTGGCCTGAAAGCCATCCTAAGCTTGAGAAACAAGGTTTTCTAGGTGAAACCAGGGGGTCGGAAATAATCTACTTCCAGGGACGCGGTAACTCAAACAACTGGAAGCTGCCATCCCACAATCAGTACAACGTAAGTATAAGTCCTTCCGATATACCTGAGTTGGAGAAGCCTATTGTCTGGGACTCGACAGTTATGGCAGGTAAAAAAGATGCGGAGATGAGAAATAGTTTTATTGAGAAAGGTGCTTCCGCCCACCTAGGATTTTCAACTGTGAACTATGCCGCATTCTCCTCCATAATTGATTCAGAGTTCTTCAGGGTAGGTAAGAACCTAGGAAACTCGCTCAAAAGTTCAGTTAACTCTTTGAGAGAGACCGGACTGGTTTACAATCCAACTTCTTTCCATAAAAATGGTGTTAAAGATAAGATGGAGTCTTCGCTTTCTTTGATGGGTAATCCGGAGATGCCTAAAGATCCTATAAAATCTGATTACTTCGAGTTTTCGAAAAAATGTGAGAAAGGCGAATGTGTTTTGAACGCAACTCTAAGACCTGAAATCGGTTTTGAGGACGGTTTGAGCTATAACTCTTCCTCAGAACTGAAAATAGCCGGAGCTCCTATAACGCCGTTATATTCGTTCTCAGAGAAAATACCTGGAAATATCCAACAAGTTGAAACCAGTAGCCGATACACCGAGAAAACCGGTTTAGAACTGCCTGAAACACAGCTCCTAACATCTTCAGGTGGGTACGAAAATATTTCGAGGGAGTTCGAAAGCTTTCCCTCAACAAAATCAAACTATTCGAAGGGCGAAGATTTCAGGTTCGTCCAGTCCGGTATAATGAAGACAGGAAATAGCTATGAAGTAGTTCAAAATGCTTCGATAAAAGTTAGGTATTCAACGCCTCTAACAGCCTCGCTTGAAGGGGAAAATGTTGCCCGACTCGAAGTCTACTCTAACAAGAAACGGAATGCAACAGTCGCTTATCAGATTGGCGGTAGTAGAACTTCTTTCGAAACCTCACTCGAGAAAGGCATCAATATTTACAATATCTCGAGACTTGGACAAGGAGAGCATTTTGTGGAGGCTGCAGTTATAACCGATAGCAATGTCGCCAAGGCTTCGAAGACCTACGAAATAGGAGATCTAGATTTTAATGTTTCAGGTGATTTGAGAGAAGGTGGAATTGGGGAACTTGTGGTCGAGTTCAAAAACAATAACAGCTTCAAAATAGAGAGATCGATTAGCCCTAAACTAAGCGAAAATCTTGTTTTCGATCTGCTGGAGGACGAGAACCGTTCGGTTGTATTGAAACCTGGCGAGTCTGAGAAAGTTGTGTTCGATGTTATCGGTCTGAATGATTCTTCGAGCACTGTTATTGTTGGCGGGAAGAGATTCCAGTTGAAACAGGCGGGTGCCACGTCAGAAAAAGTTTCTAAGGATTTCGAAGGCTTAAAGAGGTCGATTTCATCTGGAAGTATTTCGCTTGAATTTTCCGTGAACCGCTCGACCAAAAAAGCCGCTATACAAAGTCCCGAAGTCTCACTAAGCCACCTAAGTAGACCTGAAAAATCGGTATACCAGCTAAAAACCAGCAATTTTAGTGTAAAGAAGTTAGAAACTCCTGAGATAAAGTATATTGTTTCCAGTAGTAAGGGCAGGTTTGTAGCAACTTCAAATGGTTTCAATATTGAAGGTTCTGGTCTTAGCAGAGAAAAGGCTTTGAATTTGATTGGAATTGCCGAAAAGGAATTTAGTAAATTGGACAAGTTCAGGCTAGCCGTGTCAGAATCCTGAAGACTGAGGCGAAAACTGAATAAGTCACTCGTCCTATGCTGAGGATGATTGCGATTGTGATATGGGCGAGTGCTTTCTCCCATTTTCTTGCCGGGTCTGAATGTTGGTTTCCTGAGCCGTGACTCACTGACTCCTTACTCGAACAGGAAGCCTTAAAATATGAGGTATTATTACTCTCCGATAACCCATATTAAGAACTATACCCTCTCTTCTCCACTCGAAATCAGGGGGTCAAACAAGCATTCTAAGCAACTCTAAAGCATTTTATCAAACTAGGAAATCTTTGATTCTTCTAAAACGTTTTTCTGGCTGTTATCTAAACCAATAAATATTTCTCTAAACCTTAAGAACTTAGTTTTGTTGTCTGTTTTCTCTATATTGTTTCTGCCGGTTTCGGTTTAGCTGTATGGTTTAGACCATTTTTATCCGGTTTTGCCTCTAAACCACAGACCCCTCGGTTTCGTATGGAGTTATTTTCTAATCTGAGTTCGAGTTTACGTTATAACACCGACATATAATATAACAGTGTTATACCGGTAGGTGGGTGGTTAGGATTAAGTTCCACACGAAAACAGGGGGTGGGGGTTGGTTTTACACGGAATTCATCTGGAGTATATACTTAAACCTTCGTTTCGAATGGAACCAACACGGGGGCAAAAACAAATGCACTTCTACAGAGGGGAATGGTTTTGAGTCAGGGCAACCTGAAGTCGATGTTCTCTGACTACATCGACAAGAAATCTTGTTTCAAAAACAAGGACGCTCTTACGACCAACTGGAAACCTGACAACATACTACATAGGGACCAGCAGATCAACAACCTCGCATCCATTCTGGCACCAAGCCTCCGAGGAGACGATCCATCAAACGTCTTCATCTACGGTTCTGTAGGGACAGGGAAGACCTTAATTACAAAGCACGTTACAGGTGAGTTAAACGATGTTGCCGAAGACGAGGACGTCGACCTTAATATTGTATACATAAACTGTAAGATGAAGAAGGTAGCCGATACAGAGTACCGCTTACTTGCTAAGCTTGCAGGACAGTTAGGAGACGATGTACCAAGCACAGGACTTCCGACCGATGAGGTTTACAACCGTTTCTTCGAAGCACTACAGGAACAGAAAGGTGTAGTAATAATTGCATTAGACGAAATCGATGCATTAGTCAAAAAAGTCGGAGACGAATTCCTATACAACCTTACAAGAATCAACGACGACTTAGATGAAACAAAAGTTTCTATTGTAGGGATTTCGAACGACCTAAACTTTACGGAGTACATGGACTCAAGAGTAAAGTCCTCACTTTCAGAAGAGGAGATAATCTTCCCGCCTTACAACGCGATAGAACTTAGAGAAATTTTGAAGGACAGGGCGGAAAAAGGATTTGTTGAAGATACTTTAGAGGAAGGAGTTATCTCGAAATGTTCTGCTTTAGCCGCTCAAGAACATGGCGACGCAAGAAGAGCATTAGATCTTATCCGTGTTGCAGGAGAACTGGCAGAAAGATCCAGCAGCGAAGAAGTAGCTACCGATCACGTCGACCAGGCACAGGAGAAGATTGAAAGAGACAGAGTGGTCGAAACAGTGAGGAATCAGCCTAAGCACTCGAAACTTGTTCTCTACACTATACTTGATATGACGGAGGATGAAGATGAGATAGCGACAGGAGATGTTTACAGTGAATATAAAGAGCTTTGCCAGGACGTAGATGTCTCAAAGCTTACGCAGAGAAGAGTTTCAGGACTGATATCTGAGCTTGACATGTTGGGGGTTATCAACGCCAAGGTTATTTCGAAAGGGCGTTACGGAAGAACAAGACAGATATCCGTCGATCTTTCCGAAGATATTAGAGGTCAGATCAACGAACTCGTAGAAGAAAAGTTTTACATATAGATCTTAGTTTGGGGGAGGGATTCAAGTTTGAACAAGCAAGCACTAAAGCAATTAACCAAAGAAGGCTGTATCGTAGGAAAAGATGCAGCTGAAAAGATAACGGAGGAAGATATTGAGGCGATCAAAAGCCTTGATACAACTCCTATGTATATTTCTGAGGCGATGCTTTCTAATCTGAGGAAGAAGTCTCCACAACCGAACGGATCCCAACCTAATGGAAGTTCCGAAAAACCGAATGGTTCCGAGCATGCTTCGAACGGGGGCGTGCTAGTTGAAAAACCGGTTCAGGAAGAAGAGGAAAGTCAAAGTTCTGATGAGAAACAGGAAACAAATGATGTTCAAGAAAACAGTGATAAGAGTAGAGAAAAATCAGGTTCCAAGAAGGTCGAGATAATGGACAGGGGGGACAGAAACGACTTGAGGACAAAAGTGGAGGTGATGGATCCTCAGGAGATTGAAAGAGAAAAGAAAGATGTTCCAGAGTTCTTGAAATACTACAACAATCGTTACGAGAAGATGAAGAAGCTTTTAATGCGGAGAAAAGAGTTGCAATCCGCAACCACTCTCAACCGTTTAGAAAGAAGAAACGAAGGCGAAGATGCATCCGCTATAGGTCTAGTTAAAGACAAGTACTCCACAAACTCAGGCAAATGGATTGTAGAGCTTGAGGACAAGACAGCCACTTTCAAGGCGCTGGTCGATGAAAGAGAGGGCGAAAGAATAGTACAGGATGAGGTTATAGGCGTAATCGGTTCTATGGGCGGGGACATAGTCTACGCTAATAATGTTGTCAGAGCCGACCTGCCTATACCCCAAGGCGTAAACACCACTGAGCAAGAAGTTGAAGCGGCATACATATCGGATCTTCACATGGGTTCGAAGGACACGACGCACGATAAGCTTGACAAGTTTGCGGAATGGCTTGGATCAAAAGATGCGAGAAAAGTCGGCTACCTCGTAATTACGGGAGATCTAGTCGAAGGCGTAGGAGTTTACCCAGGTCAAGAGGACGAGCTTGAAGTTACAGATATTTACAACCAGTACGAGCTTTTCGAGAACTGGGTCGAAAAAATACCGGAAAGAGTTCAGATAATCGCATCTCCAGGAAACCACGATATAACGAGATTAGAGGAGCCGCAGCCCAAGCTTCCGAAAAAAGTCTTCCCGACGATTAAAGACTTCAACAACTTCCACAGGGTTCAAAACCCTCAGATGGTACGTCTTCACGGAATCAAGTCGAAAGGCATCAAGAACCTGATGTATCACGGTCATAGTTTCGATCCACACGTCGACCAGATACAGGACTTGAGAGAGAAAGCGTATGAAGAACCACAACACGTCATGATAGATCTACTGAAAAGAAGACATCTCGCGCCTACTTACGGTTCTAACCAGATGAGTCCTGAAAAGGAGGATTATCTTGTAATCGAAGAGCAGCCTGATGTATTTGTTTCAGGTCACTTCCACAGCCACTGCAACGAAAGCTACAAAGGTGTGAACGTTATCAACTCGTCAAGCTTTCAGGGACAGACAGATTTCCAGAAACGTGTAGGTCACGAGCCAGACCCTGGAAAAGTCACGCTTGTTAACTTCAAAAACCGGAATACAAGAGTCAAGAAGTTTGTCTAGAGGATTAAAATGGATACTGAAAAATACTTTGAACGAATTTCGGAGGAAACAGATAAAGCGTATGATGTGGCGGAGAAAGCCAGAGAACAATCCAAAGACCCGGAGCAAAGGGTAGACATTCCTGTCGCCACAGATCTACCTGAAAAGGCTTCAAGCCTGGTAATCGCCGCAAAGTTCCCGGAACTCGAAGATCAAGGTGTCGCGGAAAGAATACGTGAGCTTGAAGACGAGTACGGTAAAAACGATGAGCGTGTAGCGTTCTCAATCGCCAGAGAAATCGCAGAAGGCAACTTCTATGATTTTGAAGATAAGGAAAGAGCCTGTAACGCAGGAATAAGGGTCGGAGTATCCTACATGACAGGAGGTATCACCACAGCGCCTCTTGAAGGTATTGGAGAGATTAAGATCCGTGAAAATAACGATGGAACGGAGTACTTGGCGGTATACTACTCAGGACCTATCCGTTCTGCGGGAGGAACTGCATCCGCCATGTCCGTACTTCTATCAGACTACGTAAGGATAGGAGTAGATCTCGATGAATTCAAGCCTTCAGAAACTGTCGTGAAAAGATACGGCGCAGAGGTAGAAGACTATTACAACAGGGTTACCGCAAAGCAGTATAATCCTACGCGTGAAGAGACTGAGATGATCGCAGACAACGTTCCAATCGAAGTCACGGGGTCGCCAACCGAATCACTTGACGTCTCAAATTACAAAGACCTCGAAAGAATAGATACTAACAGGATTAGAGGAGGAATGTGTCTCGTCTATCTAGACGGACTCCCGCTCAAAGCCCCTAAGATCAAGAAACGTATCGAAAAATGGGGTAAAGAATTCGGTCTTGAACACTGGGAATGGGTAGGAGACTACCTAGATCTACAGAAAGAGATCCACTCGAGCGACGATGAGGATGAGGGAGATGAAGAAGAGGATAAGTCTAAATACACGCCGAGCGACAAGTTCCTAGGTTCTTTAACCGCAGGTAGACCGATTTTTGGTCATCCGGGGAAGAAAGGTGGTTTCAGGCTGAGATACGGTCACTCAAGAACAAACGGTCTTGCAGCAGCCTCATTCCATCCAGCAACGATGGAAGTAACTGAACGTTTTATCGCGATAGGAACACAGCTGAAGATCGAATACCCTGGAAAGGCTACAGTAGGAACTCCTTGCGACTCTATTCATCCTCCTGTTGTACGTCTAAAAAACGGCGATGTCGTAAAGGTTGAGACACGTGAGAAAGCACGGGAACTCGAGAAAAGAGTCGACGAAATACTTTTCCTAGGTGATATGCTTGTTCCGTACGGGGAGTTTGTAGAGAACGGAAAGAAACTACTTCCATCGCCTTACGTCGAGGAGTGGTGGGAGAAAGAGCTTGAGAAAGCTTTAGAGGAGAAAGGAGTAAAGCTTGGTCGGGACTTTACTGAAAGAGATCCTAGTCCGAAGGAAGCTTTCAAGATCTCGAAGAAGCTTGATATCCCGATGCATCCGAAATGGACATACCACTGGCGGGAAACCCCGGTCGAAAACTTCAAAGCACTCTACAGCTCTCTTGAGGAAGGAGAGATTAAGGGAGAGAAAACAAAGAAAGCCTTGGAAGACATTCTTGTACAGCACAAGCAGCAGGACGAAAAGATCAAGATAAGGAAGAAAGATCTTAAAGTGATGAAAGGTCTTCTAAGACCTCACGAAGATAATAACGAAGAGTTAGAAAAAATTGAATCCTCTAAGGATATACCGGGGTTCATTGAATCTGTTTCAGGTATCGAAGTAAGAGAGCAGTGCCCTCACTATCTTGGTTCAAGGATGGGGCGTCCGGAGAAAGCTGAAAGAAGAACCATCAAGGGGAAACCACAGCTACTGTTCCCTTGCGGGAAGGAAGAAGGCGGAAGGATGAGAAACCTGACTGCATCATACAACAAAGGAACAGTAAACGAAGGAATAGTACATAACAGATGCACGGACTGTGAAAACCTTACGTATTTCTCTTACTGTCCTAACTGCGGCTCTCCAGCAGATCCTGTATGGTTCTGCAGCAGCTGCGGTCATGAACATCATGAGGAAGCAGATCAGTGCCGACAATGTGGCGACGAAAGAATTAACAGGTATAAATGGACAGATATTGACGTTGAATCATTGGTTGACGACGCGATGGATAACTTGGGGATGCGGCATATGCCTGAACTCTTGAAATCTGTTAGAGGTATGAGCGGGAAAAACAAACACGTAGAACCTATAGAAAAAGGATTGTTAAGAGAGAAACACGATCTCTACGTCAACAAGGACGGTACCGTTCGCTACGACGCCTCCGACATACCGATGACACATTTCAAACCCAAGGAGATCTCTGTATCTGTCGAGAAACTGAGAGAAAACGGTTACAAAGAAGATGTCGACGGCGAACCTTTGGAGGACGATAATCAGGTTGTTGCGTTGAAACCTCAGGATATCATTATCCCTGATGGCGAAAACACGTTGGCGGCTTCAGACTACTTTGTCAGAGTCGCAAACTTCATCGACGACCTATTAGAACAGTTCTACGGTCTCGAACCATACTACAACGTAGAAGAAAAAGAAGACCTCGTAGGATCTCTAGTAATTGGATTAGCGCCTCACACATCAGGAGGAACGGTAGGCAGAATAATAGGTTTCACAAAAGCTAAAGGGATCTACGCACACCCTTACTGGCACGCAGCGAAGCGCAGGAATGCGGATGGGGACGAGGATGCCATTCTACTGCTTATGGACGGCTTACTGAACTTCTCACGCGATTTCCTGCCTGATATGACGGGGGCGCGAAGTATTACAAAGGATACTAGACTAACGGTTAGAAGAAATGGGGAGATTGAATCTCCTAGAGCTGATGAGTTGATCGACGAGGTTCTTGAGGAGGAGGGTTTTGTCACCAGAGAGGACGGATTTGAAGTATCAAGAAGTTTTGAAGATGATGTAGAGGCAGTTTCGTTCGATAATGACGGAAACGTAAAGTTTGAAGAAGTTACTGCACTGATTCGCCACGAAAACGACAAACAGGTATTTAACGTAAAGACTTCTAGAGGTAGCATTTCTGTTACCGGCGATCACAGTGTCTTCGTGACAAGAGGCAGCGAGATCGAAGCCAAACCTGTTCGTGAACTAGAAGAGGGAGATTGTGTGATTGTTCCGTCAAACCCCGAACTGGGAGCCGATGGTCTTCCTGAAGAAGTAGATCTCTTCGAAATTATTGAGGATGAAGACTGTTACGTTAAAGTTCCCGATGAAGAGAGAAAGGAGTTAAAACCTGAACTTGAGACCCAGATAACGTCTGAGGTGACGGAGGAGTACGGAACTAATAACGTATACCGTTACAAGACGGGTAGAAGGGATGCACCCCTTAGTTTCTACAAGGATGTGGGGGTTGTTCCTTCGTGCAAGGTCCGCTTGAGGGCTAACGCTGAACCTGTAAATAGATACTTCGAAGACTCGAAAGAGCTCTACCGGCTTCTAGGATATCTCCTTTCGGAAGGCGCCCTGGACAGAGGCGACATCTACAACACCGATATGGAAATTATAGAAGACGCGGCAAAATGTATAGAAGAGCTGACTGGCGTAAAGCCTAAGATAAAGGAAGACGTTAGAGAGGACAGGAAGACCTGTTACGCTGTCAGAGTGCCGGCGACATTCATGAAGGCGCTTGAAGAACTAGGTCTCGAAAGAGAGAACTTTGACTCAAAGTCAGTTCCAAGCTTTGTCTTCGGAGCTGAAAAAGACAAGCTTAGAGATTTTATTGAAGCTTACCGTGCTGGCGATGGCTCAATATATGAGGAGAAAGGTTTCTCAAAACTTTACACAAAGAGTGGCGAGATGGCGACACAGCTAACCCTTCTCGTCAGGAAACTAGGTTATAAGTCATCTACAAGGAAAGCAGGAGAGACATGGGAGGTGCTCTATTCAGAATGGGGGGAAAAGGATCCGTTTTGGCCACTATGGGAGGTTTTGGATGATGCCCGGAAACAACTTCGTGAAAGCGATTACAGCTATGAAGAAATTAAGACAGAGTTCGCTAACGACAGGAAAAACAACAGGATGAAGGCTGCTTCGAAGGAAAGGGTTGAGAAGCTGTTCGAGAAAGGCGTAGATTCGCTTTCAAAACCTGTTGAAGGCGATGTATCTGTTGAAAGAGTTGTTAAAATCGAGAGGGTTGATTATGGCAACGACTACGTATACGATCTGGAGGTTCCCGGACATCAGAACTTCCTCTGCGGACCACACCCCGTATTCGCCCACAACACGATGGATGCGCCATTAATCCTTTCAACTGTTTTGAACGCTGACGAGGTTGACGATGAGGCATGGGCTACCGAAACAGTCGACGAATACCCATTAAGTTTCTACAAGGAGACTTTGGAGTACAAGAAGCCATGGGAGCTTGATACAGATATAGAGATAGGTGAGGACATCGTTCACTCTGATGAACCATACAGACACGGTTATACGCATGAAACCTCTACTATCGAAAATGGTCCTAATCAGTCCGAGTACGTTACTTTGGATGAGATGAGCGAGAAAACTTCCTCACAGCTAGGTCTAGGAAGGAAAACCAAGGCGGTAAACGAGGATGAGGTGGCAGAGCTACTTCTCAACAAGCACTTTATCCCGGATATCAAGGGTAACTTGAACGCGTTCTCCTCACAGAAAATGCGTTGTGTTGACTGTAATGAAAAGTTCCGTAGAATTCCTTTGACTAATCAGACTATTGCCCCCTCTGGAAAGCCTACTGCGGAGTGCCCGGAGTGTGATGGAAAAGTCCTTCTAACGATTTCCGAGGGAACTGTGAAGAAGTATATGCAGCCAGCAAAGGATATTATTGAGGACTTTGAGATCTCGCCTTACACGAGACAGGAGATACTTATCCTGAACAAGACAATTCAGAGCCTTTTCGGTAAGGACGACAGGCAAAGCGGTTTGAAACAGTTCACTGGCTGAGAGGCAGGAATCATAAAGATGTCTGCACATTTTTCTTTTTGTTAGGTGATCAGAATGAATGGAGAAGTTGAGATCAAAGAGGTAATGACCGACGGGGTTATTGCAGTAGAGAAAGACAAAACTATAGTAGAAGCAGCAAGATTGCTCAAAGAAGAGAACATCAGAGGTCTTGTTGTAGTTAACGATGGAGAGGCTGTAGGTGTAATCGTCTGCAGAGACATAGTCTACGATATCGTATCACAGAACAAGGATCCGCGTGACATAACGGTAGAAGACGTAATGTCCACCGACCTGATCGTGGCTGAAGAAGACGAGGTTCTTGACGAAGTTGCGATGGCTATGATTAGAAACGAGGTATCCAGAATCCCTGTTGTCAGGAACGACATGCTTGTAGGTATTTTGACACAGAGCGATATCATCCGTGCATGGCCTGGCTTCGCAGAGATCATGGAGGAAGAGCAGGAGCTTGACGCTGAAGCAACACCTCGACCTGAGGCACAGTCTGGGACATGTGAATCATGTGAGAACTATTCCGAGAACTTGATGGAGTCCGAGGGAATGTTGATGTGTCCTGAATGCAGAGGGCGCTAAAAACTTTCTTCCCTCATTCCAATATTTTCTTCTATGTTTTTTCAGGCGATTGGTTTTTTATCCAACTCAAGACTATTCCCTGTTTATGGACATAACCGAGGAGGCGGTACGCCGAAGACAAACCATTATATTGGAAGATCCCGAATCCGCCTACCCCGAACTAAAAGACCTCTTAGAACGCAGGATGTCGTTCGACAAAGTGGTGGAGGAGAAATACTACCACGATATAGATGAAGGCACAGTCCGTTCAAGAATCAACGCTGTAGAAGAGTTCGACACTCACACGGTTATGGAGCTAGAGATATTTCTTGTAATAAGAAAAGATTCCAGAGAACTTGATGTCCAGGTCAAAGGAAGCCTCGTAACTCATTATCCGATGGAGGGATGGAAAGACAACCTGTGGTACTATGCGTATAGAGCGCTTTACGACAAGTTTCTCTACGGAGAAGTAAGACATGAATGGGAGCATGCGGTTGAAGAAAAAGTTGAAGAACTTATGACAAGACTGAGACAGACGGTGGAGACCTAAAAATGGTTTTATACGAGGAAGATGCCGGCACCAAAGAAGACCATTTCTTCGTAAAAGAGGATCCGGCTAGAATCTACAGGGGTTTGAAAGACCTGCTTGTCGAGGAGTTCGATATCGATAGGATAGAAGAAGGCAAGATGGAGTTCAACGTCGCCAAGCCCAAGGACAAGATAAGAATGCATGCGTTCAAAGAAAAATCGCCGCACACAACGCTTTACTTCAATCTTAGTTTCCGTGCGAAACGTCCTAAAGATATCTACGAGATGGAAAGACCTGATGATATACATAAAGCCCGTGTTAAAACATCGGCCAAAGTTTTGACAGTTTATCCGGGTAGCTCGCCTATTCCCTGGGAGCCGGGCGGAATGAAAGAAGTTCCTGAGGATAACTGGGATAAACCAGGTCTTTCCCGCGAACACAAGTCGCGTTTCCAGAAGACTAAGCTTTATGATATACTTACAGGTATCTGGTACCACAAATTTTACTCAAAAGAGATCCACATGTACGAGGAAGAGGCAGAAGAGATAATGGTGCATATTCAAAACCTGATGAGGGAGAAGTTTGGAGTCGAAAAAACTATCCACCGCTCCGGATCCTCCCATTACAGTCCTCCTTGGAGCTAGGATAATATGAGCGAAGAACCGCCATTCTACAAGAAGCTTCTAGGATGGCTTCATACGCCAGGAACCTACAACATAGGGGAAGGCGGTAAATGGGAAGAGCACAAGTTTGGCGAGGGCGATGATATCTGGAGCGATGTCCACATATTCAACGACTGGATGGAGATACAGAACCGTGTAGAATGGTACGAGTCGCCCCACATTCCTTCGATCTACGAGGAGCACAAGTATATCTTCAAGCAGAACATGGAGATGGGTCGCCCCAAGGAAGAGTTCTTCATGCAGAATAAGGATTCGAACGATTTCCGCTCCACTATGAACATTAAAGGAGATCTGCCGAGTAATGGGGGAAGTTTCGGCGCCAGCATGAAGATAAAGACTCGTTTAAGAACCCGAACACCACCATCAGGAGAAAACGACTTTGGAGGAATCGAATATCTTGTAAGAACATACATCAAGTACGATATGCCTCAGGGAATACAGTTCTTGCCTAGAATAGTTACAAGGCCTCTCAACAAGTTCTTCAGGTGGGCTTTCATGTTCTACGTGGGAGAGGAAAGAATCGACTATGATGGGGAGTATGCACGGGAGAAAACAAGAGAGTACTTCCAGTACCTCAGGAAGTATCACGGAGAAGAGCCTGTACAGACCAAGACCCGCCAGGCTGAGTTCAAGCCTGTACCTGAAGAAGGGGTTTTCTTCCAGTAACCGGTGTTATTTAACAGTTCGAACTGATGATTTAGTTGTAGGCTGTCCTGAAGTCAGCGGACGAGACCTTAAGGGACGGGAATGACCGCCCGTGTTACAGGGCAGCCACATACTATGACCACTGTCAAAGTAAAGGTAGAGCCTGACTCGAAAAATTTCAAGGTAGAAACCGGTTTTATGCCGAAGATCTACTTGGAGAACAGGGCTGAAAATGGCAGGGCAAACGCAGAACTTAGGTCCCGTCTCGAAAAAATACTGGGGGAGCGTCCGGGAATAGTCTCTGGGACAAAATCAAGGAGAAAAGAGCTCAAGCTCGAGATGAGCAAGCAAAAATTCGAAGAAAAGATCAAAGAGGCTTCTAAAAAATGGGAAAAGTAGCACAAAATTCTGTAAAGTACATGATAGAGGCAAAGCTAGAATCTACAGGTCTAGTTGAAAAACCAGACATAGTCGGAGCGATATTCGGACAGACAGAAGGTCTACTCGGAGACGAACTGGACTTAAGGGAGTTACAGGAGAGAGGCAGAGTGGGCAGGATCGACGTGCAGGTAAAAGAGGAAGAGGGTAGATCTACAGCCGAAATAAAAATTCCTTCTTCATTGAACGCAACAGAAACAGCCTTATTAGGAGCTTCACTTGAAACAATAGAGAGAGTAGGTCCCACGAATGCCGATATAACTGTTGAAGAGATCAGAGATGAAAGAACTACTAAGAGAGACTATATTGTAAAGAGAGCCAAGCAGCTTTTGAAAGAAATGCAGGATGATACACCTGAGAAAGGCAAGATAACCGACGAGGTCAAGCAAGAAGTCAGAACGACAGAATTGACAGAGTACAAAGGTTTCCAGGCCGGTCCTGAAGCAAATTCTTCTGAAGAAATTATTATTGTTGAAGGTCGTGCAGATCTGTTAAACCTTCTTTCAAACGGCGTAAGAAACGCGATTGCAGTAGGAGGCACATCGATACCTGAAAACATCGGTCTCTTACCTAGTGAGAAAAAAATTACGCCGTTCCTCGACGGTGATAGAGGCGGAGACTTGATACTCAAGGAACTGGAGGAAAAATCCGATCCTGACTATGTGGCTCGGGCGCCCGAAAACAAAGAGGTCGAAGAACTAGGTAAAGAAGAAATCTACAAAGCTCTAAGAGACAAAGAACAGTTCCGTTACGCCGAAGAACCCGAGAACGATGAAGTTAGTGAAGAGGTTCTTGAATCATTGGGCGGGCATGTCCAGGATATTATAGGAACCAGAGCGGCTTATGTTCTGAATTCTGAGATTAAAGTTGAGGAAAAGATGCCTCTAGACAAGCTTGGGGAAGCGGATACCGAGTCTTGTAAAGCAGTTGTTATAGATGGCGAGGTGGAAGAATCAAATGTTGAGGAGGCAGAGGAGCTTGAAGCTGACTTTATTGTAGGCATGTCGCGTTCTGGATACGCTAACTCAAGTCAGCTCCGTATTCTTACAAAAGAAGAGGTTAAAATGCCTCAGAAACCTGAATAATCTTCCTCCTGCTCTTCCCTCATGGTGTTATAGAGTTCAGATAATTCAAGACCTATAATGCCTAATGCAGGTATCACGACCAGTAATATAAGTCCTATAGAGGATCCTGTCCATTCAGCTATATAACCTAAGTAAGGAACGCTGAAATTTACTTTTCCAACAAGCTGATTTGGTTCAACATATCCTGGATCCGGTTCCGTGTTGGCATCACCCTTAGTCTTAAACCTAGGGTTTTCTTCCTCTGTGACGTTAACCACTCGGTGTGTCACGGTGTTACCTGAGCCTTGGTTGAATGTTATGACGTCTCCCTGTCTGATTTCAGAGGGTGGAGTGTCCGAAACCCATATCACTGATCCTGTAGGTATGCCTGGTTCCATAGATCCGGAGGTAACCACGAAGGTCTTCGAAGCGCCAAGCAAGAAAGGGAAAGCTAAAGCTAGGAAAGGCGCTAAAAGTATCAGTCCTGCGATCGAAATCGCAATATAAGAAGGTTTCATAAATAAAGAAGAAAGAGAGAAGGAGCTAGTTGGACGAAACCGTGATTGGCTCGTCCATGTCTAGCTCAATCCTTTCAGGGTTTTCTCTGTCTCCGGATAAGATCTCCCATGTCTCCAAGTCGCCGTCGTAGTACTCGTTGTAGAGCGGCGCCTCCTCGTTGAAACGTGGTTCGATTGTGAAATCGAAGCTGTTTCCTAGTCCGTTGAAAGCTCCGCCGTCTGTTCCTCCGTCGCCCCAGGTCCAGTTGATCCTGTGGGGCGAAGAGTCTACGTCCCAGCGGTCGTAGTTGCTGCCTGATAGCTCGCCGTTATCCTTCCTGTAGAGATCGTCCTTGACATCCCAGTTGCCGTCACCAAGGTTTTGAACTGTGAAACTTACTGATCCGCCACCGTTGTCGGAGTAACTGTTTGCTTTTCCGTGTACAGCGACTAGGCTTAATCCGTCAGTTCCGTTGTACAGCATTAGGACGGATCCGTCTTCTTTCTGAAGGTTGAAGGTTCCTTTGGATCCCCAGTTGAAGTTTCCTTCGCTGATAGCTCCGTTTTCTTCGGTTTGCTGGTCTTCAGGTAGCTGGTACTCATAGAACTCTTCAACCGTCTGGTCGCCGTTGATTGCTGTTACTTCATAGGTTTCGTCTCCCTGTGTTACTGTGTAGTTTGTTGTCTGGTTGTAGTTTTCTGTTTCGTTTCCTTCAGGGTCTTCAGGCGGTTCTGGGTTCTCAGGCTCTTCTGGTTCTTCAGGTTCTTTGTCGCCTGAGTTCCATGGGTTGTTCGGGTTTTCGTTGTGTCTCTTCTGTTCCGTGTAGAACTCGAAGTCGTACTTAAGTAGGTCTGACTGGGCTTCGTTTCCTACGTGTTTTGGAAGCCACCATTCGACTCCTAGATGTCTTTTCTTTTCGGAAGCTTCACTGTTCCAGAATTCCTGTGCTAGGAAATGTCCTTCGCCCAGGTTACTTTCGACCATTTCCTGACCTGTTCCGTAGAACAGTGTTTTCTCGTCGTCCTGTTTGATGCCGTCGCCATCGTCGTACCAGATTCTGAACTTGATTCTGCTATCAAGTTCGCCGTCAGGATCTGTGTCTCCGATCTGTCGCTCTGGTTCGCTGATTCCGTTTTCCTTGTCTGCTTTCTCCTTGATCCTCATGAACAGATGTCCGGGGTTGTCGTAGATTCTTAGTCCGACTTTAGCCTGACCGTGATCTCCGGGCTTAATGTCTGAAAGACCGAAGATAGGTCCGGGGTTGTCGGTATAGTTCGAGTTTTCTACTTTCTCTCCGTTGTACTTTTCATCCCAGTTCACTTGTAGATCGAGTGAGCCAGTTTGGAATGTGTTGTCTTGGCTTGTCTCTGTGTCGTTGAAATAGGCGGAGGTTCCTGCGCCTGCTGTTACTGCTGCCAATCCTACGATGATTAGAGATGTTAAAATCTTTTTCTTCATAGAGTAATAGTCACCTCTTAGTGTGTTTAATTCAGGTTTTGATGTCTGTGGAAGTTGAAAAGCCTTTAAAGTAGCCTCTAGATCGCATGGAGGACAATTATCGGCTTTACCACAACTATTGTGTTTGAAGATGTCTTATAATACCTTTTTTACCTTTCAAAGGTTGTGTAGAACCAGGATTGGTGTTCTGAAGCAGTATTTTTGGTTAGATGTTTAGAAATATCTCCGACCAGAGGAATGTGTTATTTTATCAGAGAAGTTTCGCAAGGTAGTTCGTAAAATTTTTTTATGCCCTCCTGATGATGGAATTTTCGCCATCGGTCTTCTCAATCTCATCATAGACTTCCTTGAAGGCCTTCGCGATTCTTTCTCCATCCTCTGTTAGTTCGACTATCTTCTTCCGACCCTCTCTCTTGAACTTCACCAGGTCGTGTTCCTCCATGTTCTGGAGGACTTTAACTGTATGGGAGTAGGTGGCGTCTACTTCCTTTGAGAGTTGGAGGGCGTAGTTTTCGTCCCTTTGCATCCGGATTTTGACTATGATCTTCACCGGCTTGTTCTTGAGGAACAGCTTCTCTATCTCTTCTGGGTCGCTCATCGTCACAGGGAGTAAATACCCTGCTTAGACCTTATTAAACATGCTATGCTTTCTTTCTATTACTAGGCTATACTAGTGGATTACTACAAGGCTTGTGACCTACCAAAATATTGTGATTGTATTATGGGCTCTGTTTCTCTATCTGATTGTCTTCAAAGCAGTTAATCAGCTCTATAAAGTGGTCTGCATATTCCTCACCCTTGTCGGTGAGAGTGAGAATCTTCTTCCTACCCTTCTTCTCCGTCTCAATAAGATCGTGATCCTCCATCCTGGAAAGAATCTTAACGGTATGGGCGTACGTCGTGTCTATCTTCTGCGAAATTAAGCTCCCATAGACGTCATCTCTATGCTTTCTGATCGTTACTAGAGCCATAACTGGTTTTTCGTTAAGAAAAAAGTCTTTCATTATTTAAGAACCCTCGCTGGTTGTTTTTTTCATGATTTTCTTTGCACTGGCATCGTTTTCGATAAACATGTCGTCTTCACGATGCTCCTTAGAAACACCTAATGTTACAGAAGCAACCTTTTTAGCGCCTGCCTCGTAAAGCCTGTTGGTGGCGTGAAGAAGTGAAGTGCCACTAATAGCTATGTTATCCACTACTATTACGTTCTTTCCCTCAACGTCTTCAGTTATGTCAACGGTTCCTTCAACGTTCACTATCTTCTTTCTAGGCGACTCCAGCTCGTGGTTCTCTTCGATTGTCTCGTTACGTCTTAGAACTTGGCTGTACTCGAGATCCAAGTCTTCTGCTATATCCTCTATCAACTTCTTCATGTGTGGGTTAACTTCGCCCTTGACATGGGTAGGATACATCGTAACAAAGTCCCAGTCGCCATTGTTGAAGTGTTGTTGGAAAAGACGTGTAAGACGTTTGTTAAACTCTTTTTCTATTTCTTCGTCGCCATAAACCTGGAACCAGATCTGTTTGCGGGAGAATTCGTCCTCGCCGCCATTTTCGCGTGTATAGTAGTCGAGCGAGAATATTTTAGCAGGGTTTTCGTAAAACTCTGACTCTGCGATTCTGTAGATATGATTGCCTTCGTCACCAACCGTCATGGTTCAAGGTATTCGCCTACTTTATTTTAAGGATGTATATTGTACCGGGCAATAATGCGGTCTTTTAACGTCTTAGAAAGCTATATGAGGTGTGAGAAAGGGGGGGCCGATAACCCCCTCGTACCTTTAGTGTTTCTCTTCCTCAGATTCCTGCTCTTTCTTGTCAACTGACTCGTTCTCCTCATACTCCTCTGAGTTCTTCTTGTAGGAGCTGTCTTCTTCGCTTTCCTTGTACTTGTTTGTCTCTTCATAATCCTTTTCTGTGTCGGATTCACTCTGCTTCTTCTCATAAGACTTCTCTGAACTGTCTTTCTCGCTTGTATCCTTCTCGTAGGAGCTGTCCTTCTTCTTAGACTCGGAATCCTTCTTGTCGTAAGTGCTTGAGTCTTTCTTCTCCTTGTTCTTCTCCTTGCTTGAGGACTCTTTGTCTTTTGTTTCTTTGTTGGCTTCCTTTTCTTTCTTCAGCTTGTTGTCGTAACTTCTGACGTACGTCTTCTTGACGTATCCTTCCTGAGAGTTCAGGTAGGATTGGCTGTAGCTCTTCTTCAGCTTCTCAATTGTTTCTTGCTGCTGATCGAGCTGTTTCCGGTACTTCTGAAGATCGCTCTTCTGTTTCCGGTACTTAGACTCGAATTTCTTTGTTTGTTCTTTCTGCTTGTTGAACTTGTTCTTGTACTCGTTCTTTCTGTCTTTCTCAACTCGGAGCTTCTCCTTCATCCGATCTATCTCTTTGTCTTTCTCTTCGAGCTTCTTCTTCATGCTCTCAAAGTCCTCTTTCTGTTTCTGGAACTTTTCTTTGTACTCGTTACGGTCTTTCTCGATGTCGCTCACCTTCTCCGAGAGGACGTCAACCTTGTTCTTGTAGTAGTCCTTGTCGTACTTAGAGTCGCTGTCAGAAGCAGCTACGGAACCTGCTCCGGCAACTGCGGCAACTAGACCGATTACAACGAGTGAAACTGTGATCTGTCTGTTCAAAAATTCTCACCTCCTTTTGTGTAAAGCCTGTTTCGGGGAGTTAACAGGCAACCCTTGGGAATCGTAGCTCCCGTGGCTTGGTTTTCTTGAAGAACTTTGCCCGGATATCAACGTTCTGGGGATTGATTCTTCTCCAGGCATGTCTAAAGCTTTCCGGACTCGATATAAACGGTTTGTTAGAACTGAAAAGAAGGTAAATGTATCTATTATTTCTAAAATCCATAGAAAACAATTGAGAGAAATAAAAATGGTTGATTGGATCTACAATAGTGTTTGGTCGGACTTTATTCTTCTATTCTGAAGAGTTTTTGCACCTCTGTCTCAAAATAACTTGAGAGTTTGAGGGCCAACTCGAGGCTGGGGTTGTACTTGCCGGTTTCTATAGCGTTAATGGTCTGTCTCGAAACGCCCATGGCTTCTCCGAGTTCCTGCTGGGTCAGCTCCTGTTTTGATCGGACCTCTCTAAGATCGTTTTCTATGGTCATATAAACAAGATTGTTATTTGACCCCTCTAAGTCTTTTTGATGCTTCTATCAGCGCTGCGAGTCCGACAATTCCGCCCCAGGTTAGGAAGTAGGGTGCGGCCCAGTCCGGGTAACCCCATTTCCCTAGTCCCATCCCGATGGAGACTATTATCATGAAAACTCCGCCTAGAGCGCCTGTAAACATAACTGCCTGATGGGTTGATTCCTCTGCCAGGCTGATATCTCTCTCGTCGAAAACAGGTCTCTCGGCCGATCTCTTGACGAGCGAAAGCAGCATTACTGAGCCAACTATTATTCCTGCAGCCAGAAGCTCCATTTCCATGTTGAAAGTTATCACAGATAATATCATTCCGGTTATAAGCACGAGAAAGTATGTTTTTCGAGGTGTAAGTCCGTATTTTTCTAGATTCATCCTCACATGGTGTAAAGGAAACTTGACATTTAAAAATGTAAAGCATGCTTTACGTTAAGGGGTGCTGATCTAGAAAAAAACTCAGAAGCCCCGACCGGGATTTGAACCCGGGATCTGTCCCTTACGAGGGGACCGCTCTAGCCAGGCTGAGCCACCGAGGCACAGAACCGACTAGGTAGGTAATTGTGTTAAAGGGTTCGATGCCGAACCCACTTAAACCAGATCCGGTAATTAGAACTTAGGTTAGTTCCATGCAGGAAAGAATGGGCGAACTTGCTGGCTACGTTTGGCGTTTCCTCGAAGAAGAGGGCGAAACCTCCGTTTCAGGAGTCACAAAAGCAGTTGATGCACCGCGCACCAAAGTAAATATGGCGATCGGATGGCTGGCACGCGAAGAAAAACTAGAGTTCGTCGATAACGGAAGAGGGACTTCGGTTAGACTAAGCTGATCCCGCCACTAACTTAACTCCGTCTCTGAAAAACTATAAGATTATATGAGCCTGAAGAAGGGGGCAGAAACAATAGTTGACCAGTGCCTGAAAATCAAGGAAAACGAAAAAGTTCTGGTCTTGAACGATTCGAACGACCAAAACCTTATTGATTCTCTACTGGAAGTTCTCAAGTCAAAAGATATTGAACATCAACTTCTAGAGTACGAGGAGCCTGAGAGCCATGGTGACGAACCTCCGGAAAATGTTTTGGAGAAAATGAAAGAGTTTGACGTTGTGATCGCACCGACAAACAAGTCTCTTTCACACACTGAAGCCAGGAAGGAAGCATGTGATTCCGGTTCGAGGGTTGCAACTCTTCCCCAAGTGGACAAGCAGGTATGGAACACCTCAATCCAGGCAGACTACGAGAGAGTGGACCAAATAACGGAGAAAGTCTACTCTATGCTTGAACAGAGCGAAAGAGTGAGGATAGAAACTCCTTCAGGGACGAAGATAGAGTTCGATGTTGATATAGATACATATATTCTGGACGGGGGCATAATCACGGAAAAAGGCGGTATTGGGAACATACCTGCAGGAGAGACTGGGGGCTTCCCCGAAAATATTAGCGGAGTTCTTGTGATAGACCACTTCCCGTTCGCTCCTTCAGGAACTAAGGTTGAGATTGAAGACGGCGAGGTCGTGGCGATCGAGCATCCTGAAGAGGCTAAGAGTTCTGAGTTAGCTGAAGCGTTCGAGGAAAAGCCTTGTTCCCGTAGAATCGCCGAGTTCGGTTTCGGTACAAACCCTGAAGCCGAATTAATCGGAAATGTTCTACAGGATGAGAAAGTGCTTGGAACAGTCCATATTGCTTTCGGAGATAACACGACTTATGTTTCGGATGAAAGATCTAACCCTTGTGGAATTCACTGGGACACTGTATGCGAGAGTCCTACGGTCTGGTTTGATGATAGAAAGGTCCTAGATGAGGGCGAGCCTATGTTCGATTTATAGAGGCTTAAGCTAATTCAAAAGGCGATTAATATTTAGAAAGGTGAATGGCCTGCAAGGATGGCACAGATTATCTTTTTAGGAGAGTGCCGAGGAAGGAGAGGTTCATAAGATTTAAATTAATCTGGCCTCAAATTTCGCTCCTATGACGGCAGCAACCACGAAAACGCGTTCTTCTGGACAGCTGCTGTCAGGTATGAAGTTTGACTTTAATTGGATGTTTGCCGGAGCCAAGATGTTTAATTAGGCGGCTCCGGAGCCACGAGGTGTTTTTCTGTAAATGGTTCCGGAAAGACTTAGCTACGGCGCTTCATGGCTTCTCGATCGATACGATAAAGGAACTCGCAGACTAGTGTTTATCATGTGTCTTCCTCTCGTGGATGGAGTTTTCGCCACTTTACTGGTGTCAGGAGGGGTTGACACGTTTTCAAGCATGATTTCGGTAGCTCTCACAGTGTTTGCGGGAGCTGGAGCGTTAGCTGTACTTTGTTCTGAATCGGAAACACCGTCAGAGGCAAGGAGGATGGTTTTGAAAGCTTTGCCGCCGGTTGTGCTGGGCTCAATTCTGGTATCTTTGGTGGCGCCGGTTTACGCCCAGCTGGTTAATCTTGAGAGTATAAGGCTGGCTGCAGGGGTTGCACTTTCAGCTATAGGCTTTCAAATGCTTGAGGTCCGTTATGCAGAGAAGTTTTCGGTTCCCGGCATACTGCTCACAGGAATTGTTTTATCGGTTAAAGCGCCCTCGAGCATAACTTTCAGCTTTGAGTACGTCTTTCCTGCCTTAGCGACCTCTTTCGTAGCTGCAGGCATGCTTTACATTTTATCGGAGGTCGTAAGTCTTGTGAATATAGACTACGTGAGGCGCGCAGGAGGTTTTGTATTACTTACGATAGCTGCATCTCTTTTCGGTCTTGGAGTGCCTTCCGAGTTAGGTTTGACTGTTTTCGCGCTTGTCTTTATGTTCTCGATACGTTAGAAGGTCTCTACCTCAAAGCGCACGTTTGAACTATTTTTGAACCTTCCTACAATTTTAAGCATTATTCTTTGTCGGGTTGGACCGAAAACAAGCACCAGACCAAGCAAATCGGTTATAAGTCCAGGAGTGATAAGCATTAGTCCGCCTATTGCAAGTAAGGCACCTTCCAACATGTTGCGTGAAACTTCTTCGGCAGTAACCGAAGAGCTCATTTTTCTAACAACCTTCAGCCCTTCCCTCCGGACCACCTCTGCTCCTATAATCCCGGTTGCCAGGATAACCAGCAAAGTGTTCAATATGCCTATATGACCGGTTAGCTCCACGAGAACGTAAAGATCTATGAAGGGTAGCATGAAGAGCAATACAAGGTATCGGAGCATGTTTTAAGTTTGTCAGACAACTTTCAAACATGGTTCGGGAAAGAAACGAGGTTGATGGAAAATACAAGTGGGATGTCGAATCCATCTACAATAACACTGAAGAATGGGAGAAAGACTTCGAGAAAGTAAAAGAAGACATAATCAAACTGAATGAGTTTGAGGGAGAAATCTGTAACTCTCCAGAGAGTCTTATCGAATTTTTGGAGCTGAGAGAGGATGCAAACAGGCGGTTAGAAAAACTTTCCCGTTACGCCAGAATGAAGTACGACGAGGATACTCGTGTTCAGGATTTCCAGGCGCTCAAATCAAGAGCTTCAAGCCTGGGAACAAGATTTTCCAGCGCAACAAGCTTCGTGGTTCCCGAGATCCAGGAGGCAGGCAGAGAAAAAATCGAGAACTTCATGGGGGAGGAAAAACAGCTTGCAAAGTACGAACAGTACTTTGATGACATTCTCAGGAGAGAAAAGCATACACGTTCGAAGGAAGTTGAAAACGTTCTTTCAAGTCTTGGGGACGTTCTTTCCGGATCTTCAAACACCTATTCGATTCTGACAAATGCGGATATCGAGTTTGGACAAATCGAGCACGGAGACGAAAGCATAGAAATCACTAAATCGAACTTTACCACGCTCTTACAGGATAAAGACAGAGAGAAAAGAAGAAAAGTTTACAAAAGAGTTTACGACAGGCTTCACGAGTTTAGGAACACTATTTCAACCACTATGGAGACACAGGTAAAGAAGGATGTCAAACTGGCGGAGAACAGGAACTATGATTCTGCCAGAGAAAGATCCTTGAACGACTCTAACATTCCTATAGAGGTTTATGATAATCTTGTGGATGTTGCGAGCCAGAACGCAGATCTTGTTCAAAGACATGCGGAACTTAAGAAGAAGGTTTTGGAGGTAGACGAGATGAAGATGCATGACATCTACATGCCTCTTGCAGAATCTGAATCCCCTGAAATTGAATACGAGGACGCAAAAGAGCACGTAATTGAGGCGGTGAAACCTCTAGGTGAAGAATATCAAGAGAAACTACGCGAAGGTCTAGAATCGGGCTGGATCGATGTCTACGAGAACAAAGGCAAACGTTCTGGAGCTTATTCGGGAGGCGCATACGATACGAAACCTTTCATTCTTTTGAACTATCAGAACGATGTTTCTTCGATGTTTACGCTTGCACACGAGCTTGGACACTCGATGCACTCAAAACTTGCGAAGGAAAGCCAGCCATACATTTACAGCGGCTACGAAATCTTTGTTGCGGAGGTCGCATCAACGGTTAATGAAGCCTTGCTGGCGAGACATCTTTTGAATAATGTTGAGGATGAAGAGTTCCGTAAACATGTCTTAAGCCATTTCTTGGAGAACTTTCGAAGCACGTTCTTCAGGCAGACTATGTTCGCTGAGTTTGAGCAAGAGATACATGAGAAAGTCGAAAACGGCGAAGCACTTACCGCTGAGGAGCTTAACGAAGTATACGGAGAGCTTAAATCCAAGTACTACTCAAATGTCGGGATAGACGAAAGAATTAAGAGGGAATGGATGAGGATACCGCACTTCTACTACAATTTCTACGTCTTTCAGTACTCAACAGGCATCAGCTCCGCACTGGACATAGTCTCAAGAATTATGAACGGTGAAGAAGGCGCTGTCGAAGACTATCTAGAGATGCTTGGATCAGGGTCTTCAGATTATCCGGTAGAGCTGCTTAAAGGTTCAGGAGTGGATCTAACAACGAAAGAGCCTTTTGAGAAGGCTATGGACAGGTATGAGAAAAGGTTGGATCAGATGGAGGAACTGGTTCAGTAAACCCATTCTCCATTTTTCTGGACAACTTCTCCGTCAAGTATTATCTTGCCGCCGCCAACTCTTTTTCTAAGGTCTTTGACAATGTCCCAATGGATGCTGGACTCGTTACGTTCAGCCATGTTTTCCTCGGAGAAATTCATCTTGTAAGCTCGACCGAGCGCGAAGTGAACAGTTCCGCCGATCTTTTCATCAAACAAGGTGTACTTGATGTAGCGGTCAATATTTCTGTTGGTGCCGATACCGAACTCGCCCACGTATTTTGATCCTTCGTCAGTTTCAATCATTTTTTCTAGGAATTCTTGGTTCGTATCCGCTGTGTATTCTACGAGTTCGCCGTCCTCGAACGTCAGCTCGATGCCTGAAACTTCTTTCCCTCTAGCGTTTACAGGGTGTTCGAAACTTATTTTCCCATCAAAGCTGTCTTTTCTTGGAGCGTAGAATACTTCGCCGTCCGGAATATTTCTCCGACCTATAGAGCTAACTCCTTCACGATCTTCGATACTGAAGCTTAGATCTGTGTTTTCATCCTTTATGCGTACTTTCTGGGCTTTATCAAACATCTGTTTTATCTCTTCGTTCTTCCTCTCTAGTTCTTTCCAGTCGGTGTTGTTTACTGCTTTGAAGATGAATTCTTCAAATTCTTCTGTTGCCATTTCCGACTGTTGAGCCAAGGCGTTTGTTGGGAAGGCACATAGAGCCCACTTGGTATCTATTCTTGCTTCTTTTATCTTGTCGGTAGTTTCTCCCCAGGTAGATATTCTCTGGGGGTCGATATCGCTCAAAGAACGATTGTTCTCCAGTCCTTTGATCTTGATAAAGGAGTCCATTTTTTCCATGAACTCAAGTTCTGCTTCCGAAGTTCTCTCCAGCTGTTCCTCCGAGGCGTTCTTCATCCAGTAGTAATCGTTGTTTTCGCCGGACTGCGTATCGTAAAGAATTTTCTCGTGCGGGAAACCGCCTTTATCTATCACCTGGCGTCTGACCTCTTCGAAAAGCGGTAAGGCCTCAAGTGATTTGACGAGAATGTAGACGTCGTCTCCTTTCTCAACCTCTGCTGATCTTTCAACTAGTGTTTCTGCGTATTTCTTTAGCCGGGGGTCTTCTGAGGTCTTCATCTGTTCTATAGAAGTTTTAGAGCGTGAATGTTTTTTATCTTGTCCGAGCAAAAAGTGCGTTATGAGCTACGAAGAGTTCGAAAAAGAGGTAAAGGTTCTAGGAAATCTTGAGGAAGCCGTAGGCGTTCTGGGCTGGGATGAAGAAGTAATGATGCCTGAAAAAGGTTTAGAAGCTCGATCAAAGCAGAAGAGTGTTTTGACGAAACTAAGGCATGAGAAACTTGTTTCGGAACGACTTGGAGAGCTTTTGGAATCAATAGATAGGCGCGATCTAGATAAAAGCCAGAAGGCTAATGTTCGTGAGATTGAACGTGAACGTGAAAGAATGAAGAGTGTTTCTGCAGATTTGATGGAGAAGATGTCTCAGAAAGAGTCAGAGGCTGTAAATGCCTGGAAGAAAGCAAAGAAAGAGGATAATTATGAGCTTTTTGCTGAAGAACTTAGAGAACTAGTTGAATTAAAGCGTCGCTATGCTAACCAGATTAATCCAGATGAAGAGCCCTACAAGGTATTGTTCAAGGATTATGAGCCGTATATAGGCTACGAAACAATGGAGAAAGTTCTAAAGAACTTGAAGAAAGGTCTTGTACCTATTGTTGAGAAAATATCTGAAGCTGAAGATATAGAGCAAAATGCATTCAAGGGAGACTTCGAGGACGAAGAAGAGATGGAGCTCAATCATGAGTTGGCGGAGCTTCTTGGTTTTGACAAGAAAAACGGTCGACTTGACTGCTCCGAACATCCTTTCACTTCGGGAAACACCTTTGATACACGTATAACTACTCGTATTGAGCAAGGAGATCTTTCGGGTTCGCTTATGCCTACAATACACGAGTTGGGTCATGCACTGTACCAGTTAGGTCTTCCGGAGGGAGATTACGCCACTCCTAGAGGAGGGGCTAGAGAGCTTTCTGTACACGAGTCTCAGTCGAGACTTTGGGAAAATCAGGTTGGTAGGTCGAAGGAGTTCTGGAAATTTATGCTTCCGAAGCTTGAGGAAAGGTTTCCGGAAAAGTTCGAGGAGATCTCGATTCAGGACTGTTATGAGTCGATCAATCAGGTATACGAGGATAATATGATCCGTGTGAAAGCGGATGAACTTACATACCATCTTCACATAGTGTTGAGGTTCGAGATTGGAAGAGCCTTAATGAATGGAGAGATAGAGGTGGAGGATCTTCCAGAAGAATGGAACAAGCGTATGGAGAAATACCTTGGTTTGGAGCCTGAGACAGATTCTGAGGGCGTTATGCAGGACATTCACTGGGCATGGGGCAACTTTGGTTATTTCCCGACCTACAGCCTAGGAAGTGTTTTAGCCACCCAGATATACCGTGAAGCAGAAGAAGAGGTCGAGGGCTTGGAGAAAAAGATTGAATCCGGAGAGTTTGAAGACTTGAGGGATTGGCTTAAAACTCACATCCATTCCAAGGGCAGATTGCTTAAAACCGAGGAGCTTATAGAGAAAGTTACTAATGAGCCAATTAATTCTGAGCCCTTCCTGAATTATATTCGTGGAAAGTATGGAGAGATCTATAATCTTGAGCTAGAAAACTAGTTCTTCTCCTCCAAATTTCTTGTTCTTCAGTATAATGATTATAGCTTAGAATAGTTCGTGATCATCGTAGATAGATAGTAGATAATAATGATTATGATCTGGTATAGTTCACGTTGATCGTTACTTTAACGTCAGATAGTTAGTGGATCATAATAGTATAGTTCCTGCATAGTTGACGATGATCGTCAAATAGGGGCTTTAGTATAATAGTATGGTTTTAGTATAGTCGGCGATGAAGCACACGATAAAATCGAGATAGTTACTCTACTATAATTATTACACTATATCATAGTTCGTATCGTTCTGAAAGATAGTAAATTGATCGTAAATGGCGAGGTTATGATTTTCTATATTCTGGTGATGTTGTTGGCGATAACCTCGACCTTTCCACGATAAAGTTCAACGTTACCTTGAACCTGAATACGATCGCCTTTCGATAGTCGAGTTTTCGAATCAAAGCTCAGAACCGTTATCTCACCTGTCGGATCTTTGAGATCGATGAAGATATTGTTTGAAACGTTAGTATGACCTCGGACTGTACCCTTGATCTTAACCGGCTTTCCGTTCCATGATGCATCGATAGATCCAACTTTAACCTCAGGCGGTTCAACATAGATAGAGGAAGCGTACATAATGCCTAGACCTATAACCGATAAGAGGACGGATAGAGCGTATAGCTTAAACTTCAAAGATTCTTCACGTATAATTCAGAGTATTCGGATCCTTCAGGTTTTAGATCCGAACGGAAAAGCTTGAGTTTATCGACCTTTATACCCCCAAAGTCATGGTCTTCGAACTCTCTTAACATTCTACGTAACTTTCTCTTTCTCTCGCCACTAACATCTTCAACCCTAAGAAGGGTTACGTGCGGAACGAAGTCGTAACCGTTGTCAGACTCAACTCCGTGAGAGGACACTCGGCGGTATAAATTATGGAACTTTCCGTTCTCAACGCCAGCCCAGACCACCCGGGTGTGCTCCTGAGAGGGGAAAGCCCCCACGCCTTTCAGTCTTGAATGAAAGCTTCCGACTTCAACATCGTCTAGACATCTCTTGAGCTTCTCTATCCCATCTTCGTCTACATCCTTGAAGAACTCGAACGTAAGATGCATCTTTTCACAGGGTACGGGTTTGAAACCTAGGTCAAAACGATCTCGGATATCCCTAAGCTCTTCGAGGATTTTTTCGTCCTCGATGTCGAAAGCCGTGAACACCCGAGCCATGTAAACTTTTAACTTTCCGGTGCTGATAAACTTATTATACGGTGCAAAAAATATGTCGGATAAGCCACGTGGAAAGCAGCTTGTAGGAAAGACAATTGTCTCGGAAGAGCAAGGAAAAAGATTTGGAGAGGTAGAAGACATCTCGTTCGTCGCTGATACCGGAGAACTGATGAACCTGCTCATAACAAATACTACGGAGCATATTGATGAGGTCAAGCTCCAAGAAGACAGGAAAGGAAGAAATATTGTTCCCTTCTCTGCAGTAAGATCAATCGGAGATTTCGTTATCGTTTCCGAAGACGATATCATCTAAGTCTAACAGCTGCTAGGCCTCACGGCCGATTTTCTTAAATAATTTTAGTCATTAGATCTTCTGTGTGGGCGAATTTCAGTTTATAGAGCGGATACGAGGAGAGCCTTACTACGCGGCAGAAGATCTAAGTTCGGAGCCTATACCTGTTGTTAACGTGTTTGAAAAGTACTTTATTGAAGAAAAGTCGCCTAGAGAGATAAGCAACGAGATAGAAGATCTCAGAAAAATAGATGTTCACAGAATAGAGTCTTTCTTGACGACAGGAGGTTTTGAAGAAACTCAACGGCTTTATGAAGAGTTCGAGGAATTCAATACTGAATTTGAAGAGAAAGGTCCGGAAGGCTTTATCAACGAAGAGACTGTTGAAGAGGAGAATATTCTCGACGACCAAAAAGGTCTTGATGAGGTTTACGAATTTTTCAGGGATTTAGTAGGTTACGAGCATGTTGAAAGGTCAAGTATCAACAGACGGGATTCCCGTTCATGGCTTGACTTAGACTACGCCGATAAATCCGGACGTATAGAAGTTAGAGAAGATGGCGAGGGTTATGAGATCTCTTCAAATATAGGTGGAGAGTTTCTGACAGAGCTCCGTGTTGAAGAACATAAATTAGAGGAGAAAGTAAGAGAGGTTTACAACTCGGCTTTCTACGCTTTAACCGATTAAGCGTCCTTAATTCCGCCGTCCTCGATGTTGTAAACAGCTTCTCCTTCAGGCATGTAAGGTGAGTCAACCAGTTTTGCAACTCTTTTACCTTTCTTGCCTTTTCTGAGGTAAAGTCTTGTTGCGGAGTTGTGTGCGACGATGTGTCCTCCAATAGCTTTCGTAGGATCGCCAAACATCTGGTCTGGGTTCGACATAACCTGGTTCGTGACAACTACCGCTGCGTTATGGCTGTTTGCGAGTCTCAGTAGTGTGGCCATGTGCCTGTTGAGTTTTTGCTGTCGCTGTGCGAGCTCTCCTCTTCCAACGTACTCTGCACGGAACTGCGCTGTTAAGGAGTCGACAACAATTAGTCCGATGTCCTCGCTCTGGCAGATATCCTGTGCCTCATCGGCTAGAAGCATCTGATGGTCTGAGTTAAATGCTCTGGCAACGTGGATCCGGTCAAGTGTTTCCTCTACGTCCATTCCCTGGTCTTCTGCCATGTCCTCGATTCTCTGAGGGACGAAAGTGTCCTCTGTGTCGATGTAGATGACGTCTCTGTCAAGTCCGCCTTCTCCTTCAGGTTTCTGAACGTTTACGGATAGCTGGTGTCCGATCTGTGTCTTACCGCTTCCGTACTCTCCGTAGAATTCGGTTATGGACTGTGTGTCGACGCCACCTCCAAGTAGGTCGTCTAGGTTGCTTGCGCCGGCGGAGATTTTCTTCATCTCCTTTTTCTGATCGTAACGGTCTTTACCGGACTCGAATCCGATATCGAGCTCCTGACGTGCGCCAGTGATAATCTTCTGAGACTTTTTCTCTCCTAGGTCTGCGACTTCGCCGAGGTCTCCAGCGCTCATGGTCGCGATCGACATCAGATCGTCGTATCCTGCTTCTCTAAGCTTTTCCGCTGTCTTTGCTCCAACTCCGTTTAGATCTTCAAGTTCTATATCGTCTTCAGACATTAATGGTTCACCAAGTTTATGCTAGAACTTCTACAAGTTCTTCTATCTCGTCTTCTGGTTCGATTTCTTCGTACTCGTTTCCTATAAGTTCAAGTGTTCCGAAGTAGTCGTTGTAACGTGTTCTACCCGAAATTCTGACTTCTTTGCCTACAGCGTCTGTTGCTGCGTTCTCTACTGCTTTGAGGTCTCCATCTCTTTCTGTTTCTTCATCGATTTCCAGTAGTTTTCTTGCTTGGTCGCCGAACAGTACGACTCTTGTGTTTCCGGTTCCGTCGTCTACTACGCATGATAGTGCGAGTCTGTGGTCGGGTTCTTCTACTTCTTTGCCTTCATCTGTTACAAGTTCTCCGTCGTCGTTTTCTCTTACTGTGTCTCCTGTTTCAGGGTCTACACGGTAGAAAGGGCTTGAGGTGTAGACATCCATTATCATTCCTTTGACCTCGTAGCTTGCTCCTTCTGACTGGATCTCTCTAATATCTACTTTTTCGGTATCGGAGCTTCCACCTGTCTCGACTTCGGGTACCTCATCGTCGTCTACTTTTTTGACGTGTGCTTCGTCTCCGAGTCTTAGTTCGGCGTTTCCTCTGTCGTCTTCTACGGTGTATGCGCCTTCGACTCCGATTGCGTCGCCTTCAGAAACCTTTTCAGCTATTTCGGTCTGTTCGTCCCAGAGTGTTACTCTTATTGTGCCGGTTTCGTCTCCCAAGACCATGTTCTGTACTTTTCCTTCGTCGCCGTCATCCCTTTCGAAGGTGTTTGCGTCCATTATGTTGGTTACTCGGGCTTTGAGGTTTACCTTTCTCATGTCGGGGACGATGTTTTCTATGTCTAGTGCTTGTCCGCCGGCTTCCGCGATCTGTACTCCGTTGTCCTTTGCGACTAGGTGTACTGCGCCTTCTTCTGATACTAGGCCTTCGAACTCGTCTGTTTTGGCTTCTACTTCTTCCTTTACGTCTTCCTTGCTTAGGTCGGTTTCTTCGACAATTTTTTCGACGACGTCTTTCGCGTTCATATAGAATTTAGGTGGATACAAAGCTTAAATCCATGGTGTTTGGTGAGAATAAAAAAATAGATAAGGGTCGTTATTTGAGGGCTTTTCGTACGTCTTCGGCTCTGACTGTCTTTCTGCTGTCTTCGTCAGCGATTGCTATTGCCTCTTCTGATACGTCGCCTGCGAACATTTCGAGAATCTCTCTCATTTCTTCAGCGCTGTCTCTTGAAACCCTTTTGTCCCCTTGTTCCTTGATCATTTCTTTCATCTTTGCGATTGAGAACTCCATGGATACTCACATCTAAGGTTCAACCCGTACCTATTTAAACAAATCGGCTTCTGAGTCAATTCTTCCGCGTATTTGAGCATGCCTAGGTGCGTTTATTCGTCATCGAGACCGAATAAACCGATGGTAACGCCGCAGTAACCTTGTGATGTTGTTAATACTTTTCTCGGGCTTCAAGATGGATTTCTGGCTTACAGAACCTCTCCGATCTATACACTCGACTATAATGGTTTTTGGGTTGCTCTATTATCGGTCAAATTGAGAAGTTCAAAGCTCTAACTCTCACACAACAGAAGGACTAGTGCCAGATCCCTCTAGTTTGGCGGGAGGTCTAGTGCTTCTGGTTCAACTAATCCAATCATCCATGGTCGGATGGTGTATTGAGCCTCACATTTATTGCACCACGATAAGTCGGATGACCCGGATTATACCCAACTTAGGTTTAAATTTAAGCAAAATGCCGGTTTTAAACTCACAATCATTCTCTGAGTGTTCATATAGATTGAACAACTATGTATTCAAAAACTATGAATATTCAAACCTTTTAAGTACTTTATGTTTTCACTCATTGATTAATTGTTAACTTGTGAAAACTGAGTGTTCTAAAAAAGCGAACAGTCCGTAAATGGTTAAAAACGGCTCGAGAAACTTCCTACATGAAGATTACAAAGATCCAGGACGACGGCGAACGCTTCATAATTCATGGTGATGGGAGACTTTACTCCAGACTGAAAGATGTGTTTGGTCAGATGGGGCTAGGTATATCGGTTACGAAATCTGAAGAAGGGGTGGCACACATTCTCTACACTGAAAACAACAGAGATATAGTGTTAAGAGTGCTAGATGAGCATACCAAGCAGTAAATATTTCTTTTGGAACCTGATATATCTTAGAACATTGGGTTCTTCGCGTCTTAAGTGTTAATTATTCCTTAACTCTTTTCTTTTAAATTTTAATTTATCTATTTTATCGTAATCGGATCTTGAAATGTTTTTAATCCACATTGAGGTGCTAAACTGGCTTTCTGGATGTTTAATCATCCATACATGCAGCATTTCTGGAGATATTATTGGGTCGCTGCTATCACATTCTCTGGAAATGAAGTATTTTCCGTCGGCTAAGCACCTATTCTCCTCGTATCTATGGAAGTGCCAGGCTGTGAGAGGACCGCCTACCTGTTTGCCGGTCTTGTTTATATCGTTTTCCAGGTACATTGCTCCTCCGAGTTTCATTTCTCCGCTTTGATTGAAGTAAATTAGGCTTTCGGGTCTTTCAGGGTCTAAAGTCTTGTTATCGAGTATGAAATCTTTGTTTACGTAATGTATACTATTTCTCCAGTTTATGAAGCCGTCCTGTTTTGCTTTAGTGAATTTAGTCCATCCTTTAGATACTATGGCGGAATATGTATTGTTATAAAGTCTCCAGGCATTATCCAGCTGCTTTGACGTAACTTCACCCTTTCTGTGTTTTGTTACAAGGTATATTCCAGAATCGAGTTCGGTTTTATCTATATGTGCTTCAGCGGACCAGGTATAGTTTTCAATCCCTATTTTGTAAGCCCAGTCGCTGATATAGTTGGGTTTGTCCTTCTGAGTATCAATTAGAGTGGAGCTGAGGAGTGTTGCTGACAAAAAAACTAAGATAGCTAATATGATTTTGTTTCTTGATTGCTCCATGCTTCGAAGTGTTTTGTTGTGCTCGAATATAGTTTTTCGGTGAAATCTGTGATCGTAGTACAATAGAAGCTTTTGCATGTTCTATTCTGGAAGAAGATCCTTTCTTTTAGACCTCTAAATAGGTTTTATGGCTTACCAGACAACTGCTGGATGGTCTCTTATTACGTCGGGGTTGGCGACTTTTGTTCTTACTTAACTGCCTTATACTTCGACTTACTGGGGTGTAGGACTTTTGATTGCGGGAGTAATTATCTTCATACTTAGGCGGATATGAATCGGTGAGTGTTTGCTGTCATTGAACTCTCGTGGAGGGGGAAATGAGAATTAGTCTTAACAAAGGAGGTATATCAGAAATATAGCTATACGTGTTTATCGATATATCTTTCACGCTTAGGCAAGGGTGTGCCAGAAACATCTCGGCTATAATAAGGAAGGTATATCTTCGACCTGTTGAGGGGGTGGTATCGATTCACTCGTTTGCGTTATACCTCCTTTGTTCTGGATGTTTTTCCGAATTTAGTGCGAAAGTCCATGAGTGTTCAAATATTATTAACACTCATTACTCGGTTAATTCATTCATCTCTTTGCCCTGACCATGCATCGTTGCATAAACCTGGACTGTTCCAGATATTTCTTGGTCACGACAGATCTTTCTGTCAAGGCTTTCGAGAAGGTTGTGTGCACGTTTTTCAAAATCTGTAGATGGCTCTCTCTCCATTAGGTCCCTTGCCTGTGCGAGCGACCATCCCAGATCTTTATTGGCTCTATTATCGTCCTCCTCAAGGTTGTGTCCGTATTCGTTAATTAGTTCATAAGCAGTATCTACGGCATCCTTCTCTTGATGTTCGAGCGTTTCCTTGGCGCCCATCATTCCCGTTAGCTCCGGTATGGCTTCATACCTATCCTTCTCGTGATAAACTGTTCTAGCTTCATTTCTGGCGCCTTCCAAGCCTTGATCTGAGCTCATAGTAAAGGATTGAAGCCCTAGCTTTTTATTTGTTACCAAAAAGTAAATATTGGTTGTTCTTGAAGGACGAACACTCTTCTATTTTCGTCTTCACCAAATGGAAATAACAAAAGGTATTAAAAACATTTGAATGTTCGTTTTTGAAGAACATATTACTGTTCAATATATTTGAACAATCTTTAGGTGATTGTGAGTTGCAGCAGGACTAAACATGCCATTTCTTCGAAAGAATAGGTGGGTTTACTCTGACGGATCCAAGTGACTGTTAGAGACTCACTCCTTTGATGGTTGCTCGGGGTGTACTAACGGGATAAGATATAGGAAAGAAAAAGGGTGCGAGAATTAAGGTGATCTCGCTAAGATCTCTACCTCGTAACCTTCAGGGTCTTTCACAAAAGCGTAGTTTCCAGGACATTCGTCGGGAGCTCGGTAGTCCTCGCCACCGGCATCAACAGCCTTTCGATACGCATCTTCCAGTGACTGACCTTCTTCTGTGTGGATTGCGATGTGTCCATAGCCCTCGCCTTTCTCGTATCGATCGTCTTCCCCATGGTTGTATGTGAGTTCAAGCTCGGCGGTCTGATCTTCCGGTCCAAGGAAGTATAGGGTGAAGGTTTCCATCTCCTTCTTTCGTTTCATCTCCCAGTCAAATGCTTCTGTGTAGAATTCGATGACTTTTTCTGGGTTCGAGACTCTGAGCATCGTGTGTGCGAACTTCATAATACAAATTATGAGTGTAAGGGTTTGACTTAACCGTTTGACTTACGTTGGTGTAACCGTCTTTTCGACCACTCCCAAGCCAAGGACTGCTTAAAATAGTTCTTATTGCGTTCTACATGTTTTGAGGCTTTCAGAGCCGATTATTGGAATTATTCACAACTTTCCTTTTCTTAGTCGGGTTAGAAGTTTAGGATTATTGGTGAGAACAAACTATGTCAGACCCGGAAGACGAAAATTGGGACGAAGACGAAAACACACATGAAGAAACAAAAGTTACTGAAGAAACCACAATAGAAAAAGACCGCACTACGGAGGATACGAACGAAGAATATTTGCCGAACAGGAGAGAAGTACTCCAGACAGGTCTAGGAGCTTTAGGTGCAGCCACAGGTGTCGGCGTTGTAGGCTTCGGAATACTAGAAGCTACAGACGGTGATGGAGCCGCTATAAACTGGAAGTCTGAACAGCTTGGAGGGGGTGCAGGAGGTGACGGCAACCAAACAGGTAACGGGACAGGAAGTAACCAGAGCACACCCCAAGACACAGGAGCAGGTGCAAGAGTTCCGCCAGAACCCCTCGCGAACAGAGGATGTGACCTAGCGGTCGAACTTGATTGGGTTCAAGGGCTTAGAGGTCAATACGAAAGACTTGGCGATTTAAATCTTGACCAGTACGAAACATGGCCTTCGGACACGCTACCTGGCGACGGCCTGATGGTTGACTCAGACGAGGAATACGTATTTCTAGTTGACAGAGATCCTCACAACACGGATGTTCTAGGCGAGGAAGAGGTACTGCTCAGTGATGGTCGTGGAAACTACGAACCGGTGGAGCAGGAAATCTACCAGGACGCACTTCAGAATCCGGAGGTAGTAGGAGCGCTATACGAGTGTGATGGCTGATGCCTCCAAAAAGCCGAACAGCCCTACTTCTTACCACGTTCATTTTAATGGCTACTTTCACAGTTGCCCAAACGGCTTCCAGCCCGAAAAGCCCTGCCGATAGGTATGAGTCAAGCAGGGTATCTCCGGGAGAAATGGATTCGGGTGAAAGCCCGGGAGATATGGAATCGCGTCCAAGCAGTAACCGGAGCCCAGGTGACAGGAACAACCAGACCTCTAAAAGCACCTCATCGACTGAACTTGAAAGCCCTGGAGATAGGAACGATGAACTTGAAAACGAATCAACTGGCATGGAAAGTCCAGGTGACAGGAATGATGAGTTAGAGCAGAACAGCCCTGAAATGGAAAGCCCGGGGGATCTAGATGACACAGTAGAAGGAAGGGACGAAAACCAATCTTCGGGAACAGGTGAAGGAATAGAGCTGCCGAATATAGACTTAGGACGGTCTGAGAACCAAGGTGTTTCGATCCGAAGCTTCCAGATTCCGGACGTGGTTTCGGAAGGTGAGATAATAGAGGCATGCTCTAGTATAGATTCAACTCGGGAGGCGGACGTCAGACTCTACAGGAACGACAACCTTGTTGATTCGGCTGAAGCCTCTGGTGATCTATGCTTTAGCATCTCTCCGGGTGCTGAAGGCGTGAACAGCTTCGAGCTTGTGGTCGAGAATCAAGGCTCCTCTGACTCGAGGACGGCTGAGATCAGGGTCTTAACCTCGGGTGGTGCGGAGTCTCAAGTTGAGGAGCAAGCGGGTGCATCGACAGCGGGCGCTCCAACAAGTTTGGGCTTTATTTCGAAGGCGCTTCTGTCCGTTATTACGGGCGGATTTGTCGTCACATCTCTCATATTTTCCTAATTTCTTTCTGAACCATAGATATAACGTTTATATTACAAAGAACTGTTTATTTCGGTCAAGAAAACAAATGGACTTAATAAAAGACTTCTAAAGGGTTACCGTGACTCACGATGTCTGAAGAACCAGGAGACGCTGGAAACAGAAGAGAATCAGAAAGCTCCTCCGTGGGCGGAAATGCCTCGGAAAACCTTGAAGGAAAAGGCGGAGGGCTAGGGGAGGTCGCCCACATGCTCGGTGGCGGAATAAAAAAACTCTACACAGTTCCAAGAGACACATTATACAACGCAGCCGGAGTCTACACCGAAGAAGGGGTGAATGAAAGAAGACGCTCTGTATTACAAGCAACATTCGCTTCAGCCGGTATAGGCGCAGCAGGATATATAGGCGCCGATTATGGAGCTGACGGAAAGATAGATGGAGATCTTGGATCTGGCTCGGGAGTTCAAAAAACATCTGGTACAGCCACAGGACAGACATCGAATCAAACCTCGACCGAAGATCAAACAAACCAAGGCGCAAATAATAATCAAAACTCAAACGATTCCAACACTCCTAACCAAGAGACTGAGGAAGACAATCAGGCTTCTGAGCAGACGCAGCAGCCGACAGATTCAGGTGAAAGTCCGGGCGAGATCGATCAGACAGGTGAAACCAAGTTCTACGACACTATGAATGAGCTTCCGGAAGCTGCCTGTTACCGTAATGAAGGAGGTGTGTCCGGTTACTTTGTCGAAGAGGACGTCAGAGATGCGATTGGAGACGAACCCTTGGAAGATCTTACTGCTGTCGAAGGCGATATAGGTTACGATATTGACTTTAGGGACTCGGACAATGACGGTCGACCGGATTCATACGTAATTCAACTTAACGACGCCGATTCTCAGGAAGACCTGACTGTATCGCAGGCAGACCAACTCTTCGAAAACGCCAACCCTAACAACTACTGCGACTGAAACCGTTATGAAGAAGACAGCTCTAGCCCTCGGTATCCTAATTCTTCTTGCCTCTTCAGCATCTCTTGTGGCTGGTCAGCGGTTCGCGAGCGGTGACTCTCAGGACGACTTCAACGATTACTCGGAAGGATCCAGTGATAGATTCGACAGCGGAGATTCGAACGATGACACGGAAAGTCCTGGTTCTAGGTTTGATAGCGGTGACTCTCAAGACGATTACAATACGGGAGATCGACAAGATTCGACCGACACCTCTGACGAGAGTAGTGACGACTCTCGATTTGATAGCGGAGATTCAACTGATGACTCAAACGAGGACGGCTCCAGATTCGATAGTGGAGACTCTACAGATGATGCAGGTGAAGATGGTTCCAGGTTTGATAGCGGTGATTCAACCGATGATTCTAATGAGGATGGATCCAGGTTTGATGACGGAGATTCTCAGGACGACTCTAATGAAAACTCGGATAATGATGAAGACTCTGACTCTTCGGATCAAGATGATCAAGACTCTTCAGATAATACGAACGGTGGGGGTTCAGGTGACGGAGTTTCATCGATAGACTGGCCTGAAGTAGTTGTGCAAGGGCAGAACTTGGATGTAAAGCTTTCCCAGGAACAAGTTTCTTTAGGTGAAACGGTCTATGTCAGCGGAAACCATGAATTCCCATCTTCTCAGACTGTAAATGTTTTTGCTGGGGACCAGAGAATCTTTGAACAAACGGTTGAACCTAACACAGATTTCAGGACAGGTTTTACTCCCTCTGAACCAGGTAAAATCGATTTCCAGGTTTCGGCAGGTTCTGAATCACGAACCTTAGAGCTCGATGTAGTCTCTGGTCTTGAAATAAGTGATATAGATATGCCTCCTATATCTGAACCCGGAACGGTGAGGGCATGCGCTGATATTTCGGGTGACGCCGAAAAAGTTACAATATACAGGAATGGTGAAAGGCAGCGTGAGGAAGATGCGGAAAACCGTTTCTGCACGCTTTTAAGCATGGAGGAAGGTCTAAACCGGATTAGGTTCGTCGCTAGAAAGGGCGGTATGGAGGCTGAGACCTCTACCTTAAGACGTGTCGGGTCCGGTGGCGGTTTTGAGACTTCTGATCAAACCACAAGTTTCGCTGGGGGTGGTGGGTCGCCAGCTCTTGGAGCTTTCTCAGGCTCTGAAACGCGTCTAATAGGTTCGATCCTTGCCGGTCTCGCTGTTGTAGCTGGCGTCCTTTACCGTGAGGGAGTCGGTGTCACAGAGTTTATTTCTTCTATAGGATCTTAGTTTTAGGATCGATAAAACCTTTAAGTTGTAGTGTATAGTTTTTGTTTTCTAATAAGGGTTTTTGTTGTCTCAGGACTCCTATAACTTACTGAAACTTTCTTTTTGAATATCTAAGATCAAAAACTTTTCCAAGGGTGATCGGAGTAATGGATCCTAACGTGATGAACCAGTTCGAGGTTGAACTTGAAAGACTTACTGTACCGGGCTTAAGAGGTGAAGACGCAAACTAAAAGGATACTGTTTTTACTAAAAACCTTCTTTTTTTGTACCTTAATTTAATACTGTGGTTCGAGAAAATATCACAGAGGCTGAATGGTCTACAAGAATATACTTCTAAGTATAGGTATTACTGCGGTCTTATCTGCGCTTGGCGCACTTTTCCTCTTCGTGGAGAAAGAGCGAATGGAACGCTACATACCTTACATGATCTCGCTTTCCGCAGGAACAATCTTCGGCGGCGTATTCATCCACCTCGTATTCAAACTCGCCGGATCATACACACGGTTCACAGGTCTCGCTATAATGGCAGGAATACTTGGATCCTTCCTGCTCGAAAAACTTGTACACTGGCACTGCCATCACGCAGACCACCACTACGAACCATTCTCTATAGTATTGGTTGTAGGTGACGCCATACACAACATACTGGACGGTATATTGATCGCCTCAAGCTTTCTTGCATCGACTTCCGCAGGTGTCGCCGCAACAATCGCTGTCGCACTCCATAAAGTGCCTAAAGAAATAGGAGACTTTGGAATACTTGTCCACTCGGGCTTTACACGAGTCAAAGCCTTCGGTTTTAACCTAGGTATCAGTGTTTTCATGTTTCTAGGCGCTTTAGCTGTTATAATGCTTTCAAATGTTTCTGGTTCTATCCAAAGCATCCTTCTGCCTCTGGTTGTCGGCAACTTTGTCTATATCGCGGGAAGCGACCTGATGCCCGAAATAAAGGATATCGAGGATAACTGGGCGCCACACGTTCTAGTTTTCTCTATAGGGGTCGCCATAATGTACTCTATACCGTATATCAAGGCGCTTATATGAAATCTTTCACTGTCTCGAAGAACGAACGGTCTTCTTTAGGCTTCTTTCTCATTCCTTCAAGCACTTCTCTCTGATCTTCTGAAACATCCTTGGGGATCTCGACATCCACTTTTACGTAGAGATCTCCGTTTCTTCCTCTTCTTGAGGGCATTCCCTTTCCGTTAAGTCTTAGTACTTGTCCGGGCTGTGTGCCTTTCGGAACATCGACCTGGATATTTGAGTCAGGATGGTCGATCTCAACTGAAGTGCCTAATGCAACGTCCCCCACACCTAAGGTTACTGTTGTAAACAGGTCGTGGTCCTTTCTCTCAAGGCTTTCATGTTCTTCAACTGAGATATAGACGTAGAGGTCGCCGGTCTCACCGGTCGAGCTGCGGTTTCCTTTATTTCTGACTCTGAGACGTTGCCCATCCCGAACTCCTTCCGGAACTTTCACGGTAACGGTCTCTTCTTTCTTCTCGGTACCGGATCCGTCACAATTTGAGCACTTTTCTTCAGGCACTTTCCCTGAGCCGTTGCATTTAGGGCATTCGGCCGCGGTCTCCATCCTTCCTAGCGGAGTTCTTTGAACTTTTCTTACCTGACCTCTACCGTTACACTCGGAACATGTTGATGTATTGCCATTTTCAGCTCCGGTTCCGCTGCATTCGGAACATTTTGCCTTTCTCTCAACCTCAAAAGTTTTTTCAACGCCTGAGTAGGCTTCGCCTAGGCTTATTGTAGTATGTATTTTGAGGTTCTTTCCACCTCTCTTTCTTTGGCTGCCAAAACCTCCGCCTCCGAAGATTTGTTCGAACAGATCCTGGAAGTTTGATGCAGCTCGTCTTTGACCTCTTCCGGCATGGCCTTCGACTCCTTGTTTTCCGAACTGGTCGTACTTCTTTCTTTTGTCTTCATCTGAAAGAACGTCGTAGGCCTTGTTTATCTTCTTGAACTTCTCCTCATCCGCAGTATCCTTGTTAGAATCAGGGTGGTATTTCTTCGCCTTCTTCCTGTAAGCTTTTTTGATTTCGTCCTGACTTGCGTCTTCTGATACTCCTAGAAGTTCGTAGTATTCCTTTGCCATAATTTTTATTTCTCGTTCGAATGATGTGTTTTCATGAGTCTTGTCGATTTAGATGATCTTGAGCATGATAAGGGGTTCTGGATTAGCGTGGTTGTTTTTACAACCGTTTCAGCGCTGATTGTCGGCTACCTCGGCGAATACTTGATGTCGATCGCGATTTTTGCATTAGCAATAAGTAATGCGGTTCTCGGTTACACAAAATTAAAGGAGAATTAAGGGAGCTAAAAAACTCCTTTATTCTTTCTTCTCCTCGTCTGTGTCGACTTCTTCGTAGTCTGCGTCGACTACTTCATCGTCACCAGAGTTTCCGGGAGCTCCGCCCATTCCGCCCATGTTCTGGGCTGCTTCCTTCAGATCTTCTTCTGACATGTTACTTGGGTCGAAACCGCCCATTCCTCCCTGCTGGCCGTCATACATTTCCTGGCCGATCTCCTGTAGCTCGTTTTCCAAGTCCTCGATTGCGGAGTCGATATGCTCCGATGCCTCTTCAAGATCGTCGATCTCTTCTGCTTCTTCCTTGGCTTCTTCAACGTCTTCGATCGCATCTTCGATTCCCTCAATCAGCTCTTCGTCTACTTCGTCTTTGAAGTTGTCAATCTGTGTTTCTGCCTGAGAGGCTATTTGATCTGCCTTGTTCTTGGTCTCGATGAACTCACGTTTCAGCTTGTCTTCTTCCTCGTGTTTTTCTGCCTGTTCTTTCATCTCCTCGATCTCGTCCTCGTCAAGTCTTGATGTGTCGTCTATACTGATTGAGGCTTCTTCTCCGCTCTGCTGCTCTTCTGCGGAGACGTTGAGGATTCCGTCTGAGTCGATTTCGAAAGTTACTTCGATCTGAGGCTGTCCTGCCTGTGCTGGAGGGATTCCCTGAAGGTTGAACTGGCCAAGAGATTTGTTGTCTTTGGCCATTTCTCTCTCTCCCTGCACAACGTGCACGGTTACCGCTGTCTGGTTGTTCTGGGCGGTCGTGAACACTTTGGACTCTTCTGCAGGGATTGTTGTGTTCTTCTCGATCAGTGTTTCCGTTAAACCTCCCTTGACTTCGACTCCAAGGCTGAGAGGTGCAACATCAAGAAGCAGTAGGTCGTCCATCTCTCCTGTAATGCTTCCTGCCTGAATCGCTGCTCCTTGTGCAACTGCTTCTGCAGGGTTGACTTCTTGGTCCGGTTCCATCCCTGTAATTGCTTGGACATGTTCCTTTACAGCCGGAACTCTAGTTGTTCCTCCTACGAGGATTACGTCGTCTATTTCTGACTTTGAGATGCCTGCATCTTCGATTGCGGTCTCTGTCGGATCTGTTGTTCTCTGGATCAGATCTTCTACAAGATCTTCGAACTTTGAACGTGTGAGTTCGTAGTCGATGTTGTATGTGTTTCCTTCGTCGTCCTGATGGATGAACGGAATGTTGATTTTGGTCTGTTTCCTCGAGGAAAGCTCTTTCTTGGCTTCCTCCGCGTTCTCTCTAACTCTCTGGAGAGCTTCATCGTTCTCGGAAAGATCGATTCCTTTTTCTTCCTCGAACTTTTCGAGTACCCAGTCGATTATTTCCTGGTCGAAGTCGTCTCCACCAAGGTTGTTGTCTCCTTCTGTGGATTGGACTTCGTAGATTCCGTCTCCCATTTCTAGGACTGTTACGTCGAATGTTCCTCCTCCGAAGTCGTATACAAGTACTGTTTTCTCTGATTCATCGTCTAGGCCGTATGCGAGTGCTGCTGCGGTTGGCTCGTTGAGGATTCTCTCTACTTCGAGACCTGCGATCTCTCCCGCATCTTTTGTTGCTTGTCTCTGTGCGTCGTTGAAGTGTGCTGGGACTGTGATAACTGCTTTCTCGACATCGTCTCCCAGTTTGTCTTCTGCATCGTTCTTGAGTTTCTGGAGGATCATCGAGGAGATTTGCTGTGGCGTGTAGGCTTCTCCCTCTAGATTGACTTCGTAGTCCTCGCCCATGTGGCGTTTGATCGACTTTACAGTATTTTCCTCGTTTGTCAGCATCTGGTTCTTAGCCGGCTTTCCTACAAGTCTTTCGCCGTCGTCAAATGCGACTATGGAAGGTGTTACTCTTTCTCCTTCGCTGTTTTCGAGGATTTTGGGTTCTCCGTCTTCTACTGAAGCTACTGCGCTTCTTGTTGTTCCGAGGTCGATTCCGACTATCTTCGCCATTTTATTGATTCACCTTTAGAATAAACTCTATTTTTGTTTACGTGATTAAAAATTTTTAAAGTGGATTGTTTTGCTCACTTTTGGACCTAGATTTAAAATGCTGCTAGTCTATGAAAGACGTATGTCGAACGGAGAGTTAGAGAGGCATGTTAAGGTCATTAAATTATTTTCTGGAAAAGTTACGAAATCCAGTAATTTAATAGAGTCGGCTGAAGGCCATCTGAACCAGTTAGATGAGTCTATGGAAGGCACACGGATGGCAAAGTTCATTCAGAATGAATTAGTTCCGTTCCTTGAGAAATACAACGAAGGTAAAGCTGGCGAACAGGAATTGAAACAAGTTCTTAAGGATGAAAATGCGTTTGAAGAGCAAATTGAGCAGATAAGACAAGATATTGATAATGAAATATCGGAGTTAAGGGAACTTGTATCTACGTTAGAGGAGGTAGAAAATTTGTGTGGTGACGCAGAACAGGCTATAGAAAGAATGGAGCAAGTAGAAACTTCTTAATTCTTATTCCTACCTTCTCCTACTACGACTCCGGCTTCTTTCCAGCCTTCTCACTATCATGTTGCTCAAACTAACTTGAAGAATTATCTAAGAATATTTTCCCCTTTGGATAGATATACTTCGGCAATTTCTGAGTCTAAGTGGTTCACAGTTCGTCCTCTAATAAGGTCAGGAAAGTAAGGAATTGATAGCGTTTCTGCTGCCTGCCTATTCGCTTGTTCAAGCTCTTTGTTGCTACTCACATTCAGAAGATCTCTCCGCGTTCTTTTTTTGGCCTCTTTGAGGTCATGGTTCTCAAGATAGCCGCGTTCGATTAGGTAAGCAGAGAGGGTGCCGAATCTGTGAGGGTCATCTATAGACCTAGGATTCTGTTTGTCTGCTATGAATCTATCCCAGAATTCGGGTATATCCTCCAATCCTTGTGCGCCATATTCTTCAAGATTAAAAGGTTTCAGAGGTTCAGATATATGGGTTTCCTCCCACATCGCAACAGCTTCCAAGTAGGCTGCAGAAGGGTCGGAGCCACTTTTCACAGGAGCGGTTTGGTCGCCTAAATGGTGGTTCCTATAGCATATATGGGTTAATTCATGTCTGAGGGTTTTTCTCCTCTGATCCTCCAGTATTATTTTCCAGCTATCTTCATCATGATTGTCCGGAACGGAGTGGTCTCCAACGGAGCTTTCTGGGAGGGCAACTCCGGAGAAGTCATCTTCGTAGACTATTGATCCGTGACTGCCTTCGGGAATGAGATCTTTATTCAAAAATAGGAGTGGGTCGTCAGGAACATCATCTTTCGGATAAATCTCATCTAGACGCTTCCTCTCGGCGTCTAAAAAATCTCTCAGATCGGATTCTTTTAGTTCGACGGACTGCACGACTGGTCATTTGCTACTTTCTAATAAATAATTTTCGTCGATTCTCAGTTCTGCTCTTCAGCACGCTTCGAAACCACTACTTCCGCCTCTCTTAAGACCTTATCGCCAAACATGTACCCTTTCCTTTTCTGTTTAAGCACTTTGTTCTCCTCCTCATGCTCTTCGGTATCGACGGCTTTGTGCAGCCTTGGATCGAACTCTTCGCCCTCAGCGTCGATTCTTTCCAACCCTCTCTTCTCCAATTCGCTAAGCAGTTGGTCGGCAACCATCTTTACGCCCTGTAGAACAGTTGAGTCCTCGTCTGCAGACGCAATCGCGCGCTCAAGATTGTCCATTATCTGGATTAGGTCCTCGGCAAGATCCTCTCTAGCTCTATGCTGCCATTTCTCCTTCCTTTCATCCTGTTTCTTCTTGTAGTTCTCGAAGTCCGCCTTCACTTTTTTGGCTTTCTCTTCCCATTTATTCTTTTCCTGTTCTAGTTCATCTACTTCTTTTTCGAAGGTTTCTAGGGCTTCCCCAAGTTCTTCGCGTGAAAGGTTTTCGTACTCCATCACGTAAAATTGGCGGGCTCTCAAGCTTTTAACTCCCTCCCAAGATCAACCTTTTATGAAGGTACGGTAAGCTATACTTCTCCGTGGCGAACAAAGCAGATACAGAACAGCTAGAGAAAAGCCTCCAAAGCGGCGATACACAGGTCCTGGACGTCAGGGACGAAGAGGACTTCTCACAGGCTCACATAAGACACGAAAACGCCACAGTTCTGAATGTTTACTACAAGAAGTTTGCCTTCCAGCCTGTAGAAAAGCTCATGGACGAATTCTCGAAAGAAGAACCTGTTTACGTTGTCTGCTGGGAAGGAGATTCCAGCAAGAAGATAGCAGAGCTTCTAAGGAAGAAAGGATTCGACGCCAGAAATATAGAGGGCGGAATGGAAAGCTGGAACAGTCTTTAAACACCTTTATGACTTATTTCTATCTATGCTAAAAGTGGAAAACCTGTCGAAAACCTTCGGCGAAACAAAGGCTGTGGAAAACTTAAGTCTGAGTCTTGAAAAAGGCGAAATTGTCGGTCTTCTTGGTCCGAACGGAGCAGGAAAAACAACGACGATGCAGGTGCTTGCCGGCTTGATCGAGCCAGAATCAGGGAAAGTAGGCGCCGGAGGCAATCCTGTAAGGGACAAAGTGTCGGTGGTCTTTCAAGAGACCGAATACAGCTCGAAACTAAAAGTAAAGGAGTTTCTTGAGATGATGGGTGTTCTAAACGAGTCCCAAGACACTGAGATATATCGGAAGGTAGGCCTCGAGTCAGAGATGGATAAATACGTGACTGATCTTTCAGGAGGTAATAAGAAGAAGCTTAATATTGCTTCAGGGGTCCTCAAAGATCCGGATTACCTCTTGCTTGACGAACCTAACTCCGGACTAGATCCTCGAGCTCGTAAAGATATCTGTGAGATGATAGAGAGCTTCACTTCCCAGACAGGTGTTATGGTCTCGACTCATTCGATGGAGGAGGCAGAGAAACTCTGCGACAGAGTAATTATAATTGAAGGCGGCAAGGAAGTCGTCTCGGGTTCACCCAAAGATCTTATTTCTGATATCAATGCTGATTATATTCTGAAGGCGGAAGGAGATGTTCCTGAAGGCTTTAAAGAAAGAGCGGTTTCAAGTGATGGTTTTTTCGAGCTTAGAACCGATAAACCCCACGAAGTTTTGAAGGAGCTGGTTGATCGCGGTGTTTTAGATGATCTTCGAAATCTTTCAGTTGAGAAGCCAGGTCTCGAAGATGTCTTTTTCGAGGTGACAGGAAGAAGATATGAGAAAGGTTAAACAACTGCTGAAAGCATACCTACTTGATACTATCAGAAACCCTGTCAACATGTTATACGGGGTTTTGATGGTTTTCGGCGTTCTTGGTTTGACTGCGTTCGTATTGAATCAAGGTACGACTGCTGAGATAGTTGCGTCCTACTCCGTGTTTATAGTTTCATATGCCGCGATTAGCGCAATTGCATACTCTATTGCGGGGGACAAGGAAAAAGGTCTTTACAGAATGTACAGAGGCTCGAGGCTTTCGAAGACCGAATATGTATCCGCAAAGGTGTTGATTGCGAGCCTTCCCGTGGTATTTTCCTTCATGGTTATAGGTGTGGGGACTTTAGCGACTTCTCTGAATCTTGGTATTGAGATTCTTCCTATACTTGTTCTCTCGGTTCTAGCGCATGCCGGAATAGGTCTTTTGATCGGATCCTTCGTGACGGAACATGCCGATGTTCAGAAATTCTTGACTATTTTCCTCCTAGGAATGACTTTTCTGGCGCCGGTTTTCTACACCTCCAATAGCTTGCCTGAAATCCTGGTTTTAGTTCAACAGTTCATTCCGTTGACTCACGGTGTAGAAGCGATGAGAGCGGTGATGGTGGACGGAGCCGGTATTGAAGCAGTTTGGACTGCATTATTGCTGCTGTCAATACTTTCAGCCGCAGGTTTTATTCTAGGTTATCGAAGGCTAGAGTTCTAAAACTCTATTTCCTTATCCAGACCGTATAATGCGAAGAGTGCGAACAGTGAGTATAGGCTAGGTTGATTTGTCACGGTTCCGAGGACTCCCAGAACTCCGAGAAAACCTAGGTTCGAGAGATTGAATTTCATAATCTCATTTTGTTTCTCAGTTATTGAAAAAATATTCTATGAAAACTTGATATACAATCTTTGTTAAGAACTTCTGTATGGGCGATGAACATCCGTTTGTCGATGAAGAGGCTAGGACCTCTACCACAATTGTCACAAAGCATAGTATGGCGATTCCGGAGGACGAGCAGAAGTTCAAGAAGAGTGAAAGGGCATGGAACTGGGAAAAGATTGTAGACCTGTTCTTCCCTAAAGAGCAAAGCCCAAAACGGAACAAGTATGCTAAGATATTTTTGAGAGAGTTGAAGGATGAGGGCGAAATCAACTCTGAGAAGCTTAACGCGTTCGATGAATGGGGTCACGAGAAAGGCAAGTCCAACCTGAAAAACAACATACTGCCGAAGCTGAGGAGGTTGGGCGTTATCAAATACGAATATCTTGAATATAGAGGTCCGAGAGAAGGTAAGAAAGGTCGGAGAAAGGTTGTAAAGCCGGCTAGAAGTTTTACCTCGATACTGGATTCGATGGCTAATGGTTGGGCAGCGTTTGAATCGGCTTCTATGGAGTAAAAAGAGAAGAGAGGAAGGTTTTACAGGGAACTTTTTCCCTGTAAGCCGGAGTTTAGAGGCAAAAATACGATTATAGGTAACAATGGGCTCCGGCTTAGGGAGCGCTCCCTGCTTAAAGTGCTGTTGCTGTCAAAACCGTTGCTTCCTGCGAGAGCTCTGTTTCTGCGCGGCTGTTGTGCTCATGTGTTGCCTGAAGCTCGGTTTCGAAGTGCTTTGCGTTTGCGTCGATTGTAGGCACCTTGTGTGTTGATCATGTGTTGTCGGATGGGCTGTAAATGTTCCGGGGACGTGCTCCACCCTTGCTAGGCAGAACACGTCCTTCAAGGAAAGTCCACAGGTGTAGGAAGTGACAGGACATTTCCTCAGAGTTTTTTGGTGTTCGCGGTCGGCGTGACTGACCTCATCATCGAGGCCAAGGCGTCATCCCGCTCTACTCTGCCAGGAAATATTTAATAGTAGAGAAGGCCTTGGCCCTGATAGAGTTATAGCTAACCGGTCCCACATGCATGGTCCAGTTGGTATTCAGGGCCGTATTCATAGTTTTTCTATCAAAGTGTTGTGATACGAGTTTTATAAGTCTTCTGCCGAATTTACGTACGGCCTGAAGAACTCCTTCGTTAGGCGCTCATGAACCATTTCAAGCAATTGCTCGAGATTGACTGCGTCATAACGGTTATATTTCACGAGCTTCTGCAAAGCCTCTTCATCACCTTTCTCATAACGCTTCCACAGCCTTACAGCCTCTCTACCATCGACATCTTCAAGCTCCCTGTCTATGCCTAGCTGTTTCTCTATGCTTTTCAATCCGCCTGACATTCCCAGGCGTTTGCAGGGGTAGCGCAGATCTATATGAGGCTTATCTATATTCATGTCAAAACTTTGCTCCAGAAACGGAACATCGAACATCTTCCCGTTGAAAGAAACCAGAACTGAGGATTTCTGGATCTCCTCTTTCAGTCTTTCACGAGTCAGGTCCTGACCCCTAACAAGAACTTTTGACTCTCCAGCTCTGTGAGTTCCTACGGTGGTAACTTTGTTCTTCTGCTTATCTAGTCCCGTGGTTTCTATGTCAAAGAAACAGGCGTTTTCCTGAAAGTTCCTGTAAATCCTCCAAGATTCTTTACTGGGCATCTTTTCTCCGAAAAAGTAGCTGTTGTTTACCTCTAGGTTCTGCCTTGCTTTCTGTACGAAAGAGGTTATACGGTCTTTTTTCGCATCAGAAATGTTTGAAGTATCTTCTACGTGATCCCAGTGGGTTATTCCTTTCTTCCAAAGTTTCTGTTCTGTTTTCTCGCCTATCCTCGGTATCTGGATAAAGCTGTTCTCCAGCCTCATAGAATAAAGAAAGAAAAAGTAGAGTTAAAAGTTGATTTACTGCGACGCTTTGATGTCGTCAGCCTGCACCGTCTTTCGGCCAGCGTGTCCTGCGAATTCCTTCGCATCACGAGCTCTGTCTTCTGCGTAGTCTTCTAGTTCATCTCTTAGTTCTTCTACTGCGTCTTCTGAGACTCTGTGAGCTCCTGCCTGTTTGATGATTCTCTTAACAGGTGCAAGTGGTAGTTCTGCCATGTGTTTTTCACCTCCGTATCTAGTACGTAAACCTTTGTATTAGAAAAATACTCTACGACGCCTTATAAATATAATCGTGGTTTAGGAAGTTGCTAGCCCTAATCTCCGATTTCTACACGGGGCTTTCTAAATTCAGCCCGGTCTCGAAACATCAAAAACCTGTGGGCTTCTCCACAGTACTTTATGGTATTCGAGAATCCGGGTCTGACACCAGAACCGGAGTAAGCAAGAAAAATAAGTTTAGAGCTGTTTAAGCTCGACTTCAAGTTCTTCTCCGAACTCCGCGATACCATACCGACCTTCCATAACAGGACCGGGGTTTACGACGTGAGTCCCTGAAAGCTCGTGTTCGCCCCAAGACTCGTGTATATGACCGGTTAAAACTAGTTCGAAGTCCTTCTCCTCGATCAGCTCTCTGACCTCTTCGCTTCCTACATGGTCGCCGTCAACCTGATCAAGATTTGTCCGGGCAGGAGGCATGTGTATAACTGCTGCTTTCCTATCCGACTTCATGCGACCATGCAAGGTCTCGATAGCTGTCTTTATCTCCTCGCCTGAAGGTTCGAAAGGTGTGTCGAAAGGTGTTTGACCGCCTCCGAAACCTACAACCTCGAACTCCTCGAAAGCAGCAATCTTCTTGTGGATATTCATCCTTCTTTCGATCAGTTGCCTCACACATTCCTCCTCGGGGTCCATGTTTCCTGGAACTGATTTCGCCATCACTCCTTTCTTCTCGAATACATCTAGTACCTGATTTAGCTTCGAAGAGTATTTCTCTAAGTTAGAGTCTCTAACTTTTTCTCCTTCTTCGCCCATAGGGGCTTCAGCAAGGTCCCCGCCGCATAGAATAGCGTCGAACTGTTCTTTTTCAACTATTCTCTCAAGCTTGTTGACTTCGCCGTGTATATCAGTAACTAACAGAAGTTTCATGACTAATTGATTAGATTGAGAGGATTTAATTTGCTGGGGGTATGATTTTTCCTTTCACCTCTTCAACAATTTCTACTCTTTTTGCCCGATCATGATGAAGTATCCGTTGCCTTCAGCTTCATTTAAAAACCATCTTGTCTGTAATTTTATCTTTGCGAGTAAAGATGGTTTTCTAGTTGTTTTAAACAGGTTTAAATCCTGTTTCTGACCTTTAAAGCGTTTCTGAGAGGGTATGCATCTCCTGAAGTCTATTTGTTGTTCTTCAAACCAGGATATGATATCTCCTATCGAGAAAGAAAATTCATTGGGGTGTCTATACTGGTCGTTAAAGAAAATTTCAGACCGCTTAGCATCCAGACTCTGTTTTCTGAGATAGGGGTCCATCCTTTTGAAACGGTTTCCTGTGAGTCTGAATAATACTTTTCTTGCCTTGGTTCTGATCCTTCCATATTTGTTGTATAGACCTAGGACAATGTATCCGTCTTTTAGACATTCTGATATAACTCTGAAGCCTTCTTGTGGCTTTGAAAGGTGATGCAATACGCCAAGAGATATTACTAAATCATAACTCTGGGAAGTATCAAGATCAGTTATGTTTTTCTGTTTAAACTCTACTTCTTCAATCTCCAGATTTTTCTTCACTGATCGAGCAGTGTCAATTGATTCTTGGCTGAGGTCTATAGCAAACACGTCCCTGCCGCTGATAGCCAGAAAGTTTGCCAGAATGCCGGTTCCACAGCCCGCAACAAGAATTTTACTATCTTGCGGTATCGCTCTGTCCAGAGCTTTCTCAAACTCTCCTATCATTCTGTACAAATCATCCCTAGAGTCGATATCTTCAGGATCGAAGTACGGAAAGGGATTTTGTTCATAGAATTCCTCAACACGTTCTGAACTCATATATTCTAGTCCTTGGTAAAGAGAGACTTATTATCTTTGAAACCTGAATTTTCCACATTACTCGCTAATTGTGCTGATGTTTCAGGGCAGATTCTTGACAGATTCTAGAGCTTTTCAGCCTGAATAAAAATGGAAAAATTCTTTCCAACCTGTTTCTTAACTTTCCGTCTTCCTTAGTAAGGCATGGAAATCGAAATCCGGATAGCAGATGTCGACTACATAGTCGAGGACCGAGAGGTCACTATAAGGTGCTTCGGTAAAACGCCAGAAGGAGAAAACGTTTTGATCCACGATCGTGATTTTCTTCCTTATCTTTATGCTGTGCCGGAAGCAGATGTAGATCTCGAAGAACTAAAAGAAGAGATAGTCGAGAAAGATTTTGAGGAAGAGGGAGACCCACTAAAAACGGAGAATGTTGAAAGAAAGAAGATGCTTGATCTTAACGAGGAAAAGCAGGTTCTGAAAGTTTACTCAACTATTCCTGCGAACATACCGAAGCTGAAGAACAAGCTGTGGGATATGGAGCAGGTAAAGGAATGCCGAGAGTTCGATATACCTTTCTACAGGCGCTACCTTATTGACAAAGGTATCAGACCGGGCAAAGTCGTAAAAGTTGAAGGAGATGGGATAGAGAGTGAAGAATTTGAAAAAGTTCTTGAACTCGATAAAATCGTTGAAACGCCGGAAAAACAAATTGAGAAAGATTCTCCATCCGAAACCGGGGAACCCGACGGTTTCAACTGGAAAACAGTAGCCTTCGATCTCGAAGTCTACGAAGACGAGATAATAATGGCTTCAATCTACGGAGAGGGCTTCAGCAAACTTCTGACAACTGAGGAAATTGACCGGGAATTTGTAGAGGTTGTCGAAGATGAAAAAGAATTGATCGAACGTTTTGTAGAAATTATAAGGCAAAAAGATATTGATGTTCTAACAGGCTACAATACTGACGAATTCGACTTTGACGTCATGCGTGAACGTTCAAACAAGCATAATGTCGAGCTTTCACTTGGAAGAGACGGTGAACGCATGAAGTTCAACAGGAGAGGTCGCTTTAAAGGCGCAAGGTTAAAAGGACGAATGCACCTCGATCTCTACCCGTTTGTCGAACATATAATGTCCCAAGGTCTTGAATCGGAAACCTTGGATCTGGACTCTGTAGCTGAGGAACTGCTCGGGGAGAACAAAGAAGATCTGACATGGGATGAGATGAAACTGTCTTGGAAAGAAAAAAAGGATCTGGAGGAGTTCGCGGATTACGCCCTAAAAGATTCTGAATTAGCTCTCAGGCTGGCAGAGGAGCTTGTACCTCAGATACTCGAGCTTTCAAGAATTGTAGGTTTGATCCCGTTCGATGCATGCAGACTGACTTATGGGCAGCTCACCGAGAATTATCTTCTGAGAGAAGCCCATGAAAGAGATATGCTTGCGAAGAACCGTCCTTCACAGGAAGCCCGGTCGAAAAGAAGAAGGCAAGGTGCTTACTCCGGCGGATTCGTCTACACTCCTGACGCAGGTCTTTACGAGGATATAGCACTCTTTGACTTTAAATCGCTGTACCCTACAGTGATGGTAGCGCACAATATTTCTCCGGACACTTTAAACGTTGAAGAGTGTGAAGATGTGCTCGAGCTTGATGAGTTCGAATATGAATTCTGTCAGGATGAACAAGGTTTCTTCCCCGAGCTGGTAGAGGGGCTTGTCAAGGACAGATCAAAAATTAAAGAACAAATAAAGGAAACAGAGGATGAAAGAAAGCTCCAGGAATTAGATAACCGCCAACAAGCAGAAAAAATACTTGCAAACTCCTTCTACGGCTATCTTGGATATAACGGAGCAAGATGGTATTCCAGGGAGGCTGCGGAAGCAACAACGTATTTAGGCAGAAAACATATTCAGGAAACTATTGAATTAGCGGAGGAGGAAGGCTTCGAAGTTGTATATGGCGATACTGATTCTGTATTCCTTAGAGGGAGGGAAATTAAACAGAGGATGGATAGTTTTCTTGATGACGTAAATAAAAGCCTTCCGAAGTTTATGCAGCTCGAGTTTGAGGGTTTCTTCGAAAGAGGATTTTTCACATCTACTGATTCGGGTGAAGGAGCAAAGAAGAAGTACGCTCTCTTGTCAGAAAAAGGTCAGATGAAGATTACTGGTTTTGAACAGGTCAGGAGGGATTGGAGCCCTATAGCTAAGAAAACGCAGAAAGAAGTACTGCGGATGGTGCTTGAAAACAAAGTTGATGAAGCCGCTGAAATTGTGAAAAAGACGGTTAAGAAGCTTCAGGGCGGCGAGATAGATGTTGAAGAGCTCAGGATCTACACAAATTTAACTAAAAAGCCTGAGAACTACGATTCAACAGCTCCTCATGTTGAAGCTGCGAAAAAAGCCATGAAGCGCGGCGAGGAGATATCTCCGGGAGAGACAATAAGTTATGTTATAACGCGTGGAGGAGGAAACATCTCCTCTAGAGCCGAACTACCAAAGTATGCGGATAGCTATGATTCAGGATACTATGTTGATAACCAGCTCATACCTGTGGCTATGAGGGTTCTGAAGGTATTTGGCTATACGGAAGATCAGTTGAAGGGTGATGGGAAGCAGAGCGGTCTCGGCAGGTTCGGCTGAAGGATTTAAACCATCAGGTTACACTCTACTACATGGTTTTAGGTTTTACCGGATTCGCAGCAAACGCCGTGATCGGATTCCTATCGATCATATTTCTAGTATTCGGCGCCGATAAAGTAGTTGAAAAAATGCAGGGTGTTGCGAAAGCTTTTGGGGTTTCGGAGTCAGTGATTGCAGTTTCAATCGTTTCTCTTGGAACCAGTCTACCTGAGCTTGTACAGCATGTGGTAGGCTCTCTCAGGATTGTAACAGAGTTTGGTTGGCTTGAATCAGGAATCACCTCGATTAACTGTACTTCTGCAGCCAACACTTACTGCGACATATCATCTTATGTACTTGGAAACAATATTGGTTCGGATGTTATACAGCAGACGCTTGTTTTAGGTCTAGTTATACTGACAGCGGCATGGATGAAAGGCAACAAGGAATTCAGATTCTCGAAAAAGTTCCTGCTAAGAGATTACGCCCCGATGATGGGAACCACACTTCTAACACTTATACTGGCGTGGGATGGCACACTTTCGCGTATAGATGGAGGAATACTCCTGAGCTTTTTCGCAGGCTATATGTACTATCAATACACCAAAAGAACGGAGAAACTTGAGAGACAGGGCGATGGAGAACCTAGCCAGAAGCCATACCTCGACTTGATCATAGGCTTCCTTTTGATGGGGGTTGTTATTGGTTCAGCAGATATCTTCCTCCGAGTGGTAGAGATAGGTATAGCTGCAACAGGGCTAAGCGGATCTATGATAGGAGTTATAATCGGAGGAGTGGTATCGGCCTTACCTGAGATGACTACTGCCATACAGGGGCTTAGACAGGGAGCTGAAGGTATTTCGCTCGGAACACTTATCGGCTCGAATATACTCAACCCATTATTGGCTATTGGAGCCGGAGCCTATATTTCGACGTATGCGGTTCCTAGACCTCTGGTATTGTGGGATCTCCCTATGGAAACTATTACTGCTGCAGTCCTGCTTGTATACTTACTGAACAAGAACAGGATTGGTAATGTGCTATCTAGACCCGCCAAGGCAGCGGGCATGACAGGCTTGGCTGAAAGGTTTGAAGCCATGGAGGACAGAACGCTTACTTTATGGGGTTCAGCATTGCTCATACTGATGTTTGTTGTCTACGTTGTGGTTCGCTGGACAGTATTCCCTGCCGACTTTTAATTCTTTTTCAACTTAGCTAAACTTGGTATGTCAGCAGCGGAGATGGAGCACGTTGAAACGCTTGATAGAGACTTTGATTATGTCTCTGAGATTGAAAATCTTTTGAAAAGAAGAGAGATCCCTTTAAAATCTGAAGATATACGGATAGAGCTTGAATACGGTGAGAACGGTCTTGTAAGACCGGCGGATTTTGGAGCCGATGAAGTTCAGAGCTATGTCGATAATGCAATTGAAAGTATTGAGGAAAGAAGTGAAGTAGGTAATATAGATCTTGCTATAACTGTGGATTACGAGAGTGGAGAGGAGCTCTACAGAATCGTTTAATCGCAGTATTGTATTCATTTTCTTTTTATTCGTCGGCGTATAACGCTTTTATGTGAGTCTTCCGCTTGACGGTGAAAATCCCCATGTGCCAGATGCTTACAACTTCGTATGGAGGGACTTGAGAGATATGGAAGAGATTCCGGATAAGTCCTATTTTCATGAAGGTATTTACGAAAATGTGCCTGAAGAGCACAGGGAGGCGCTTGTCTCGGTTTTAGAGCTTGTGGAGAATAAGAAATCACTCACTTTTGGAGAGATTAATTCCTGTCTGGAAACAGATCCGGATATTTTGAAGGATGCGGCAGAAGCAGCATCGTTTACTGGAGCTGTTTGTTATTATGGCGATGATGGATACAAACTTTGCTCTACTTGAAGACCTCGCCGTTTTCCATCGACCATAGAACAAGATCAAGCGCCTGAATATCTATACCAGTCTCCTCCGCAATATCATGCATCAGTTCCTCGTCCTCCATGTACTCTTCACGGTCTTTTGGAGGTTCAGCATCTTCTTTTCTACCCAGAGAGTATAGACTTTTCGAAATGTAAGCTGATATTATTGCAAAGTCATCTCCGTAACCGATGTTTCTGAGAAAATGTGAGGCGCCTTTCCAACTCATACCCTTAATATTTTCTGCAAACCACTTCCTCGTTTTATCTAAATCGTCTTCATCAATCTTGTTTCTCAGTTTGAGGCTCTTAGTAGGATCCTGAAGCGTGGGCTGTGAAAGCATCTCACGATTTTCCACGACATACGAGGCTTTGTTCTTCTCGTACTGTACCTCGTAACGGGATAGAACTTCAGCAATCTCGGATTTATCGCCTCTTTCAAGAAGCTGGAGATCATCAAGTTTCTCCGTAGATTTCCAGGCTTTTTCTGCAGAGGTTTGAGAAGTGAGGATTACGAAGACTAATTCCTTGAACACCCTTCTGTCCTCAGCTTTCCGGAGTGACTCAAACTCATTTAGGCGTGAATCTATCTCTTGCTTCTTCTCTTCGTACTGTTCTAGGATGTCTTCGTTTTTCATCTTAGCTGTTGTTCGATTGCTGCTTTAATGCTTGAGTAGCTGTTTCTGACGGATTTGCCGTTCACGAACACTGTAGGTGTCGAAGTAACGCTATTGCTCTGTCCATCGCTGATGTCCTGGTTTACCTCGCTCAAGGCTTCTCCGTTATTCAAACAAGCGTTCATATCCGAACGATTTACCCCTTCCTCTACGGCCCAGTCGGTTATCTGTGAATGTGCGTTACTCTGGCTAAGTGTGCCCTGGTTTCTGAATAATGTGTCTTTTACGTCCCAGAAGGCTGTTTGGTTCTGTCTGTTGACGCATTCCATGGCTTCTGCTCCGGATTGAGCCCAGGGATGGATCTGTGTAAGAGGGTAGTCCTTCCAGTAGAACTTGACCTTGCCGGTATCAATATATTCCTGTTTTATTCTTGAGAAGCTCTGTGCCTCGAAGCTTCTGCATGCAGGGCACTGAAAGTCGCCGAACTCCACGACAGTAACGTTAGCATCAGGGCTGCCCATCATAGGCTCTCCTTCAAGGTTCAAACCGTCAGCCTGTTTACCTGCAGGACTGCTCATCAACTGAAGTCCTACAGCGATTACAAGTGCAAGTGCGGCTCCTCCTGCGGTGAAGTATCCAAGCATTCTTTTTCTCTCGGCATTCTTTTGCTGTTTTTTCTCCTCAAGTTTTCTTTCCGCTTTCTTTACTTTCTCTTCTTGGTGGGAGTTTAGCTCATCTTCGTGCTCACGCCAGTGGGCTTGAAGCTTGAGTTCTGAATCGAAGTCTTCTCCGCAGAATTCGCACTCGGTCATATGTTTACGTCGAGTGCTCGGGGCTTAAATAGGTTAGTTAACGTCTAGGTGAGTCCGGTAGAGAAGTTCGACATCCTCGTTTTCCCTGTCCAGGATTTTTCTTGTTCGTTCTTCAATCTCGCTTGACGAAAATATCTTGTCCTCGTGCTCAGACATCCAAGCTTTGACCTCCCAGACAACTTTTTCAGCTATATCAGTTACTTCTTCGTCGCTTAGCTCTGCTTCAAGTCCTGGATAATAGACGGAGTTGAACAGTTTGTCGTCCTAGAACTCTTCTTTTTCGCCATCCTTGTTAATTATCTTCATTTTTTCACCTTTATCCGAATGTTCCGTTTGCAGCAAGTATAAGTAGTATTAACGCAGCGTCAACATATTCTGGTTCGTGACCGGGAAGAAAGCCAACTGCCAGAGACAGGAGGGCTGCAAGTATAAGTATATAGATTAGGGCATCTTGAAACTGGCTTAAAAGTATTTTCAGTGGAGAATATCCTGTTCGCTTCTGATTACATTCTCTCCGTTTTCCTCATGTCTTCAATCTGCTTCCTCTGATCCAGAACGTCTTCTGAGGTCTCCAGCTTCGAGAATACGTCTTTGACAGGTTTCGTGTGCCAGTCCATACCTTAATCTTTGGTGTGTAAGATTGATTAAAAATGGTTAGGTGTGTACACTTCTATTATCTACGTCTTCACACGCCTCTTGGAAAACTTCTGGGAAAGTTGGGTGTGCATGGATCGTGTTCGCAACGTCATCGACGTATGCACCCATTTCAAGCGCTAAGGTTGCCTCTGCAATCATATCTGAGGCACGAGGACCTACTATCTGGGCGCCTAGAATCTTTCCTTCCTCGGATGCCACAACCCGGCAAAAACCGTCTTCCTGGTGTGTGGTTAGAGATCTTCCTGAGTTGGAGAAGTCAAATCGACCGACCTTAATTTTTCCATGTTTTTCCCTTGCTTCTTCAGGATTTAGACCGGCTGATGCCAGTTCTGGATCGGTGTAGACCACTTTCGGTATGTAGTTATTGTCAAATGCCGCTGGCTTTCCAGATGCCGCATCTCCTGCAACTTTGCCCTCTCTGTACGCTTTATGCGCTAAAAGCGGTTGACCGGCAATATCGCCGACAGCGAATATATCTTGGTCTGAGGTTCTCATCTGTTTGTCGACTTCAACAAAGCCGTTATCATTAATTTCGATTTCTGTGTTCTCTAGGTTCAGGGAGTTTAGTCCCGGTTCGGGAGTTCTGCCGACAGCAACAAGAACATAATTGCCTGAAACTTCCAAATCTTCTCCGTCTTGATCGGCTACTACAACAGGTTTGCCGTCCTCATACTTCAGCTCTTTTGCCTTTGCGTTAGTATAGATTTCATCGTTGTAACACCCGGAGACTTCCTGTATTTCGTCTACGAGCTCTCTGTCGAAGACCGGCAGAACTTTTTCTCTTGCCTCGACTACTTTTACTGTTGCGCCGAACTTGCAGAATTTTGTGACTGCCTCCATACCGATATAACCGCCACCTATAACAACTATCTCATCAGGCACTTCTTCGAGCTCCAGTAGCTCTCTTGAGGAGATAACTCGGTCTTTTTCGAACTCGAAGCCAGGAAGTTCGATAGGTTGAGAGCCTGTTGCGATTACAGCTTTATCGAACTTTATGGTCTCTGCATTATGTTCCATTTCAATTCTTACAGTGTTTGAGTCTTGGAAGAATGCTTCGCCTTTCTTGAACTCGATTCCGTGTTTATTGAAGAGCTGTTCAATACCGGAATCAAGTCTTTCAACAACGGTGTTTTTCCACTCCTGTATCTCTTCGAAGTCGACTTCAAGATCGTTCGTATGAATTCCAATGCTGTTCCAGTGCTTGATGCTTGACTGGAATCCTGCGGAATGGATAAGTGCTTTTGCCGGAATACATCCGTGGTTAAGACAGATGCCGCCTAACTCTTCTTTATCGACTACAACGACTTCTTGCCCTTCTTGAGCTGCTCTTATAGCTGCTGTATATCCTCCAGGTCCCGCGCCTATTACGAGAAGATCGCAGCCTTGTTCTATGTCTCCTACAACCATTTTTTACTCCTCCAGTAGCATTTTTTCCGGATTCTCTAGTTTTTCGATTACCTTGTTTGTGAAACGTGCAGCTGTCGCGCCATCGACAACCCGGTGATCGTAACTAACTGAGAGCTTTACAGTGCTTCTTGGAACTACTTCTCCATCAACTACCTCGGCAGTTTCCTGTATCTTCCCAACGCCGAGTATAGCGGTCTGCGGATAATTAATTATAGGAGTGAACTCTTCCCCGCCGATAACCCCTAAATTGGTTACGGAGAAAGTCCCGTTCTCCATTTCTTCAGGCGAAAGATCTCCTTTCTTTGCCTCTGCCGCCATATCTCCTACGGACTCTGCAAGCTCGAGTACGCTTTTCTCGTCAACATCTTCCAGTAACGGAATCATTAATCCTCGTTCCGTATCGACTGCCATGTTGAAATCGAAGTTCTTCTTTAAAACTAGCTCATCTTCCTCCTCATCAAGCTCCGCATTTAACTCAGGGTACTCTTCGAGAGCTTTCTGTGCGGCTTTCAGAATAAAGGGCATGTAGGTCAGGTGAACATCTACATCTTCCCGAACCCGCTCCCTCAAATTAACTAAGTCTGTAACATCGGCAGTATCGACGTGCGTCACGTGAGGTGCGGAGAACTTCGACTCCTCCATCCTTTCAGCAATCATCTTTCGGGTTCCTGAAAGCTCTTCCCTAACGTCGCCCTCTCCTTCTTCGACCTTTCTTTTCTTCTTTTTACTATCTGAGCTTTCTTCATGATTGAGTAGGTCTTCTCTTGTAACCTTTCCACCTCTACCAGATCCTTCAACTTTGTCTATATCGATTTCTTTTTCTCTTGCCAGTTTTCTCACGGAAGGAGTTGCCTGCACACCAGCAGGAGACGAATCTGATCCGGTCTCGGATTTGTCGCTTTGCGTTTCCTTACTTGTCGAATCTTGAGCGGCTTCCAGAACATCTTCCTCTGTAATTCTCTCCCCTTTTTTAATAGAATCTAGATCGACTCCTTTCTCTTCAGCCAGCTTTCTGACCTTCGGAAGCGCCATTATGCCAGAATCTGAGCTGGTATGGCTGACTTCCTGAACTTCTTCAGTGCTTTCTTCTTCCTCGCCATCTTCTTTCTCTTCGGTTTCTTCGTAATCTGCGGGTTCGATTATCATTATGACTTCGCCGACTCCCACTTTATCGCCAGGACTCACCTTTAACTCTTCTACTTCTCCATCTACGGGCGCAGGAACGTCTACAACAGCTTTATCAGTTTCAACCTCTGCAACAGTTTGATCTTCCTCTACAGTTTCTTCTTCATCGACCAACCATTCCAGGAACTTTCCTTCTGTCACGCCTTCTCCTGTATCCGGAAATTCAAACTCGAGGCTCATTTAGAACTCCAGAACTTCTTTTAAACCGGTTACTGCTCGCTTTTTGTTAGGCATGTAGAAATCTTCTAAGGTGTAGAGAGGGTAAGGTACGTCGGGCGCGGTAACACGCTTTACAGGAGCTTCCATATTCAATATAGCGTTTTCCTGTATTCGTGAGCTTATCTCGGCGCCGAAACCTGCTGATTTAGGCGCTTCATGTAGAACCATCGCCCGACCTGTCTTCTTAACAGACTCAATAATGGTATCGAAGTCCGTAGGATAGATAGTTCTCGGATCCACGATCTCGACAGAAGCATCAATTTCATCTGCTGCATCTTCTGCTACAGGAACCATGGCTCCCCAAGCGATCAAAGTAACATCGTCTCCTTCTTGGACAATTCTTGATTCTTCCAGTTCAACTTCTTTCTCCCTGTCAACTTCTTCTTTAAACGCTCTGTAAGTCTTCTTAGGCTCTAAGAAAACAACCGGGTCATCCATTTGAATGGATTTTCTTAGCAGGGAGTATGTGTCCTGAGGCGTGCTTGGAATTACGACATGTAGTCCTTGTGAATGTGCGAAGAAGGCTTCCGGGCTTTCCTGGTGGTGCTCTAATGCGTTAATACCACCTCCGTAAGGCGCCCTAACCGTAAGAGGTACGTTATAATCGCCTCTACTTCTTATCCTGAATCTTGCTGCGTGTTCTTTGATCTGGTAGAATGCTAGGTAGGAGAAACCGGAGAACTGCATCTCAACGACAGGTCTGAAGCCGTATAGACTCATGCCTATCGCGGTTCCGGCTATGCCTGACTCTGCGAGAGGCGAAGAGAAACATCTGTCCTCTCCAAACTCTTCCTGTAAACCTTTTGTGGCTCTGAAGACTCCGCCGTCTTTCCCGACGTCTTCGCCATAAGCGATCACGTCTTCATCTTCTTCCATTTCGTCTTCGAGTGCTGCGTTTACAGCTTCGACAATATTCATCTTTTCGCCCATTATTTTCTACCTCTGTTGTATCCGGCTAATGCTGTTTTGGTGATTAGATAGGATAGAATTATGCTGGTAGAAAGTATTAGCACAGATTGTAGGCTGTAACCTCCGGAGCATGAATTTCCGACAGGACATATCCCTACGAATAGCTCATGACCAAGAAAATTAATTTTAGAACCTATCTCATAAGTGGGGTCAAAGGTCGTGTAGCTTGCTGTTAGAATTATAAGCACGACTGCCGATATAAGAAAATCGATTTTGCTTGGTTTTAGGAACTCTTTGGTTCTAATTTTTTCTAAGTTCATTGATTAATCTCCTCCTTTAGTGCCTGTTTTTCTTTCTTTAAGGTCTCAGGCATCTCGTCGTAGACGTAGTCGAACAGCTCGTCGAACTCGGGTTCTTCGGCTTCAATCGCCTTGTTCGCTGCTTCGTTGACTTTCTCTTCGGCTTCTTCTCCGTATTTCTCGAGTTCTTCAGTCCAGATATCGTTTTCTTTCAGATATTCACGGAATCTCTTCAAAGGATCCTTCTCTTTCCATTCCTCTACCTCTTCGTCGTCTCTGTAACGGGTGGAGTCATCGCTGGTTGTATGATCTTCAAGTCTATAGGTCTCTGCCTCAACTAATACAGGTTCGCCGTTTCTTGCTTTCTCCAATGCTTCTTTTGTGGCTTCGATTACAGCTAAAATATCGTTTCCATCGACTTGTATTCCGTCTATTCCATAGGCGAGTGCTTTCTGTGCTATTGTTTCTGATCTTGTCTGTTTTTCTCTTGGAAGAGAAATTGCGTACTGGTTATTTTGTACGAAGAATACTGCGTGTCCTGAGTAGACTCCTGAGAAGTTTAATGATTCATGGAAGTCTCCTTGAGAGGTGCTTCCGTCGCCTGTAAATCCCAGTACTGCGTTTTCGTCTCCTTTGTTTTTCATTGCCATACCGATTCCTGCAGTATGAAGATTCTGTGTTCCGACAGGTATGGCGACAGGCAAAGTATTCATATCGCTGAGATCTTTCTGTCCATTTGCATCTCCCATCCAGCGCTGAAAAATCTTGTCCAGGGGTGCGCCTCTTGCGATAAAAGCTGCTGTTTCCCTGAAAGAAGGAACCATCCAGTCATCCTCGTTTAAAGCAAACATGGCGCCGATCTGTGCAGCTTCCTGCCCTTTATGTGGTGCGTAGGTAGATATTTCTCCTCTTCTCTGGAGTGAGAACGCTTTCTCGTCGAACTTTCTGGCAAGAACCATCTGTTTGTAGAGCTGTTTTAGGTCTTCTTCATCGAGATCGGAGGTTTCATCCGCGTTCATTACCTCGATACGCTCGACTTCGCCTGAATAAACCTGTTTTCTGGACATTATGTTTGAGTTTCGCCACGCCCTGAATATAAAGAATTGTTTGCGACCTTTCGGTGAAGTCAACAACCTAAATAACGGCTTTCGACAACTAAAACTTGTGAATCTGGAAAAACTGTTCAAACCAGAAAAAGTGGCGGTAGTCGGCGCGTCAAGAGACGACGGAAAAACGGGCCACGAAGTGTTCGAAAACCTTCTACACGGATTCGAAGGAAAGGTAGTACCTGTTAACCCGAACGCGGAAGAAGTTGATGGAGAAGAGGCTTTAGACGAAATACCGCAAGGCATGGATCTAGCAGTTGTAGTGGTTCCTGGAAAGATTGTTCCTAATGTTATAGACGACTGCGCAGAGAAAGATGTCGAAGCAGTAATAGTTATTTCCGCAGGGTTCTCAGAAACCGGGAAAGAAGATCTTGAAAAACAGATAGTGGAAAAAGCCGAGGAAAACGGTATAGCACTTCTTGGACCTAATGTCCTGGGTTTAATCAATACAGAGAACTCGATGAACGCCAGTTTTGCGTCAAAGATGCCTGAAAGTGGTTCGATAAGCTTCATGTCTCAGAGCGGAGCTTTCTGCACGGCAATACTTGATTACGCTAAAGCCGAGCATATAGGTTTCCGACACTTCGTATCTCTAGGAAATAAAGCCATGATAAATGAGGTCGACCTGCTTCAAAAATGGCGGGAAGACGATACAGAAACGATTCTTTCCTACACTGAAGGAATAGATAACGGCAGGGAATTTATCGAAGAAGCAAAGAAAACGTCTGAAGAGAAACCTATAGTGGTGGTTAAATCCGGTAGAACGGAGCAAGGTGGCGGTGCCGCATCCTCACACACAGGAAGTATAGCCGGAAGCTATGAAGCCTACAAAGCAGCTTTCCGGAAAGCAGGTATTATTGAGGCGGAATCAAACCGGGAATTACTCGACTTGGGGAGAAGCTTCAACTACCAGCCTCTACCTGAAGGCGGGAAAGTCGCTATTATAACTAATGCGGGCGGACCAGGGGTAATAGCCACAGATGAAATATCTGAAAATGGTTTAGAATTAGCTGAGTTTACAGGTGATACTAAAAGGGAAATGAGAGATTTTCTGCCCGAAGAGGCGAAGGCTCACAACCCTCTAGATGTAATAGGCGATGCAGGACATACGCTTTACAGAAAAGCACTTGAATCGGCTCTAAAAGATGAAGAAGTCGATGCCGCATTGGTTCTGCTTACTCCTCAAGCCAACACTGAGATTAAGAAGACTGCTAAAACAGTTATCAAAGCCGATCAGGAATCGGATAAACCAGTTTTCGCATGTTTCATGGGCGAACAGGACGTCATGAAAGGAAAAAGAATGCTTGAAGAAAACCAGGTTCCAGAATTCGAGGATCCTAAAGACGCAGTAAAGGCGCTGAAAGCCATGAAAAAATACAAAGAATTTCTTGAGAAAGAAGAGACTAGTCTAGATTTAGAATACGACTTAGATAAGGCTGAAACTGCTTTAAAGGATTATTCGAGTTACGAAGACGCTGAAAAATTATTCGAAGCACATGGCTTTGATATTGCTTTGACTGAAGTAGCTGAAACTCCCTTTGAAGGCGTTGAAGCTGCTCAAGGCGTTGGTTTTCCAGTTGTGCTCAAAGTTGATTCTCCTGACATAGACCATAAGACAGATGTTGGGGGGGTCGTAACAGGCGTCGAATCAAAACAAGACGTGAAAGATGGATTTAGAGAGATCATGAACAACGTACACGTTAATTCTTCAGGATCTGAGATTAGGGGCATACAGGTACAGGAAGAGCTTGATGGTTTGGAAGTTGCTCTAGGTATGAAACGGGATCCGCAGTTTGGACCGATGATAATGGTAGGTCTGGGTGGGATCTACATAGAAGCTTTAAACGATGTCTCCTTCGGAATACCGCCTTTTGCCGAGGAGGAAGCAGAAAGAATGATAGAAGAATTAGAAAGTTCTGAACTGTTTGAAGGTGTTAGGGGAGAAAAACACGATCTTGAACCTGTGAAGGAAGCTATTGTTCGTCTTGGAGATCTTTCTTTGGAGCATGAAGAGATCAAGGAAATCGATCTTAACCCTGCGATTTTGCGAAAAGGAAAACTGTACATAAGTGACATAGTTTTGGATATTGAGTGAAAGGTTACTTGAACTAATTTAACAACCATTCTCGCACTCTAAGTTTATGACCAACAGAGAGGATGCCCTGGAGCTTCATTCTAGAAAACCTGGAAAAATTTCAATCGAATCTGCTGTAGATGTAGAATCAAAGGAAGATCTTAACCTTGTCTATACTCCTGGCGTTGCTGAACCATGCAAGGAGATTGCGAAAGATAAGGACAAAGCCCGTGAATATACTACAAAAGGCAATCTCGTGGCCGTTGTCTCGGACGGTTCAGCTGTTCTAGGTCTAGGAGATATCGGACCAGAGGCATCGATGCCTGTAATGGAAGGAAAATGCAACCTGTTCAAAAAGTTTGGAAACGTAGATGCATTTCCTTTAGTTCTTGATACGGAGACTTCTGAAGAAATTATTGAAACGGTTGAAAGAACTGAACCTACGCTGGGAGGTGTAAACCTTGAGGATATTAGCTCGCCGGAATGTTTCCGTATAGAGGAAGAGCTGAAGAGAAGGATGGATGTCCCGGTCTTCCACGATGATCAGCATGGTACCGCCATAGTGATGCTTGCCGCCTTGAGAAATGCACTTGAAATTGTCGAAAAGGATTTGAGCGATTCCAGAATAGTTGTGCTGGGTGCTGGAGCATCAGGAATAGCTGTATCAAATATTCTTCTCGATGCTGGAGCGGAAAATATTGTTCCTGTCGATTCCTCCGGGATCCTGAGAACAGATGAGGGAAACGAATACAAACAGGATCTTGCGGAGAGAACCCAGGCATCACAGGAATCCGGAACATTAGAGGATGCGATAGAGGGCGCTGATGTCCTTATAGGGCTTTCAACTGGCGGAGTGGTGTCGAAAGGAATGGTCTCTAGTATGAATAAAGACTCTATAGTTTTTGCCTGTGCAAACCCTGATCCTGAAATTATGCCAAGTGAAGCTAAAGAGGCGGGAGCAGAGATCGTGGCGACAGGAAGATCTGACTTCGATAACCAGGTGAATAACTCTCTTGCTTTCCCGGGTGTTTTCAGAGGAGCTCTAGATGCAGAAGCTTCGGATATAGATGAAGAAATGAAGCTGGCGGCTTCAGAGGCTATCAGAAACTTTGTCGAACCTAGAAAGGACAGGATTGTCCCTGAGACACTTGATTCGGAGCTGGCGGAAGAAATAGCTGAAAAAGTTAGAGAAGCAGCTTAGTCGCGTCATTTGTTCTTTCAATTCTTCTATTCTAAAGTAGAAAATATATTCGGATTGTTCTTACAGGTTCTCTTCGAATTTATTCTGTCAGGAAACGTGATCGAATATAGAGAAAGCGGGGGTAAGATTGTTCTCCGAAGGAGTTTTAACTTTCTTCATGATCCGTAGGTACATGGAGCAGTCAGAAAAAGACAACTACATTAAGGCAGGGGAAACAGTTCAGAAAGCCAGAAAACTGGCTAGAGAGGAGGCAAAGCCAGGAACCAAACTTGTGGATATTGCCGAGAAAGTCGAAAAATCTATTAGAAATGACGGTTTAGAACCTGCGTTCCCTGTTAATCTTTCGATTAACGAACAAGCGGCGCATTATACTCCTCCGCCGGGCGGAGATAGAGAGCTAAAAGCTGATGATGTTTTAAAGGTGGATATAGGCGCTCATTCTGATGGCTTTATAGCCGATACTGCTCTAACAGTAAACCCATCAGGCAAACATCAGGATATGATAGAAACAGTCGAGAAAGTTCTTGAGGAAGCGCTGGATTTCGTTGAACCAGGTAAGACTATTGGTGAGTTCGGCAGACATGTAGAGAGACAGGTCCCTGGCGAATATAATATAGTTACAAACTTGACCGGACATTATCTTGACCGTTACACACAACACGCCGGAGTTTCAGTACCTAACTGCGATAACGCTTCAACACACGAATTCAAGAAAGGAGACGCTGTGGCTATAGAGCCCTTTATTTCGACAGGTTCTGGTAAGATGATGAACGGCAAACCTGGCAATATCTACATGCTTGAATCGAACAGAAGTGTTAGAGGCAGAGCTGAAAGAAAGCTTATGGGAGAAATAAAGAATTTTAACGGTCTTCCGTTTACTTCTCGCTGGCTGAACAATTATGGCGGTCGTTACAAAATGGCTTTGAACAAGCTTGTCCAGAAAGGGGTTGTGAAGTCTTACGATGTATTGAAGGATCGAGAAGGTTCACTGGTTGCCCAGGCAGAACATACTGTTTTAGTAGGAATGGATGGCGGTGAAAACATCGTTACAACCCGTCGTTAACTATATCTTGCACGTCTCCGGGTTACCAGTTCTGTTTAGATAGAAGATAAGCAGCAGAATTCCTCCCAACATAACTAGGTTTCCTCCGAAAGGCAAGGCAGCTAAAGCACCTGTAAAACCCAGTAAACCTATTATTCCTACTCCGCACCCGGCACAGCCACTTACCAAGAAACCAGGAGCTATGCTGGTGACACCTTTCAAGTTCAATCCCTGAGTTCTCAACTGTACGTAAGATATTACTAGCGCTATTCCTCCTAAAAATGAGTAGATTGCAGTAAGAGCCATACTGATTTTTCCAGGGTTGTTGTAAAGGTAGAGGTCCTTTATCGCTACAGGAAGGCTTAGAAGGCTAGAATCTAGCATCTGGTAGGTATAGATAGGTCTTGCACTTAAGACCATAAGAGAGAAAACAGAAAAAATAGATACTGAGGTGGCAAGCAATCTCTTTTTCGTCTTCACGCTTGCCCTGAAAGCTTCTCTAAGTCTTCTGGTTTTTTCCTTCGTGTTCACTGTCCCAATTTTGAGTTGATTGCGGACTCAAACTTGGAATAAGGCTGAGCGCCTACCAACTTCTGGTCGTTGACAAACACCGTAGGTGTGCCGCTAACTCCAAGCTCTGAACCTTGCTGCTGGTCTTCTTGAACCTCTTCAAGCTCTTCCTGATTGTCGTAGCACGAGTTGAACTTCTCTGTGTCTAAACCAATCTGTGAAGCCCATTTCTTCATTGACTGATCGAACTTTGCTTGATCGGATTTATAGACGTTGTTCAAAGCGTCTTGGTTGTTGAAGAATCCGTTCTTGAAGATCCAGAACGCCTCACTGTCCTGATTTAGAGCACATTCGGCTGCAACTCCTGATGCTTCAGCCCAAGGGTGTAGGCGCTGCAGAGGGAAGTTCTTCCAGTAGTAACGTGCTTCGCCAGCCCTCACATGGTTCTCAACAATCGAAGGAAACGCGTTGTTGTTGAAGCGGTTGCAGAACGGACATTCAAAGTCTTCAAACGCAACCATCGTAACTTCAGAGTCTTCACTGCCGATGTAAGGCTCTCCCTCAACATCAAAAGTCTTGTTGCCCTTGGTTATTGTGCCTGAACCTACCCCGTGATTCAAGTTGCCGTAAGGATACTTCGTTTCCTGAAGGGTTACAACTTCAGAACCTGTGTTGGTGTCAGCGTTCTGCGATCCTTCAGAATCTATCTCGGGTGCTGTGCTTCCGGTTGTTTCCAACGCCTCGGAGGTGTCTCCCGGGACAGGTGCATAGATACCTCCAATAAATCCTAGCGCCAGACCTAGGATGAAAACTCCTGAGACAAAGTTCTTCTTCGAAACAGAAATTTTCGAGTTTGTAGATGCCTCAGGTTCTTCAGTATTGGTTTTGGGTTGTTCTTTTGAGTCTTCTCCATTATGCATCTGTGCGGTGTGGACTTTCAACCCTCTTTCCGAGTCGAAAGAATCTCCGCATTTATCGCACTCAAAATCGTCGGTCATATTCAAACATTTTTGCTGAACCGTTTATTATACCACTTGGTTAATTGGAGGATTAAGAGGAAAAATTAGGAGAGTGGTTTTAGGCGTAGTAGTCAGGTCCTTCATCAGGTTCCTCGACTTGATCCATCTTTTGCATCATCGCCTTGTAATGCTCCATGTTTTCCTCGGTCGCTGTCGGACTTGTCTCTTCCATCGCCTGCTCGAAGTGCTCCATCTTGACTTCTTCAGATTCGGTGTCTTCTCTGAGAGCTTTCATACCGGCCTCTCTAGTCAGTGACTCGATATCGCTTCCTACATAACCTTCAAGCCTATCTGCAAGGTCATCAAGATCTACATCCGAGTTTAGAGGCATTTTGCTCGTGTGGACTTCGAGAATCCTCTTTCTAGCCTCTAGATCCGGTACCTCTACCTCTATGTCTCTATCAATTCTCCCGGGTCTCAGGATTGCGGGATCGATCAGGTCAGGTCTGTTCGTTGCAGCGATCACTGTCACGCCTTCAAGGTTTTCAATACCGTCCAATTCTGTTAGTAACTGGTTGACAACACGGTCGCCTACACCTGAATCACTTCTCGATCCTCTCTTGGTTGCAATGGAGTCGATCTCATCGATGAACAGGATACATGGTGCGACTTGGCGAGCTTTCTGGAAGACTTCTCTTACGGCTTCCTCAGATTCACCAACATACTTTGAGAAAATTTCAGGTCCTTTGATTGAGATGAAGTTGGCGTTGGCTTCGTTCGCTACGGCTTTCGCTAACAGTGTTTTTCCTGTTCCTGGGAGTCCGTATAGTAGGATGCCTTTCGGAACCTCAATACCCATCTTCTCAAAGCGTTCAGGGTATTTCTGAGGCCATTCGACCATCTCTCGCAAATTCTCTTTCGTACTCTCCAGACCCCCTACATCTTCCCAAGTGACAGAAGGTATTTCAACCATTACTTCTCTCATCGCGGAAGGCTGAACCTTTCTGATACCTTCAAGCATGGAATCTCGATCTACAACGAGTTGTTCCATCACCTCGCTAGGAATCTCTTCATCCAGGTCTATTTCCGGCAACACGTCTCTGAGAACTGACATAGCTGCCTCTTTTGCTACTGCCTCTAGGTCTGCTCCCACGTAGCCATGCGTGTTTTCTGCGAGCTCGCCCAAGTCAACATTGTCGGTTAAAGGCATGTTTCGGGTATGGATCTGCATGATCTCCTTCCTGCCCTCTCTGTTAGGAACTCCTATTTCGATCTCTCTGTCGAATCTTCCGCCTCTTCTAAGAGCTTCGTCTACAGCATCTACACGGTTTGTTGCAGCGATCACGATAACGTTCTCACGTTCTTCAAGTCCGTCCATCAAGGAGAGTAGCTGTGCAACAACTCTTCTTTCGACTTCGCCACCGACTTCGCTTCTTTTGGATGCGATGGCATCGATTTCGTCGATGAAGATAATTGCAGGTGCGTTGTCCTGGGCTTCCTCGAACTTCTCCCTTAGCTGTTTTTCTGATTCTCCGTAGTATTTTGACATGATTTCTGGACCGTTGATCGACATGAAAGTTGCGTCGGCTTCGTTGGCTACAGCCTTAGCCAGTAACGTTTTTCCTGTTCCTGGAGGTCCGTGAAGCAGCACGCCTGAAGGCGCATCTATCCCTAATTGCTGGAAGACTTCAGGATGTTTCAGAGGTAGCTCTATCATTTCTCTTACTTGCTGTATTTCTTCTTCGAGTCCTCCGATGTCTTCGTAAGTGACTTCGGGAACTCTTACTTCCTGTTGTTCGGTTGATTCTACTGCTTGCTGTTTCACTTCGATCTCCGTTTTTTCTGTTATCTTGACAGCGCCTTTAGGTTTAGTAGAGACGACTGCAAGCTTTGTATCTTGACCAAACGAGAACTTGAAATGGTCGGTATCCATGTCGAATGCGTGAGAGAACTCGTCGAAAAGCGATTTTCTTCTATCGCTTGGTTCTCCAGGAACTACTATGTCGCCCTTCATGACGGCGCGTCCTAACAGGGCTTTCTTGAAAATATCTGGGTTGTTAACCTGGATCATTACTCCTTCTTCTGCTGGAGCCAGTGTTATTTTGTCGGCTTCTTCTAGTTCGGCCTTTGATACATCTACTTTCTGTCCTAGTGAGGTGCCTGCGTTTTTACGCATGTAGCCGTCCATTCTTGCTATTCCAAGACCTTTGTCGGCAGGATAACTTCTTGCAACTCTTCCTACTGTTTCTCTATCATCTTTTATGCTTACTGCGTCGCCTTCGGTTACGCCGAGTTCGTCCATCACTTTGGAGTCGATTCTGACGATCCCTCTTCCTATGTCTTGTTGGGCGTTTGGCGGCACTTCTCCTACACGTAGTTTTACGTTATCATCTTCGTTGTCTGTCATGAGTATCACCTTTGATCTTCTGAATGATTTCCTCGTCTTCTACTAGTACTGTGAAGACGTGGTGGGACACCTTGTTGCCCCAGTCCTGAAAGTAGTCGACCACACGTTCAGTGTTCTTCTTCGCGATTATAAACACTGAGTCATCGATCCTTGCATTAGGTATTTCATCCATCAAGCCTTCCTTCTCGTATTCGTACTTTTTGCCGTTCTTCTTCACGGTCTGTTTGTAGCCGAATAAACCCCTGTAGAACTTGTTCCGTTCGTAGACTGATTCGAAACGGTCCTTCAGAGTATTGTATGTCAGTAGGTCGGCTTCCTTTTCGGACATAAGCCTACAATTAGGGTCAACATTTAAACGGTTTTTTGTTGACGTCAGTAAAAAACATGTTTGCCATCGGACAACGATAAAAGCTTTTGATAGAACTCTGTACTGTGAAAGTTGAAAGGCTCGAAACGGGGAGCGAGCCTATTGACTCGTTCCTAAAAGGGGGGATCGAGCGCGGAATCGTCACCAACGTCTTCGGCGAATCCGGCTCAGGAAAAACCAACTTCTGCATACAGGTAGCGGCGAATGTCTGCGAGAACGGAGATAAAGCCGTTTATATCGACACCGAGAAAGGATTCAGTCCAGAAAGATTTACACAGATCGCATCCGACGAAGCACTTGAAAACATAGTCGTAAACGAACCAGTAACCTTCGAAGAACAAGTAGACGCGATAATGTCGCTTGAATCAGTAGTCGAGAAACACGATCCAGAGATAATCATAGTCGACTCTCTAGTCTCGCTATACAGACTACAGGCAACAGGAGACAAAGTACAGAAAGTTAACCAGACTCTTTCACAGCTTCTCTCGCACCTCTCGAAGATCGCACGAAAAGAAGAGATCCCGGTTCTAGTGACAAACCAGGTTTACACTTCATTCGATGAGGACGATCTTGAACTAGTAGGACGAGACGTGCCGCGCTACTGGTCAAAATGTCTTCTCAAACTATCCACCGTTGAACAAGGTATAAGGAAAGCCGAGATAGAGAAACATCGCTCGATGCCTGAAGGGAAGTCAAGAAGATTTAAGATAACAGATGATGGGTTGATGGAGTCGGATGGAGAAGGAATCTTCTAGTTACTCTAAGTGGTATGCCTCCACGAGCTCCCTCTCTAGTAGTGCAAGCCCGGTAGTGTGAGGATGTTCAAAGTTTGCTATGTATCCTTCGTCAGTTTCCTCAACTATGCTGTTTTCTTCAGATGGCTCCTCTGTAAGCTGTTCGGCCACGCTGTATGGGTCAGAGACGCCTGAAAGTCTTTCCAGAGCCTCTTCTCCAACAGAGTTGTCTAACTCGCTTAGTAGTGATGCGAAAACTCGGGACTTCTTTGATTCGTAAATTGCATGGAGGGGTGTATTAACCGCATATGAATCTCCTTCTTCTGCAACATCTGGACCTTCAAGATATTCGAAATGGTCTGGATCAATTTCAACTTCGTCTAGATGGTCGTCAAATCCGGTTGAATCTTTCATGAACTGTATGTCCAGTTCAAATAATAAATAGCTGGCTTAGCCTGGGTGTGTGCGGCAAATTGTTTATAAATTCTGTTGTCTATTCATAGTTACGATGATGTCCGCAACTCAGGGTGGACGGGTTCTGCAACTTTAAGACGGGTCGAGCCCCAGCTTTCTCACGGATCTTCTCAACTAAAATTTCGGTTTCTACTGACTTCGTATTATCTTCAATTTTACTGCTACTTCTGCTGCTACTGATTCTGCTGTAAATTCCAAAAAAGGCTTTTCTCACGGTAAAACCGTAGAAAACGCCATTTCGTATTCGTGATACAATCATGACACACAACACACACCACACAACACACGGCATGAGAGAAAAACCCAAAACTAATTCAGAAAAACCAGAGAGGTATTGAGAGCATGTATACTGGAGGCGATTCCAGCATCAAGGAAAGAGTAGAGGCTCCACATATGACCTTCAAGGAAACAGCTGAAGGAGAGCTCGAAACCGTAAACGGCAGAGTCGACAGAACCGTTACGGACGGAGGAGAAGATCCTGTGTATGATGTAGATCCTTCAGGTCAGATCTGGTGGGAAAAATTGGCCGAACCGGAGGAAGATGTAGAACCCTCTCAAAAATATGGCGAGTTCTTCGACACATTAGAAGTCCCGGGAGAAAGATTCGTTGAAGGAAGTAGTGAGGCTATCTCTCAGGAGTACGCCTTTAACAGGGATGAGATGATGGAGATCGAATCAGCTGTTGATGAAGTTTACGATCAGACAAATGAGTTTCTTGATGATGTTATCGGCAGTAATATGAACCCTCAGCAGGCAAAACAGATCGAACGCTGGTTCCACGGAGAAACCTACAGACCGAACACCTTTGACAGCTACGACGGCTTCCCGGTGATGGAATAATGGCTGCAAAAAGATTCGACTTTTCGCCAACCCATGTCGGGACAGAAGTTGAGGTGCCTGAAAGTTACGAGGAAGAGATTGTAGAAACCGCCCGGTCCTGGAACTATCCAGGGGACGCCAACGGAAGAGATATACATGTCAACAGCGATCACGGCAGGATAAAAGTAGTCGACTATGACGACTCCATAGAAGTTTATGACCAGGGTGCAGGAATCGAAGGTTTCCGTGAAGCATTTCCAAAAGTTTTCCAGAACGGTTTCGAGTATCAACGAACATTTGAAAGCGGCAAGGATGAAGCCGAAAAAGCTGCACCTGAGAATGTTGAAGTTTTCGAGTTCGACGATGAGGTAGTTATTGCCGGTGAACGTTCTGAGGTTCGAGACACGGTGTTCGAAACCCGACAGGAACTGGGGAAAGAATATGGCGAGAAATCGTCGTGGGAGATCCAAGTTACTGAAGAATCGGAGAAAGCAGTCGTTACTGATGGCGGTTTTCCGACTTATGATGGAACTCGTCACAGAGAGATGGAAGATGTTGATACGGAGGATACTCCCTACATGGGGCATTTCAACACCCCATAACCTCCGCCATTTATAAAACGCTTCGAAGGTGAATCAAAGACATGGATCTTGAGGATTACCGGAAGGAGATTGACAGGGTTAATACCGAGATCGTTGACGCAGTTTCCCGCAGGATGAACGTTGTCGAGGAGATCGGCGAATACAAGAAACAGAACGGCATGGAAATCAAGGATGAAGGCAGAGAGGAAGTTGTTAAGGATCAGTTCGAGAAGCTTTTCGAAAAAGAAGACCTACCTCGAGAAAAAGGTCGGGAACTCGCTGAACTACTGATAGATACTGCTGTTGATTTACAGGAAGAGGATATGTAATGAAAGTAGCGTTCCTAGGACCTGAAGGCACATACACCCATCAAGCTGCAGAAAAATACTTCTCCAACTATGAACCGGTTCCGGTCTCCACTATAACAGAGGCGGTTGAATCAGATGCCAAGGCAGCAGTAATACCGTTCGAAAACTCTCTTGGAGGTGGAGTAACAGAATCGATCGACTTGTTGAGAGAAAGAGATGTTGAGGTTACAGGACAGGTAAAGGTCGAGATCGATCACGTACTAGCCTCAAAAGAAGGAAACATTAACGATGTCGAGAAAGTTCGGTCTCATCCACAAGCACTGACACAGTCAAAAAAGATAATTGGAGAAAATGGCTGGGAGAAAAAAGAGTCTTCAAGCACTGCCAAAGCCGCTGAGGAAATAGAAGAAGGTGAAGCCGCGATCTGCTCCAAGCTTGCAGCACAACTAAACGATCTAAACATTCTGGAGGAAAGCGTACAGGATCGTGAGTCAAACACTACCAGGTTCTTCATCTTAAACGGTAAACAAAGTGAAGGCAGTAAGACATCGATGATAGTGGAGCCGGGTGAGGATCGTCCGGGTCTTCTAGGGTCGATGCTTTCATGTTTTTCTGGACACGGAATTAACTTGGCGTACATCCAGTCTCGGCCGACTAAAGATGGTCTTGGAAACTACTTTTTCTACATAGAGGCGGAGGCCGACCAGAACTCTGAGAAATTCGAGAACACGAAAAAATGTCTGGAAACTTACGCCGAGGTTAAAGTCCTTGGATCATTCGGTGGTAAAGATGCGTGAAAGAATTGAAAACATAGAGCTTTCGATCAGAAAGATTTCGGAAAAAGCAAGAGAACAAGATAAATGTGTCCGATTTGATATCGGTCAGCCAAGCTTTGACACGCCTGAACATGTTAAAAAGGCTGCAGCAGACGGAATAGTCGAACAGAAACAGGGATATACATCAGTAACAGGTATTGAAAAATTGAGAAAAGCCATTGTTGAGGAAGAAGGATTAAAGCAAAAAACTGGTCCGAAAAACGCCGAGCTTTCTAAAGAAAACGTTATGGTTGCTACAGGCGGAATGGGAGCGATTTACTCTGTTTTTGCGGCAATGCTTGACTCGAACAAAGAAGCTGTATTTAACGATCCTTGCTGGGGTCCGTACAAATTGATGAGTGAGGTTAACGGCAATCAGTGGACACAAGTAGAGTACTTTGATGGCGAAGAACTTAGAGACGAAGCAAAGCAGGAAATGAAAGATGCAGAGCTTGTCGTGGTTAACACGCCTTCAAACCCGACAGGAAGAATGCTAACAGAAAAACAAGCGAAGAACATCGGAAAGTTCTGTGAAGAAAATGACGTCATGCTTCTTTCCGATGAGGTATACCATCGCCTGAATTATGGAAAGACTCATTATTCGCCTGCAGCATACTGTGAAAACTCTGTAGTGATCGGTTCAGTTTCGAAGAATCATGCGATGACTGGCTGGAGAATAGGCTGGGTGGTAGGAAGAGAAGATGATATAGAGAACTTTGCGAAAGTCGCGAGAGGAGCAACTGCCTGTCCGCCAAAACCCTCGCAGATTGCAGCGCTTGAAGCACTGGAAAATGATTCACACGTTGAAGAGATGAGGCAGGTTTACGAGGAAAGAAGAGACCTGCTTGTCGAAAGAATGAACGAGCTAGGATGGGATTTTCAGATGCCTGAAGGAGCGATCTATGCATTTCCCGAGGTTAAAGAGGATTCCTGGGATTTCTGTCTTGATATGATCGAGGAAGGTGTTGCGATGGTTCCTGGCGAACCTATGGGTCCGGAAAGCGATCAAAATGTCAGAATATGTTTCGGCTCAACAACTAAAGAAGAAATCAACAAAGCGTTCGACATCCTGGAGGAGGAACTATGATAGACGAAAAAATCGTTATTGTCGGCGGAACCGGTCAGTTCGGCCAACACCTAGGAAAACTTCTCGAAGAACACAACGAGATAACTATCTCCGGTGAAAGTCTTGAAGAGGCCGAAGAAGTGGCAAATAAACATGGATGGGATTTTGGAGAAAACACCGAGATAGTAAAAGATGCGGATGTCGTAATCGTGGCAGTTCCTATCGCTGTAACTGTTGATGTTATTGAAGAGATCGGTTCACATATTTCGGACGATACCTTGTTCTGCGATATTACAAGCGTTAAGAAGAAGCCGACAGAGGCTATGAAACAGTATTCTGATGAAGTTCTGGGGATGCATCCGATGTATGCCCCTTCGAACTCGGTTGAAGGTCAGAAAATTGTCTTAACTCCGATTGAAGGGAAGAAATGGACGGCTATGGAAGAGTTCTGGAACCGGAAAGACGCACATATACATGTCACAGATGCTGAGTCGCATGATAAGGCGATGAGTCTTGTACAGGGATTGATGCATTTCTCAGAGCTCGTGGTTTCCGAAACCATCAGGAAGTCAGATATGTCGGGTTCGGAGATGTCAGAATATTCTTCTCCGGTCTACCAGTTAATTACCGATCTTACAGCAAGAATGCTGAATCAGAAGTCCGGACTTTACGGCTCTATACAGGCCGAAAACCCTGAGAACGAAAAAGTACGTGAACGATTCAAGGAGTCCGCTGAGGAGATACAGGAAATAATAGGGGATGAAGAGGCTTTCGCAGAAAAGTTTGAGGAGTTGGGCGAAGAGTTCGATCTTGAAGATGCGCAGGAAAGAACAGATCTGGTAATAGAGCATTTGAGCGATGAAGTCCGTAAGTAAAAAAGACCGTTCAATCATAACCTATTATGGCGAATCCTCTGGAAGATGCCCGCGGCAACATCGACAGTATAAACGATGAGATAGTTGAGAAAATTGATGACAGGATGGAAGAAGTCCTCAAAGTCATCGAGTATAAAGAGAAAAACGATATAGAGATAAAGGATGAGAATCGGGAGGAACAGGTCATGGAGCAGTTCGCGGACAGGTTCGAAGAAAAAGGCATGTCCCGGGAAAGAGGAAGGCAGCTAGGACGTCTCTTGATCGATACCGCAATCGACCTAGAAAGAGAAAAACTTCACGATGGCGAACAGTCATCTAAATGATAAATAACTGTTTTTGTTCTTTTTCTACCGGAACTAACGGAACTCCGTCCGCTCCACTTTTCAAAAGAAGCCCAGTAATAAATCTACATGCCAGAGGAAATCATCAACTTGTCTAAAGCCCTTATTAACGGCAAAGAAGAAAGCCGAAAGTCTATACCCTACGCTAAGATAGGCAAAGAAAGAAACAAGGAAATATACAACATTTTAGATCCAGAAGAACATAATATTACTTCTCAGACCATGCAAAGATGTAAAGAAAAACAGACATGGTCTATGGACATCCTCTCAGAACTCATCAACGAAAAAACGATGTCCCAAGAAATAGAATACATAACCAGCTCACGAAACTCCTCAAAACTCGATCCGCCAAGAAAAAACTCGGATCTCAAAACCGAGAAATTTGCATACTTTGCAGGCGTAGCAGCAGGAGATGGCGGATTCAACGGACCTAACATATGGAGCGTAGTAGATGGAGGAAAGCCGGAAGAACTCGAAGACTCAAGAAAATTTATCGAGAAACTCTAGGAACTAGTTCAGAAACTCTTCGGTTTACCAGAAAGCACATGCTGCATACTCGAGAGAGGCAATAAAATCGAACTTAAAATAGCTAACAAATGGTTCTGCCGATACATCCGACACTGTTTCAACCTACCTAAATCCTACAAGAAAGGAGAACTATCTCGCCCAGAAATTTTTGACTCTGGAGACCTATCTAACGCCTACTGGAGAGGAGTATTTGACACGGATGGGTGTATGCCTCAGGAGAGTTATAGAGTTTCGCTCTCTTCAGCTACTAGGTCTTTTCTTGAAACATGTCAGAACGATATGCAAGGAATCAATATCGAAGGTGAGATCCGGAAACCTGGGTCCTATCTTCTGAGGTTCAGTCCTAGGGACTTCGGAAATTTCTGTAATAATGTGGGGGTTCTCTCATCCGCGTAAGAAAAAAGAAATGATAAGGAAGCTGGAAAAAGGTTCCCGAACTTACGTTTATCGAGGTAGAAAGAAGTCAAACTTCTTCAAAGACTTCTTTGACCTCATCAGGTAGAGGATCTTAGGGTGAAGGTTTAGGCGATAATATCAGGGCTTGAGAGAAGAAAGAGGGCTTTATCAGCGTCAGATAGCCTCAAACTTAGAGATATCCAGACATCAGGTCTACACTTGGGAGGAAGATAAGTATGCAGCACCGGTTTCGAAAATTGTTGAACTTTTCGGAAAGGCGGAAACACATCGGCTAATGGGAGAAAACCAACTCAGATACAAAGTAGGGGTTAGAGGTAACGAAAATTCTGAAATTAGATTGCCATTAAAACCTAACTCAAGATTAGATGGTATCGCCTCAAATATACTGTGTACAGGAAACGAACTTAGAATAAGAAAGAAGAATGAGAGCGTAGCCTCAGAGATTGAAAATGTTTTTAAAACCGAAATCGGGCGGAATGAAGACAGATATTGCTCCAAGAACTGGACCTTAGTCCGTTTTTTCTCAACTTTCTACAGATACGAACCAAAGTTTTCCAAGCATAGCAAAGAGGAGATTAGGAATCTAGAGGAGCGTTACAAGATTATTTAAGCCGCTACCAAGAATCTTTTGTAGGACAATCCGGAAATAGGCACATCGTGTAGTCTTTTCCTTTCTTCCTGCTTACGAAGATCTTAGGTGTTCCGCATTCCTCGCAGACCTCGTTTGTCGACTTTATATCTCCGTTGTTCGGTAATGGGTATGTGTTTTCGCAGTCAGGGTAGTTTGAGCATCCTACGAATTTTGAGCCGTTTGCCTTGATTATTTTTAGGGTGCCGTCACAATCCTCGATATCGCATGGACCTAGTCTTCTTCTGCGTTCTCTTTCGGAGTCGATTGTGTCGACAAGCTCTGAACCAATCTGTTTCTGTTTCTCCTTGAACTTTTCGAGTATATCTCCTAACTCGTTTCTTGCCTCTTCCAGAACTTCTTCTTTCGTGTTTTTCTGCTCTCTTATTTCCTGCATCTTTTCCTCGAATTCGCGTGTAAGCTCTTCGGAGACGATGTTGCCACAGTAGTCCTCTAGAGTGTTTACGATCGCAAGTCCCAGGTCCGTTACTTCGATAGGCTCCTCTTCGATGTAGTTCCTGTCGTAAAGGCGGTCTACGGTGTCGGCACGTGTCGCTTTTGTACCTAGTTCTCGTTTCTCAAGCTCGTTGACAATCTTTGACTGGCTGTAACGGTTAGGTGGCTGCGTTTCTTTGTCAACAAGTTCGAAGTCTTCTACCTGGAGTGTCTGGCCTTCCTCCATGTCCGGGAGATCGGCCGAATCCACTTTAACGTATGGATCGTAGAGCTCGTACCAGTTCCTCTTCTTTGTAACCTTTGACTTGGCCTTGAACTCTTCTTCCTTAACGTCGAGAGTGAAGGTAAGGGATTGACGTTTGGCTGGTTTGCCGAATACGGCGAAGAAACGTTTTACAATTAAATCATAGACTTTTTTCTCCTGTTTTGACAGTTTTCCGCCCGGGCTTTCTCCTGTTGGATAGATTGCAGGGTGTGCGTCGTCTTCTTTACTTCCCTGCGTCGTGTAAAGGTTGTCGTTTTTATCTTTTTTCAGTACTTTTTTCGCCAGATTATCGTAGCTTTCCTGACCCTTCAGCTTGTTCAGTATGTTCTTGTATCCGATCTTCGGCGGCAGTTTCTGTGACTCGGTTCTAGGATAAGAGATAAGCCCGTTTTCGTAAAGTGTTTGCGCGATCGACTGCGTCTTCTTTGGGCTTATACGGAACTGTGATGAGGCCTCGCTCTGTAGTCCTGTCAGGTTGAAAGGTATCGGTGGCTTGTGCGTATAGTTGTTTACCTTCACGTTTGTGACTTCTGCTTCGGTTTCTCCGTATACCTTGTTGAACTTGTCGTTCGCTGTTTCTTGGTCCCAGATCCTGTCCTCGTCTTCCTCCCACTGAGCGTCAAACTCCGCATGTTTTAGGTAAAGCTCCCAGTAAGGATCCGGTTCAAACTCCTGTATTTCTTTTTCTCTGTCCGCCAAGATCTTAAGTGTCGGACCCTGCACACGTCCTGTAGAAAGAGTCTTGTAACGGTCGTTATCTCTAACCGCTTTCATCAGTGCACGGGAAACGTTGATACCGTAGTAGTAGTCGAGAATGTGTCTTGTTATTCCGGCTTCTGTCATTCCGGCGTCAAAATCCTCCAGGTTATCAAATGCTTCCTGTAGGTCGGAAGGAGTCAGTGTCGAGAACTTCATGCGTTCGATTCTTTCTTCATCGGCACCAGTCAAGTGTTTGATAACGTTGTATCCGATAACAGAGCCTTCAAGGTCGAAGTCGCACGCGTTGATGTAGGTGTCAGCCTTTTCCAGCTGGTCTTTCAGGTTGTTGTAGTATTTCTTCATGTAGTCGGCCGAGTCGGAAGTTTCGAATGTTGGCTTCCATTCTACGTCGAATACAGGGTAGTCCCAGTTGTCGGCGATCTGGTCGAGGTTGAATATGTGGCCTACGGCAGGTGCTATGATTATCTTTCTCTCATCTGTCTTGATTACGTAGTTCTTGACCCCTCGGTTGGTCTTGGTGTCGTAGTTTCCGAGGGCGTTGGCGATCCGGGAGGCGACTTTGGGCTTCTCCCCGACCATGACCGTTGTTTCCATACCCTTCCATGAGACATGAACTCACTTAAATCCATACTGGTTTTAGAGGCGCTGACTCCACGTCCTTTTATAAATTCTGAGTTTGAACGCTATAAAGTATGCGCTACACCACAATAAAAGGTGGATGCTTTCTGCAAGGTTAACTCGCAGTCTTCTATCAGGTCTTTGGAAATCCATACTGAAGATGCCGGAAGTGATATAAGTGTCACTCGCCAGTAGCTATGACGGGGAGGGGGAAGTGAATTCTTACGATATAAGCCGCATTGAGGACATCCAAGTGTACGTGGATGACGAACCGCAGTCAGTCCTAGACATGTTCGATATAGTCCACGAGCCTGTTTATGAACTTGTAGAGGATCTATCCGATGGCGGTCGTTCGGGCAATTCATACATGGCTTCAGGAAGCATGGGGCGAAACACTAATACAGGTACCCGGATGAAACCAGACCAGAAACAGCTCTGGGAGGAATACAACGAAAAAAGAGACGAGCTAGATGTCAAACTGGCGGTGGAGCCAGAAGAAGGTCCGGATGAAGAGTTTGAAATATTCTTTAGAGAAGATTTCGATCCTGAAGGAATAAAGCAGCCTCCAAGTGCAGCATACGCAGTTTCGGATGACAATGAGTACATAGGAATACGCGTCGCCCGATCATATGATACTGACCTTATAACCCGAAGCTCTCTAGACGCCGGCGATCTTTCCAACCTTCAACAGGTATTCGGTGAAGGAAACTACGACGTCACTAACGGTCAAATAGAAAACGGAGAACAAGGCTGGATACAGGAAGTAGGACTGAGAACAGCACTCGATAGAGACGAAGGCGTACACGATGAATTAGGACAAATACATCCTGGACTCACACGTCTCACAAGACCTGAACAATTATGGGTAGACAGCAAAGAACCGAAAACGAGAAACAGAGGTTATGAAAAATCGAACCTTGATGTTGGAATACTTCACTCATGGTCAGAGCCTGTTGATAGTATGGGTATCTCTAAGAACGACGCGGAGATGTGGGGTCGCCACGCCGCAACCCTCAATGGACTTGGCTTGCTCGGTCATATTGATAGGAGCGCTCCTGAATACCTAGTTGAGGCAGACGGGGACGGGAGATACGTATTTAATCCGGATCTCGAGTTCATCCTTTACTCCGATAACGACATGAGGATCAATGGCGAGGACGTCAACGACATGGCGCACATACTGGGTAACGCCGTTAGAGGAAGCTTTGACGGTGAGCCTGATCGTGACGCAATAAGAAACAGACCCGGACAGATGAAAGAGGAGCGAAAAAGACTTCTGGGTGAAGTGAATCAAGAGGAGCTCAGGAAACTTGTTCCTGAAAATGTTCCTGAAAAATGGGATGAGGATCTTGTAAGGGATGAGCACTCACTGATGGTCTGGTAGAAACCGTCCTAAACTATATAACTGTCTTCTGAACTTTGTTAGGATATGAGCGGAATCAAGGGTGGACGTTTTGTGCTTGAGTCCCGGAAGCTTCTGCTCTAAGTTTTCTCAGATCTCCTCAATTAAACATTCAATTAAAATGTTCTCCGCTGCCGCAGTGAATGTGGCAGTGCTGCATTAAACCAATAATTCTCTTTTCGAGGTTCTACTCGATATGACAACACACAACCACACAACAATACGGTGCCGCATCGCAAAACCTGAAAAAACATCTGGAGAGGGTTTATAATGGATTACTGTCCTAGGATAGGAAGAGATCCGGAAGTTCCAATCGTTCAAGACCCTGAAGGCTATATCGAATCCAGTAAAGAGGACGATTTGATGGTTGAGGGCGATGAAGCTTATGGAATCGAAGATCCGGATTATATCGAGCAGCTTGGGATGGACGGTTTCCAGTCAGAGATGCTTGAAGAGGAAAATCAGGAAACTGTCGCTGATGGAGGTCTGAATTACGAACATTCCTTTGATTATCTTGGCTCATCAGAGATCCCTCTGGGGGAGTTCGGCGATGGAAACTAGTCAATCTCTTATAAATCTTCAGATTGAAGCAGGTACGTTAGCATGTCCCAATACTTCGAGATAGAGACCTACGATGTTTTCAGTCAGAAGCTAAGTCAAACAGGTCAATACACCGGAAGAGAACTAGAAGGGATGAAGGATTTCTATACAGAACATTATGAAGAGATGGATCTTAGAGAAGACGTTATGAATGCTCTAGAAAATTCCTCTGGTAAAGGTTTGAGGGACACTCAGTTGATGGCTTTGCTTTCGGCTCCGGAAAACGAAAGCTGTGGTGGAGAAAAGATAGAGGAGGATTGCAAGGTCGGAGAAATCTCCCACAGCGCCTAAACTGTCTCTATGTACTTTTGTCCGCCCATGTAGTTTTGGAGCGGTTCAGGAATTCTTACTCCTTCCTCTTCCTGATTGTTCTCTATAATTGCTGTCATGATCCTTGAGGTTGCGACTGCTGTAGCGTTTAATGTATGTGCTACATGATTTTCATCGCTTCCGCGAATCCTGACGTTTACTTTTCTGGCTTGGAAGTCGGTACAGTTAGAGCACGAGACGACCTCTCCGTACTCGCCGATTGGAGGTCTCCAGACCTCGATATCGTACTTCTTCGCGGCATTATCATTCATATCGCCAGTACAGACGTTCACAACGCGGTAAGGAAGTCCAAGCTCCTGCATAACTTCTTCCGCGTTATCAAGCAGTTCCTCGTGGAGCTCCCACGAATTTTCGGGTTTGCAGAAGATGTACTGCTCCACTTTCTCGAATTGGTGGACTCTCCAGATGCCTCTGGTTTGTTGTCCGTGTTTGCCGGCTTCCTGCCTGAAGTTGGTTGAAAATCCTGCGTACTTTTTCGGAAACTCGTCAGGAAGCAGGATATCGTCCTTATGGAAAGTAGCCAAGGTCTGTTCGGAAGTAGCGATAAGGTACTTGTCCTCATCTTCTATCTTGTATAGCTGTTCTTCAAAGTCCTCGAGCTCGGCTGCTGCCGCCATAGGCTCGTGCTTTAGCATGTAAGGTGTCTGCATCGGTGTGAAACCTTTCTCGCTCAAAAGGTCCATCGAGAACTGGATCAAGGCCTGGTTCAAGCGGAACAAGTCTTTTTTCAGGTAGTAAGCTCTTTCTCCTGCCAGTTCTGCAGCCTTCTCTGTCTCAACTAAATCGTTTTCTTCGATAATATCGGCTGCCAGTCTGGAATCCTCGTCCTTCCCATTCTCAGGCTCCCAAGTTCTCTCCTCTACGTTATCTTCTTCATCCATGCCTTTAGGAACGGATTCATGGAGGATATTACCGATTTCGTAACGAAGTTCATCTCTTTCCTCTTTGAGATCTTCAACTTCTTCCTCCAATTCAGATATCTTCTCTTTCACTTCCTGCATTCTTTCGATCTTCTCGGAAGCTTCCTCACCCTCTTGTTTAAGCGAAGCTATTTCATCGCCTACAGTATTTCTTTCCTGTCTTAACTTATCGAGTTCCTGGAGCTTTTCACGCCATTCCTCATCGGTCTTTACAACCTTATCTACCTTTGAAGGTTCTTTGTCGCGGCGTTTCTCCGACTCCTTAATCTTCTCGGGATTGTTTCGGAAAAGTTCGATATCAAGCATACAGACCACTTGTGAAGAAAGCTTTTTCTAGAACAGGTTTTACAGCTTCGATTCTACCTTTTGTTGGAAAAACGTCCACCCTTCATTCGTGGATCACGTATAGATTCTAGTTTTAGAAGTTAAGTTAATGTTGATGGGTCCCTAAATCCAACAAAAAAGTGTAACTACTACACAGTAACATTTATAAGTATTCGATTTAAATAACTACATATGAAAGACGAACTTCAACAAACGGTCGAACAACATCTTGATGAGGCTTTGGAACAAGGCGCAGGAGTTTCCGAGAAAACCGAAGGTCACTTCGAGTACGGATTTGATACTGTGAAATTCGCCTCGGACATGACTCCGGGTGTCGAGATAGAAGATGTTGAAAGACTATATGAGGTGGCGAACGATGTTGCTGAGGGAGAAGGAGAACACAGCCTGGTAGACGGAGCTTCAGCAGTATATGGAGGCGCAGTCCATTTCGCAAACGCTGTTGAGAATGCACAAGATAATTCCCTAGATAAATGGAGAAGTGTGGGTAGAGCTGTTGTGGATTCAATAGCCACTATCTACGAGCAAAGTGATGGTGCCATTCACGATGTCATCTTTTCATCAGAACAAAGATCGGACAACTATGCTGAAGCACTGATGGGGGACGAAGATTCACAGGGCTTATTGAATCTAGTTAACTATGAATCTCAAAGAGCAGAATCAAAGAAAAATGCTGATGATTTGTTTGAAGAAAATAAGCAAATGTTAGAAGAAGCAGTTGAAGAGTATCAGGAAAATCAGTAATATTTTCGATATTTTCTCCTATTTTTTCTAACTGAGTCCTCGGGAGAACATCCCTTTTCAAAAATAGGAGAAAAACCGGACTATTTGACGTAATCCGGCTTCTCGTGCCCGATCTCCTCCAGACAGTCCAGAAGCTCTGGATTATCTTTGAACTTCTGCCTTACCGGTTCCAGTTTCTCGGCGATGTGGTCGGCAACCGAGTTTTTCAGGTCCTGTGGGTGTAGTTCGCCGGATTCGAAGTCTTCCTCAAGCTCTTCCTGGTTCGAGTAGTGGATGTTTCCGCCGTACTCTTCCGGTCTTTCTATCTCAAGTTCTTCGTCGTCGCCGAAGATATGGAACTGTGTGATCTGGATTACCGGGTTGTCCTCGATTTCGCCTTGAGGACAGTAGGCGTCCTTGATCCTTTCCTTCACTGTTTCCTCGGAGGCATGTAGAGGGAACATGGTGCCTGGCTTAGAGCTACTCATCTTCTCGGTTCCCTGTAGAGACACGACCAGCGGGTGGTGCAGGCATGCCGGCTTGTCGTAACCGACTTTTGGCAGTGCTTCCCTGGCTAGCATGTGGATCTTTCTCTGATCGGTCGCACCCATAGATAGATCGACATCAAGATATTCGATATCCAGTGCTTGCATCAACGGGTAAACGATCTGTGAAATGCTTTGGCTGTCTTCTTCGCCTGAAGCAACTTCCGCCATCGAACGCTGCCCTCTGTTAATCGTGGTTTCTTTCGACATTTCGAGGACGTCATGGAAGTATTCTGTCTCTTCCTGGAACTCTCTGCCACGGACGAACTCTGCGTCAAGCCCTGTGGCCTTGAACGTGGCTTCCCAGTACTCAGTCATGGTCTGGATCCACTCCTCCTCGCCTTTCTTGTTCAAGTATGTGTGAAGATCTGCGAAGAGAACTTTGAGGTCGAAACCTGCCTTTTGAAGATCGTTCAGTTTTCTTATGGATGCCCAGTGTCCGAGGTGTACAGGACCCGAGGTCTCATAGCCTACATAAGTGGTTGGACTATCTTTTTCCAGAACTTCGTCAAGTTCTTCTTCTGTAACGATTTCGGTAGTATTTCTCAGGACCAGTTGTTTGCGCTCCTCGGTGTCCATAACTTGCTGTGCGGGTCTAAGGGTTAAAACTGTTGGCGGTTCTACAGAATTTCGGAGTCATCCAGCTTGTCCAGAGGGTTGGTGCTTATCAGGTTTTCAGACCGTTTAAGTGTATCGAAGAACTCTTCCATCTGTCTTGAAAGTTCTTGCTCTCCGAAACTTTCGGATCTTTTCTCTATGTTCTCGGCGTTGCTTGGGCTTCCTGCTTTATCCGGGTTGACGAATCTGTTACCGGCTTCTAGGTTGTTCCTTCTTCTGTAATCCGAAAGATCGCTGAAATGTCCTATACCCTTCTTGTAGGCTTGCCAGCCTTTTTCTGTGTTCCTCTCGGCCTCCTCGAGCGCGGCCTCGATGTTGAAGCTGTTTGATGTCCTGGATATGTGTTCAAGTATGCTGTTGTAGAACCTGAGTTCTCGGGCCGTCCCCAGCATCTCTTCCTCTATCTCCCTCCGCTCTTCGCGCTGCTGCTCTGCATCGATCTGTCTCCTTAGGTCTCTGTAAGAGGGAATGCTTACAGCCTTCATATAGAGTTCCTCCGATTCCTCCTTGATGCTTTCAAGTAGCTGGGTTACGACGCCTTCGAGCTCATCGCTTTCATGCATGTATCTTAACTCCCTGTTCGAAGGCAGTTCGCTAGTGAAGGGCTCTATCAGGGTCACACCGTCTCGTTCCTCTGCCTCGATCATCAGGTTATCGGCGTAGAAAAGCAGGTCATCGGTTTTCCCCAGCATTTCGTGCGCTGTCCTTCCGTACGGCTGCTTTCTGGTCTTAAGATACCTGTCCAGCGCTCTCTCCGCCTCTGAAGCATAGAAGCACAGTTCTCCTGTGCGATCCAACACACTTTCCTGCAGCTGTCTTTCTACTTGGTTTCGTCCGGTCATCTATGTTCCACCTTTACAACTCAACTCTTCTATCTGCATATATCCTCGATTGAAGGGTTTAAAGCTCTAACAAGTTCTTCTGGTTCAAGCTCAACTCCAACAACCCTGGAGCCCGCGGCAGGGCGTACCAAGTCCTTTTCAGGTATCGAGATATCCATGAAAACATCGATATCAAGATCGAAAGGTGAAACACCTCCGACAATATAACCGGTATGGTTTTCCACTTCCGAAGGTTTTGCCATCCTGACCTTCGAACCTGTCAAATCCTCCAGGCTCTGCTCGGAAACTCTGCTGTCGCCCGGGCACAGAACCGCAACGAAGTCGTTCCCTGTCTTGAAAACCAGGGTCTTCACGATCTGATCAAGGTCGAGATCTGTTTTCTCCGCTGAATCCTTTGCTGACTCGCTTTTTCCATGGAAAAGGAACTCTGCGTCGATATCTTTTTCCTCGATAAATTTGGCGACCCTTCTGACGTTTTCGACATCCTCTTCAAGAAAATCCAGCATCTCAAGAAGCTCATCTCGGTCTAGGTCGAAGTACTTGTCGCCCATAGAACCGAAACTGGTTCAAAGCTTTAAGCCATCAACCTATATCATGATCGAGATAAACGGTGAAAACGGTGGCGGCCAAGTCCTGAGAACTGCTTTAACACTTTCCGCGGTAGAAAACAAGGCTTTCCGGATGGAGAATATCAGGGGTTCAAGGTCGAATCCGGGGCTGAAAAACCAGCACCTAGAGTGCGTTAAGGCCGTCCAAAGACTTTCTAATGCAGAGGTTGAAGGTGCAGAACTAGGCTCCGATTCACTTGTGTTCAAGCCTCAGGAGCTAAGAAATGAATCTTTCACTTCAAATATAGGGACTGCAGGATCAATCACTTTGCTTTTTGACACCGTAATACCTATCGGAACACGGTTTTCCGGGTCTTTCCGTTTAACCGGGAAAGGCGGTACGGACGTGAAATGGTCTCCGCCTATTGATTACTTGAAACAAATTAAGCTTCCTTTACTGGAGAAATTTGGTTTAAAAGCCTCAGTAGATCTGGAAAAGACCGGTTACTATCCTTCAGGCAACGGAGAAGCCAATTTGACGGTTGAAAGCAGTGAATTCGAGCCTATAGAATTAAAGGAGAGAGGTGAACTCGAAAGGTTCGAGGTTTACTCGAAAGCGTCTAAGGACCTGGAATCGCAGAATGTTGCGGACAGGCAGGCAGATGAGGCCGAAAGAATACTGAAGAATTCGCATATGTCGAAACCTGTCGAGAAAAACGTAAGTTACAGGAAAACCAGTTCCACAGGTTCTACTTTAGTGGTTAAAGCTGTTTACGAGAACTCCGTAGCCGGATTTGATGTTTTGGGGGAAAAGGGAAAGAGGAGTGAAGAAGTTGCGAATGAAGCTGTTCGGGGGTTTAAGAAGTTTCATTCCTCTGATGCAGCGGTCGATGAACACATGGCTGATCAGCTAATGCTTTATCTTGGTCTTTTTGGCGGAGAAATAAAAGTTAGGTCGATGACAAGCCATCTGAAGAGCTCTATAGATATTCTTGAAGAGTTTGACCGAAGTTTTCAGGTTGAAAAAGGCGAGAATCTGTTGATTGCCGTTGAGGGTAAAAGAATTTAGGTTTAATAAATAGGTATGTTGTGGCAAGAAGTTCGGGATTGGAGGTTTGAGAGAGAAATTTCCGAGCTTGGTGAAAGCTCTTTTGACCTGATTACACGCGACGTCTGGCTTGCGAATGGTTCAAAAGCAGATATTCTGAAGTATGATCATGATGCGTACAAGGTTGAGGCAGGCTGGTTTTACGACAAGTCTGCCGAAGTTGATAGGTCCGAGGTTGTCGACGTCCTGAGGTCTACCGGTGTGCTTCTAAGTGAGGAGGTTTTCAATCCACGGTTGTACATTTCGAACGCGGATAACGCCAGAATAGGGGACTATGATGAGTTATCGGAGGATTATTTCTTTAGTTCTGATACGCCTGATAATGAGGTTTTCTCGGGTATAGAACCTGTTCTTGCGTCGTCTTTTGATGAGCTGGAACAAGTTGAATCGAAAGAGTATTAAATAACACATTTGCTGTAGTATATAGGATGGTTTCAAAAGCTCAGGAAGACCTTAGAAGTGGTCGAGTTGAAGCCTGAGCTATTTGTCGATTCTGGCGCCAATTACGAAGAAGGAAGACTGAGGCACGATGTTCTGTGTGACTTCAAGGTCGAGGAATGGGTTAAAGACGGTCTTAGGGATGACACAATCTATTTCGTTGACAAAGAATACTATCACACTCCTTCTAACGTTGATCCCGAGATAGCATCTAAGGTAGGGGCAGGACCCGAAGGCAGAGGATGGGCAGGAGATCTAGATGCAGGAAAGCTACACGTGCCTACCGGAGAGCTAACAAAGATAGAGCTGAAAAGTCCCGGACGTATACCTTCTCGAGAAGAAAGGGAACAAAGCGAAGAGACTTTTAATCCTATAAGAAAAGCAGAGAAGCAGAATAAATACATGAAAAGGCTTCTGGACAATATAGAAGCTAATACAGGTATTTCGGTCCCTTACTCGCCTCAGGTCGAGGCATGGAACGATGTTGTAAACGAACCCATAATTCTTGACGATCTTCCATACTACTCGGAGAACGGAGGCTACATGTGTACGGAGGAAGCCTATGAAAGAGCTAAGGGGTCGGAAATGGTTGAATTGATTGATGAAAATCTATTCAAAGGAAGAATGTTTGGTGGGGGCGAGGACCTCCTAGAAGAGGTCTAGTTACTCGATCTCCACGTTCCAGTCGTCGCTGTCCCCCTCTTTCTCAGCCCTAACAGTTAGAACGCCTTCATCGTACTTAGCCTTTATTGATTCGGGATCTATCTTGGTGGGCCAACTAATCTTTCTTGAGAACTTTCTCGAACTTCTTTCCTTCCTGATGTATTTCTCGTTCTCCTCTTTAATCTCCTGCTTTGCTTCAGCTGTGATTTCAAGCCTATTTTCGTCGGTCTTGATATTGATATCGTCCTTTGTAACGCCTGGTATATCGGCGGTTAGAACTATTTCGTTGTCTTCCTCTCTCATGTCAACTGGTACTCCTGTGACTCCTGCCTGTTTACCCAAGTTTTGGAACTGGTTTAACATTCTCTGCATCTGATCTCGGAGGTCGTCGAAGCCGTCTTGTCGGTCTAGGCGTCTCATAAGTATCACAATAGCTTTTTTGTTTATATCTTTAAAATTATTGTTCTTCTACGGGCTCTTCCTCGCTTACCTGCTTCAAGAAATCCAGTTGCTCATGAACCTCTGAAAGGATCTCCTCCACACGCTCCTGTTTATCCTTCAGATCCCCTTCAGCATCAGATTCCTTAACCTCCTCAAACTCGTGATCCAAGGTCTCGACCTCGTGCTCAAGCTCATCCACAATCTCTTCTTCCTCTGACATACAGATTTTTTCGGGCTTCAACCGTTTATAACCTCGACCCCATTTTTTGTTCGATTAAGATCGAACGCCTGTCTCAAAGTTATAAGACAGAGAAAACAAACCAAACTTATAGGAACACAGCTATGTCCATAATCAGCCTTCAGGACGTCGAGAAGAACTACCAGCTCGGAGAAACAATAGTAAGAGCCCTGAGAGGATCGAACGTAGAGATAGAGGAAGGAGAGTTCATTGCAGTAATGGGTCCATCCGGATCGGGAAAATCAACACTCATGAACATGATAGGTGCACTAGACGTTCCCAGTGAAGGCGAAGTAAATATTGACGGTGAAGAGATCAATCAGATGTCCGAAAACCAGCTCGCGCTTCTGAGAAGCAAGAAAATCGGCTTTATCTTCCAGGAATTCAACTTGATTAACTCTATGAACGCACGCCAAAACGTTGCCCTGCCCATGATCTTCAGGAACACTCCGAAGAAGAAAAGGGTTGAGAGAGCCGATGAACTACTTGAAGAAGTAGGTCTGGGTGACAGAAAAACTTTTAGACCTTCAGAGCTTTCAGGAGGTCAACGCCAGAGAGTTTCAATAGCCAGAAGCCTCGCGAACAATCCCGATATAATTCTGGCGGACGAGCCTACAGGAAACCTCGATACAGAGACAGGATCCAAGATCATGGATCTTTTGACAGAGCTTAACGATGAAGGTAAGACTATAATAATGGTTACACACGATCCAAACGATGCTGAGTACGCTGATAGAATCGTAAGAATAGTTGACGGAAAAACAAATCCTGATGAAGACCTTGAGAACCAGGAAAAACTGAAGAACAAGGAGAAAGACGATGAAAACTAAAACACTAGCACTAACAGTTTCGCTGCTGATGCTTACAGGTATCGCAGCCGCACAATCTTCAAACCAAATAGAAATCACGAAAAAGACTCTGGAGCCCACGCCGCTCCAGTCATCCGAATACGCCGACATATGGCTCGAAGTAAGGAACACTGGATCGACAGCCGCAAATGATGTAGAAATCCGGTTCCTCGAAAACTATCCTTTCTCAGTTGACCCTGATGACAAAACTTCCTGGAGCTTAGGCGAACTGGTTCCAGGAGAGTCAAGCCAGATACATTTAGAAGCTAAAGTGGATGAGAACGCGGTGCACGGCGAAAACATGCTCGAGTTCAAGACAACAGTAGGCTCAGAAAACATTGAATTAGAGAAAAAAGTGCCTGTAGAGATTAGAACCGACAGCTCGATCCTCTCAATCTCGAACGTAGAGTTTCCGGACAAAGTGGCGCCGGGCGCCTCAGAAACTATGACTGTAAAACTTGAAAACATGGCTGATTCACAGATCAAAAATATAGAGGTCAAGCTAGGGTCCGAACAGGTTCCAGCAGCTGCCTCCGACTCAAACATAGCTAATCTGAGGAAGATCGAGCCAGGAAAATCCAGAAACGTCTCCTTCCAGCTTAACGTAGACGAATCAGCTGAGAACGGTGTCTTCAAACTTCCTCTAGGTCTTGAATATGAGAACGAGGCAGGAACATCTTTCTCAGTTGACTCCACTACTGCTTTAGTTGTAGGCGGAGAACCTGATCTCAAGCTAGGGGTCAACGATGCCGGAACACTTACACCCGGTTCGACAGGAACAGTCACCTTAAGACTGATTAACAGCGGGGAAGGATCAGCCGACTTCGTTGACTTGGAGGTCCAAGAGTCAGAAAGCTTCGAACTGCTTTCATCAAGTTCTGAGTACATAGGGGAGATGGATCCTGATGACTACCAGACAGTCGAGCTCAGACTTCACGCTTCTGGAGAAGCGGAAAACCTTCAGATACCTGTAGAAATTGGTTACAAGTCTGATTCCCAGAAATCCGAGACACAGACGGTCGACGCCAAGCTTTACACTTCTAAGGAGCTTGAAAGATACGGATTAACAAGCAGCGGAAGTATTATGCCGTTGATCGTGGTTGTTTTGTTGGCTGTCGGCGGTATCTACTACTGGAGGAAGAGACGAGAGAGATAATGCTGCTTGACTTCCTGAAACTGGCTTACAGGAACATCAGGCACAGGGACAAGAGATCCTGGCTTACAATAATCGGCACCCTGATAGGGATAATGGCTGTTGTATCACTTATTTCGATAGGTCAGGGTCTCCAGACCTCTATAGAAGATGAATTTAAGGACATAGGTGCCGATAAAGTATATGTTTCTCCCGGGGGCGGGAGTGTGGCAGAAAGATTTTCGGGTACAGCCGCCAAACTTGATGAAGACGATATAGAAACTATTAGGAGAACTCGAGGTGTTGATATTGTTGAGGGGAGGGTTTCAGGCTCTTTAATTGTTGAGATTGATGATGAGACATCTTTCCGTCAGATTTTCGGTGTAGATCCTGATTCAGATTTGATGAAGCAGACATTGGATATAGGGGTGTCTGAAGGCAGATATCTGAGATCTACGGGCAGTTCTGGCGTGGTTGTAGGTCAGAGTATTGCGGAAGATCAAGACCTGGAGCCTAGATCCAGAATAGAAATAAATGGAAATGATTACAGAGTTGTTGGTGTAAGTAAGTCTTCTAGTAACCGTAATGTTGACTCTGGCATAGTTATGGCTATGGAGGAGGCACGAGAGCTTTTAGATAGACCTGAAAGTTTCGGTTCGATAAATGTAAAGGTTCAAGAGGGTTATACGCCTTCTGAAGTTGAGGAGGATATTGAGAAAAACCTTAGGAATGAAAGAGATCTTGAAGAAGGTGAAGAAGATTTTACTACAAATACTGCTGAAGACCTGATAAGATCATTGAACAACCAGTTAAGTATAGTCAGAGGCGTACTACTTGGTATAGGTTCTATTTCTTTGCTTGTCGGTGCTGTAGGAATAATGAACACTATGTACACGTCGGTTACTGAAAGAACCCGTGAGATAGGTGTTATGAAGGCGATCGGAGCTACCAAAAGACAGATCCTTACGCTCTTCCTAATCGAATCTGGTGCAATAGGGTTGGTTGGAGGTGCTATGGGCGCCACGATAGGCATAGGGCTTAGCTGGGCGGCAACATCAGTCATTAGCTCGCAGCTAGGCATAGGGATTACAGCCTACGTAGGTCTAGAACTGATCTTAGGGTCTCTCTTCTTCTCTTTCATTGTGGGTATGGTTTCAGGTGTTTTGCCTGCTTTGAAAGCTTCTAGGCTTGAACCGGCGGAGGCGATACGACACGGATGATAAACGACTTCTTTACTTTGGCAGTTAGGAACCTACTCCACAGGAAGAGAAGATCCTGGCTCACCGTCATAGGAATCTTCATAGGTATAGCTGCTGTTGTTTCTCTGGTCTCTCTGGGTCAGGGGTTAGAGGATTCTGTTGAGAAGGAGTTCGAGTCTATAGGTAGCAACAAACTTTTCATCAACCCTGGCGGAGATCAGACCCAGGGGAACACAGCCTCGGGCTCTACTTTAACCGATGAGGATCTCCAGGCTATAAAGAATGTAAAATCGGTTGATGAGGCTGGAGGCGCATTATTCAAGACAGCGCAGATCAGTTACGATGATAACAAAGAATTTGTTGTGGTTTTAGGTATTCCTATGGGCGAGGCGAAACAGATAGTTGAGACAAGTTGGGCGATGGAGGTCGGTGAAGGAAGAGAACTAAGACCTACCGACACATCGAGCATAGTTATCGGCAGCGCGATCTCTGATAAGTTCAATACTGATATAGGTATAAGATCTCAGTTAGAGGTCAGGAACAAGACTTACAGGGTGGCGGGTATACTGAAGCCAACAGGCGATCCCTCTATCGATGGCGCAGTCCAACTGCCTATAGAAAACGCAAGAGAACTGCTTGAAGCCGAAGAAGATACGTACGACTGGATTTTTGCAAGGATTCAAGATGGATTTGAAGCCGAAGAAGCCAAAGAGGAGGTTGAAGAGGCTTTAAGGCAGAGAAGAAACGTTGAGGAAGGCAACGAGAGATTCACTGTTTCAACCCAGGAAGACCTGATTTCATCTTTCACAAGCATACTGAACGTTGTAAGAGGTGTTGTAATAGGAATAGCTTCAATCTCTCTTCTTGTAGGCGCAGTCGGTATAATGAATACGATGTATACGGCGGTAACCCAGAGAACACGTGAAATTGGCGTTATGAAGGCTATAGGCGCCACAAACCGGCAGGTTATGCTTCTCTTTATACTCGAATCAGGAGTGCTCGGTTTGATCGGGGGAGGTGTAGGGGTTCTGGTAGGTGCCTCGCTCTCCTCACTAGCTTCCTGGGGTGCGACACAGGCAGTTAACATACCGATAAACCCTTACCTAGGTCCTGAACTTTTGCTAGGTTCCCTAGTTTTCTCATTCATTATTGGAACTGTTTCAGGGGTTTTACCTGCGAGAAGAGCAGCCAAGCTAGAACCGGCGGAAGCATTAAGGTACGAATAAATACTTGGTTTAGAGGTTGATGTCGTAGAACTCTTCTAAACCGTTGACAACTTCATCGATCTCAGAAGTTTCAGCTCTATCAAAAACACCCAGGTCTTCGAAAAAATCGATCGCACATTCTGTTTGTCTAGTATCGACTTCCTCGAACGCGTTCTCGAAAGCCAGGTTTGCAGCCATCTTGACCTCATTTTCCTCGAGTTCAGGATTCCTCAGAATCCCTAGGACGGTCGGACCGTAAATCTCCACTGCCTCTGGATCCTCATGATGTCTCAGTGCGAATACAGTATCTTCGGCATCTACATTGGTTCGGGTGTGATCTGCGAGTCTGTAAGCCTTCAGAGAATGATCATAACTCGCTAATTCTCTCATGTTTGTCTTCCCTAGTTCTACGTAACCTTTCCTGTCGGTTGATAAAGCATTCTTTTCTTCAAGTGCGTTGATCAACTGGTCGAACCTACCTCTCTCGTATTCTTGCCAGTTACCGACGTTTGAAAGTAGGGTTCTGGGCTTAACTTTGTCAGGACGTTCTTCATGGTGCGCGATATCTATCAGTTCCTCTATAATTTTTGGACCTGACTCATAGGCAAACCTCCATGCCTCGTCGTCCATTTCACTCTTCAGAAACCTGTAATCTTCCACGCTTTGGACAAAATCTATCGTTTTGTATCGGGTGAGTTCCTCTGTGGAGAGATCGACCTGGCTCATTCAACTAATTATTTGCCAGCAAAAAGTTAAATTAATCAAAAGAAGAAAAAGGAAAAAGTTTAGTTGGTCTCGACCTCGGTACTTCTGAGCAGAGATCTGTTTTGAAGCATTTCAGAGTTCTCCCTGTAGTTCGAGAGGAAATCCGCTGCTGAGGCAGTGTCCTCTGCGGTAGTTCCCGCAACAATCAAAGCGTTTCCTCCAAAGCCTTCTGTTGACTGGAGAAGCCATCCGCTTGAACTGTACTGGTTTGCTGGAAGGGTTACGCCCTGTGAAGCCAGTTCTTGGGTCAAAGAGTTTACTGCAGGACCGCCCACAAGGATTACATTCGAGTCCTGGCTCAACTCTGAAACCTGAGGGTTTGAAGCGTTGTAAACGATATCAGGAGTCGAATCTTGTTCATCGACCTGTGTTTGGTTGGTGGATGTGGTGAAGCCTAGTTCGGCGTAAGCCTGTGTTTCAGGTATCGAAAGCTCGAAACCTCCATCATCCTCATCGTACAAGGAGCGGGCGCCGAAACGGTCGTAACCCACAGTCTCCTCGTCATCCGTCTCAGCTGTCTGAATAAAACCAGAGTAGTATGCTTCGTTGACAACTGCTTCCTCGTCATCTACTCCTGTCTCCACAACGTATGATTCCTGCTGGTTATCGCTGTTCGAAGGCTCAACGATCAAAAGAGAAGGGTTGTCGATAATGTTGTTGTCGGAGTAGGCGCCTGCCATTACCTGACCGTCCTGTATCCTGAAACCGTACTCCTGACCGCCTTCCACTGTTGCAATAACTGTGTCGTTTTCCGTTCTCGTTTCTACACCTGGAGAGCTTGAAACAGCTTCAACCGAATCGCTTGAGGATGAGATTGTTACTGTGGGTTCTCCAGACGTGGCGGGAAGCCTGAAAGTTCTCTCGCCTTCGAAATCAAGCATCACGTCATCAATCATGGCTACGGCGGACTGTCCTGACTGGAGTGCGGGAAACAGCGGTGTTGTATCGGGATCCCAGACCGCACTCACCTCTTCATCAGGTGTAACGTAAAACCTGAAGCTTCTGCCGTCAACCACTTTCTCAGCTTTGTAAATGCCTTCTGAAGGCTCAAGTTCGACGTTTGCAGAGGCGCCGGATAGTTCGTCCTGAAGTTCCAGGGAAGCCTGTCCTTCTGAAACGTTTTCGTCGGCATCAACACCTTCTATCCTCCAAAGCCTTGAGATGCCTGAGGCATCCGTAGGGATGTAGTCGTCCTCGTTAAGCGACTGGTTCTGGTAAGTTGCGATCGTCTGGTTCTCCTCAGGTCCTAGAACTGTCGAGTTTCCTACTGCTGTTGAAAAACCGATTGAGGCGCTTTCTTCCGAGGTGTTGAAGCTGACCTGTGTGGTTTCACCGGAATTTACTTCTACAGAGCTTGTTCCGGTTCTCGAAAACCCTTCGAAGCTAAGTGAAGGGCTGAAAAGGTTGGACGTGTAGGATTCGCCTTCCCTGATCCAGGTGCTGTCGTCGTCAGTAGCTCCGATGAAGATACTTAGTGATTCGAGTTCGTTGAAGCCGCCTGCCGCTGAATAACTTAAGCCGGATATTTCTTCACCGCCTGAGCTTATCTGACCGTTACTAAATGTTAACTGGGTTGAACCGGCTGATAGACGTATGATGCCGTTACTTCCTTCTAAGTCGATCAGTTCTTCGACTCTCATCGACGCATCATTAAGACCGAAGCTTTCGTCTTCCTCATACTGTTCCAGCTCTCCGTCAACCCTCATAGCGACCTGTCCATCGTTAACGCTTACAACGGAAAAGGTGTGGTCGGTTCCATCAACCGTTACTGTACGGGACTGGTTGGTTCTAAGCTCAAGATCTCTTTGACCGGTCAATAAAACAAGTTCGTCCTCGTTTGTTTCGCTTGAAACACTGAAGGTTCTGCCGAATAGACTTAGGTCCTCTCCCGAAGCTTCCTCGGATGTAAAGTCTACAGGGCTATCCATGTTAGCTTCTAACTCGTAGAGATGGTTTTCCTGGCTTGGAACCGGGTTCTGTATGTAGAAGAAAGGTTCGGAGTCATCGTCAGGTCTTCCGAAAGAAATGTTCTGGTTTCCGACTCTAAGGAACTGTTCGACCTCTGTCTCCTCCTCACCGTTAAACTCGGTTGTTCTAAGCGGTTCTAGGTCGTCTTCTGTCAGAATGTTTCTGGCAGCGTCTATGCCCGATCCGAGGTAAAGCCTTTCATTCTCTGTTGTGAGAGGTACTTGCATGCTTGTCGTGTTCGAGGTTTCTGTATCGTTTGGTTCCTGACCGGTTTCGGAGTAAAGTGTTTCCGCAAGGTTTCTCGCAGAGTTAACATCGGTTTCGGAGGCTGACTCGCCGTAAACAATTATTGAGTTGAGTTGGTTGTCCGAGGTGTATGGTTGAGGAAAATCCCCTAGGCTGGTAGAAGTATTTTCTGGGTTTTGTTGTGTGGTATTGTCAGAGTTTTGATTGGTCTGGGTCGTGTTGTTTGTCTGTGCTGATGCTCCGGCTATCAGGAGTGATGCGGCTGCAACGGTTCCTGCGCCGTATAGAGCTTTCGAGACGTTCTTCTTCGTTATGTTTAGCTTCATGTTTTTCGTTCCACCTGTCAAAGACAGGGACTCTCCAGAAAGTAAACGATTATTATACGCCTAGAACACCGTTTGAACAAGGAGCAATCGTATCTTTGGTTGAGACGTTTCCTAATTTAGTTCGAATACAAGAGAAGAAAGAGAAAATTGATTGAGAGGAGGTGCCGATCACTGTGTTGAAACCGTTGTCTTCTCCAAGCTCTTGCCAGTCATCTCGTCTTGGTGGTCCTGGTAATTGGCAAGGTAGTTCGAAGCCGCCTGAGTGTCTTCGGCAGAGTGCCCTGCAACCACTAATGCCTGGTTCTGGTTGAAAGCGTTTTCAACCGTCTGAAGCATCCACATGTCCTCTTGGTACTCGCTCGAGGACTTGGTCTGGTTGTTCTCTGCCAAGGTCTCTGTCAACGTGTTGACTGCCGGACCTCCAACCAGAATCATGTTTTGGTCCTGACTGGCTTGTGTGTCCAGGGTTGCTGCGTTAGGCCATCCGGCAGGTCTCTGAACGCTGGAACTTCCTGTCGAACTTAATTCTCCGGTTCCGAAGCCGGCTCCAGCAGTTGCCTGCGAATCAGGGTAGTTCAGGGTTAGCGAGCCCTGTCCATCAGAGTCATGTTCTGTGTAGACACCGTAACGGTCCACTCCCGCAGTAATGTCATCGTTCGACTCAAGAGTTGCGGTCTGCCTGTTCGAACTACTGTAGCTAGGCTGATTAACCGTTACCTCAGAATCACCTCCATCATAACCCGGTGTGACCGTGTAACTGTGCTGATCGCCGTTCTCCGTCTCCTCCTCAATAACCACAAGTCCTGGCTTCGAAGGAAGAATCGAGTTCAAACCTGTAACTCCAGAAGTCTCCGAAGAATCGGTGGACCAGTACTGGATGTTCCCTGAAGATCCTCCGTTTGCCAGAATCGTCTCTCCTGAGTCGTAGGTTCCGTCAGTATCGGAATCGTCGACCACTACTTCACTGGAATCAAACTGCGTGTTGGAGTTGGCATCCTCGTACTTTGTGGCAGCCGCGAAACCTGTAAGTGGGTCTCCATTCGTCACGTCCTGTGTGCCGTCGGTATCGTCGATTAGGGTGTCAGCCTGACTTGTGTAGACGTTGTCTCCGTCGTCATCTGTGACTATGACATCGTTGCCGGATTCCCATGATCCTGAACCGTCGTCGTAGAACGCTACAGGCGGATTAGCTGCACTCCAAGGATTTCCGGTGTTAACCGATGTTCCTGCGCCTGCTGTTGATAGTGTGATGCCTGCGATATGGTTATCGGCTTGAGCGGTGTACTGTGAGTCACTATCTAGGTCAAGGTAGATTTCATCGCCAGAAGTGTAGGTTCCGCCTGAATCTGCATCGTGGTAGTAGGCGTTAGAACCCACACTTACAAGGCTGTCTCCAGCATCTCTATCGGCAGACCCTTCGTCGTTTACCACGGTATCGGCTGAAGCAGAGTAAGTTCTGGCTCCCGCTGTGTTCTCCTCGACGTAGATGTCCTGTCCGAGTTCATACTCGCCGTTTCCTGTGGTTCCATCCGAGTCTTGGTCGTTGAATGAGATTGGGTTTGAGCTAGTGAGCTGTGAACCTGTAAAGGTCGAGTCAACTGACTGGTTGATGATTGTGTTTACGGTTCCCGTTGTTGAATCGCCGTCTCCGTCTCCGTCAACGAACAGTACATCGTCGTTACCTGATGCTTGTAGTCCGTCGTTGTTGGTGTCAATAAGGTAGACGTTATCGGTGTCATCGAAGGCTGTAAGTGAGTCTCCGGTGGAGATGCTTGCAGGTGTTCCTCCTCCGAAGCTTGTTCCGGATGCTCCGTTTGCATCAGCTAGAACGTCGGCTGATGAGGTGTAAACACCGTCTTCGTCATCGTCTGTTACTATATCATCATCGGTTCCTGCGTCGAAGCCGTTGTTGCCGTTATCTACAGCCAGATAGGTTGTTTCATCTAAGTCGTTAAGTGATGTTCCGGCTGTTACATCGACTGTTGTATCCGATCCGCGGCTGACTGTGGTGTCAGCTTCCAAAGAAACAGTTCCTCCGTTGTTCAGGTCTTCGATAATTAGGTCGCTTCCGGACTCCCAGGTTGAATCACTGTCATCCACGAAAGCGATAGGATTTGTAGCCCCACTCCAAGGATTTGAAGTTGTTAATGATGTCCCGTCTGAAGGGTTTGTGCCGGCTACATTAGTGTCGGCCGAGTCTGAGTATGTTCCTGAGCCCCCTATATCCCTGACTATATCGTCTCCTGAACCGAAGCCGTTAGTTCCCTCGTTGGTCTGAATTGCCACATCGAAGAATTTTTCATCCGAACTGAAACCGGTAAGGCTTGCTCCTATTGAAATACCGGAAGGATCTTGTCCCGGATCGTAGAATGCTAGTCTTGCTCCGTTATCGGTTTTGATTGTTGGGAATGCTGTTGTGGCTCCTGAGCTTGCTGAGCCTGTCGCTGAGTAGTCGGAGTCAGTTCCCCAAGTAACTTCTACCTCGTCGTCGTTTTCATCTCCACTTGAGACGGTGTTGTAGGAGAAGTGGTAGGTCTGTCCGTCGATAACTTTCTCTGCTTCGTATTCACGTGTGGAGTCTCCTGCTCCGCTTTCGACATCGTTAGCATCTAGTTCGACTTCGATTGAAGATCCTGAGATTTTGTCTTCGAGTTCGACTGTTGCTGTGTCCCCGCTTGAAGGATCTTGTGCGTCCGCGTCGAGTCCTGTAACTTCCCAGAAGTGCGAGAAGTCGCCTGCATCAGATGTGAAGTACTCGTCTTCCTGTACCGGTTCGCCTTCGACCGCGACAATCTTGTCGCCATCATCATCCGCTAGGGAAAAGCTTCCATCGTAATGGGCGAATCCTTGCGTTATTTCGTTTGTTGAAACTTCAACTGTTTCGTCGTTCTGTGCCTGTACTTCGATGTCCTCTCCCTCGTTTAGTGAGGATAGTCCTTCGAAGCTGAATGAAAGGCTTCCGAAAACAGGGTCCTCGAACTTTTGTTCTGAACTTACGTAGTTTTCATCGCTATCTGCTGCGCCTACCGCAACCTTCACGGATGAAAGTTCGATACTTCCGTCTCCATCAGTTACGTCACCGTCAGAACCATCATCGCTTAACTCAAGTTTGACATCGGTTCCTTCGACTTCTTCCTCATCATCGCCGGTCATAACCGATGAGTCGTCTTCAAGAATGAGTTTTTCAGAACCTACCGAGAAAGTGGCACTTCCTGTATCATCTTTCAGGTTGATCTTCGAATCAATACGTACTTCCGTATCTCCAATATCGAAGGTTTCATCTACGTTGTCCTGTTCAGCTGATTCTCCATCAACTGAGTAGACAACTCCTTCGGTGTTTACTGCTTGAACGCTTATGGTGTGGTCCTCTCCATCGATTGTAATTGTGGCTGATTCTCCCGAGCTTATCTGTACGTCTTGGCTGGATCCGTAGAGAACTAGCTGGCCGGAGTTACTGGATGTAAACGAGTCCTGTGATACTGTAAAGGTTTTTCCGAACATCTCCAGTTCTTCGCCGTAGACATCCGTATTCTTATTGGTTGTTTCTGAACTGTCGTAGAAGTCTACTCCTTCCTGGAAGTTTGCCTGTAACTGGTATAGATAGCTTCCTGGTGTGTCTGCCTCGACCGTTGAAGGGTTGTTTACGTATACTTCAGGGTCTTCTTCGTCATCTGTCTTTCCGAACTCAATCTTTTGATCTCCAACGTACAGGTACTGTTCGATGTCTTGTTCTGCGTCACCCGAAAGACCTGTTGTTGTCTGTAGTGCGGAGAGATCGTTTTCGGTTAAAGTCTGTCTTACGGAGCTGATCATGTCGTGGAAGAACAGGTTGTCGTTCGAAGTATCGAGTGTTGCTCCCTGTGACATGCTCCAAGACTGTGCTGCCCCAGAAACCTTTTCTGTTGTAGTTGCTTGCTGTGAGAGGCTTCCCGCCATATTTATTGCTCCCACAACATCGGCTGTTTTTGCGTTTTCTCCCACCACTATGGTTGAGTCGACCATTCCTTGGTCATCAACAAACGGTTGTGGGTAGTCATCTAGGTTTGCCGCGGCTGACGCGGTTAAGGTGACGCCTACTAGGAGTGAGGCACCGATCTTTCCAATTTTCTTGATATCCTTCATACAGAGTTCACCAAATATAATAGAACAATTATTCTCGGTTATTGATAAAGCCGGGAGAAGAATTTCAGGTTGTAATCAAGTATCTAAATCGGTTGTATGAAAAGCTCTGATAGGAAATTCTATAGGGATCTAATCTTTTCTAGAGGTTTCTGCCAATCAATCGGTTCAAATCCTTTCTTCAAGTTCTTCCCTAGTTTCAGTTCCATATCCTTTATGTCTGTGGAAAATCCCTCTGATGTAGACCTTGTTATCCTTAATTTGGTAGAATACGCGATGGGTGAGCTTGGAGTTCCTGTCCTCTTCCTGTAATTTAAGGCGGAAAAGTTCCATGTCGCCGACTTCTACAAAAGTTGAGTTATCGGGTGTTGCATTCTTCTCCAACTTTTCTATTTCATCTAAAACTCTATCTCTGAGTCCTTCCTCTAAACTGGCCAGATCTTGACGAGCTCCCTCTTTTACAATTACCTCCATAAGTTATCTGAACTCTTCTTTCACTTCTTCCAAACTGTGGTTCTCGCCTTTTTCTGGATCTTCTCCCTGTTTAATGAGCCTTCTAAGCTCGTCAGGGTATAACCGGGTCTCTTCTTTAACTTTCTCTCTCACAGCCTGTCTAATATACTCGGAAGTGTTCATGTAGCCTTCTTCCTCTGTTCTTTCCTCTATCTGCTTCTTCAAGTTATCAGGTAGTTTGACCGAAACTGAAGCCATGAATTGAATCACCTATGAATTCTATAGTATCACCAGAGTAATAAATTTAACGGTTCATGGCTACATCCGCACCAAAAGATATCGATGTCCAACAAATGAAAGTTGAGCAGTCTTTTTCTATTAAACCTGGAGGATTATCTACTTTAAGATACTTTTACCTTATCTTGTTAGAATCCTGAATGGCTGAAATTCACCCTGTGAGATCATTACTAGAACTAGAAGGAGAAGTTAAGAGACGTGAGATAACATTCACTAATCATTTTATCAGAGATTCTTTACCTGATAGACCTAATTTGACGAAGGAAGAGGTTAGAGAGACAGTTGAGACTCCCTGGAATGAGAAAGCTCTGGCTTTTGACTATAAAGGAGAAAAGAAGTTTGGGCATAGATACAACATAGTTTTTCACAAGTCCACACAATATTATTTATTAACTGGCGTAGATATTAACGATAAGAAAGTAGAGATAGTGACAGCTTTTCAGACCAATCGTAATTACGCAAAACCGAAAGAACTGGCAAAACAATATGGATAAAATGGCAAAGTCAAAATATGACCAAGAAAGAGATGTTCTGTACATAAATGAAGGGAAAAGTGTTGAAAGTATCCCCAAAGGAGGGTTTATCTTACAGCTCAACTCAAATAGAGAGGTGGTAGGTGTAGAGATACTAAATGCTTCAGAAGTCATATCTGGCCTGACCGATATTTCAGTCGAAAAAGCTATAGAGTTGCTGGAAAACATACAGTCAGCCGAGAAAAAGATCAATCAGGCAGGGAGTTTCCAAATGGTAGCAGTCATAATAAAGTCTGAAATGGATGGAGAGAAAATAACTCAGTCTGTAAGTCTAGAGACTCCGGCTGCAACAGCATAACCTCTCTTTTTTAGAATCTGCAATTTATTGAAAAAGAACGCTAATAGTATGTAGGAATCTACTCAAAGTACTCTCTAAGCTTCTCCTTAAAACTTTCAAGTCTTTCCTCGGAAATCCGGTTTATCTCTTCATCCGAAAGGTTATTGACCTTTTCAACCGGATTTTCCAGCTTCTCTGTCATATCCCTGATTTGATTCTCAACACTTAATACTATTGTTGATTATGACTACAGGGATTTTGGTTATTCTTGAGAAAAAGTTCTCGGTAGAAAATAGAAAAGGAAAGGAAAGGAAAAGATATCCCGTTTTACTGGGATGTTGAGACTGTCGACTTCTGCAGCGTGGTCTCTCCGTCCATCTCGTCCATGTTGTCCTGGTAGTTTGCCAGGTAGTTCGCTGCTGCTGTCGTGTCCTCTGCTCCGTATCCAGCTACAACTAGGGCGTGGTTGCCGTCGTCGTTCTGGAATCCGTCTGTGAGGTCAAGGACGTAGTCTCCTTCGCTGTACTGATCTGCTGTCCACGTCTTGTTCGCGGAAGCAAGTTCTTCAGTCAGCGTGTTGACTGCAGGTCCTCCTACAAGGATTAGGTTGCCGTTCCTGTCGGATCCCGAAACTTCTGAGTCGAGAGCCGCAGCGTCAGGCCATCCTGTAGGACTCATCGTGGTGACAGATCCTGCGGAACCAGAAGCGGAAAGTTCTCCGTCCTGTCCTGTGAATGCTGCACCAGCTGTAGCCTGTGCGTCTGGAATGTTCAGAGTGAACATTCCCTGCTCATCTGTGTCGAGCTCGGTGTAAGTTCCGTAGGTGTTGTAGTTGGACTCTACGTCTTCGTCCGTCTCGTCCAGAGTCTTGCCGTTGTAGTCCTCTCCGTCGTAGTGGACTTCTGCGTTGCTGCTTCCGATGTCCATCTCATCGTCGTCAGAGTCGACTCCTGGTGTAACGAGGTAACTTCCCTCGTTATCGTCGTCGTCCTGAGGCTGGATGACTGCTGCCGAAGGTCCGGCAATATCCTCTCCGCCGGTAACTTGAGGGTCGATGTCAACTGAGTAGTCTACCTCATCATCGGCTGGAGCACTATCTACAGTTAGAGTGACATCGTACGTCATAGATCCAACAGTTACTTCTCGTTCACTCGTTGAATCGGAGCTTGATGAAATAGATTCAGCTGCGTTGTCGCCGATTGCTACCGATACTGCATCATTATCGTCACTAAATGTGATGTCTAGTTCTTGTGTCCCACTGCTTTCTGTACTTGGAAGGACTATTGTCTCGGTCTGGTCGTTGCTACTGAAATCTCCAGAGTTACTTGAAACGGCATCAGTCTGTGACTTTAGGAATGCTACTGAAGCTCCACTTTCTGTGTCGACTGCAGAGTAGACGTGATGTGTGGTGTCGTCTCCGTATGTTGCGGAAACTGTTGTATTTTCTGTGTCAGCGCCGGAAACTGTGAACTCATAGGTCTGTCCGTCGATGACTTCCGTTCCGGAATAGACGTTGTTGCTGTTTGACGATGTGTGTGTTACATCTACTTCAACTGAAGCTCCTGAGACCTTGTCTTCTAGGTCTACTGTTGCTTCTTCTCCGTGATCCGAATTCTGATCTGCTGTGTCTGCGTCGATTCCTGTAACTTCCCACATGTGATCGAAGTCGCCTGCATCAGAGACGAAGTACTCGTCTTCTTCGACTGCTGCTCCTTCGTAGACGTGGATTGCGTCTCCGTCTTCGTCAGCTAGACTGTTTGCTCCGAATCCATCGCTGTCTGTGTTTGCAGGATGTACGAAGCCTAGGGATGCTGAGTCGTCTCCGTCTTCAAAGCTGACTGTTGCTGTTTCGTCGTCAGCTGTGAACTCTACCTGAGGTGTGTCGTCAGACTCTGCGTCAGGGTTGAGTCCTGCGAAGTGGAACTCTAGGTCGTCGAACACAGGATCTTCGAATGATTCTCCTGCTGCGACGTAGTCGTTGTCGCTGTCGTCAGCACCAACAGCGATCTCGATGCTGGAAAGCTCGACAGGTTCGTTGGTGTCGGAAATGTCTCCGTCTCCTGTTGTTGATAGTCCGACGTGTGTTCCTTCAACGTCTTCTTCATCGTCTCCTGTCATTACAGGCGAATCGTCTTCAAGAACAAGTTTTTCGCTTCCTACTGAGAATGTTGCGGATCCTTGGTCGTCCTGTAGGTCGATCTTGGAGTCGATTCTGACTTCTGTGTCGCCGATGTCGAATGTTTCGTCGAGGTCGTCCTGTTCTGCTGCTTCGCCGTCAACAGAGTAAACTACTCCTTCAGTGTTAACAGCCTGTACAGCGATTGTGTGGTCTTCGCCGTCAATTGTGACGGTTGCGGACTCTCCGGACGAAATCTGTACGTCCTGACTAGATCCGTAAAGGATTAGCTGTCCTGTGTTACCGGATGTGAATGAGTCCTGTGAGATTGTAAATGTCTTTCCGAAGAGGTCCATTTCTTCTCCGTAAACGTCCTCGTTCTTCTCTCCAGCTGTTTCTTCGAACTCTACTCCGTCTTCGAAGTTAGCTTGAAGTCTGTAGAGGTTCTGTCCGTCTACGTCGACGCTGCTTGGGTTCATTACGTTCAGAACTGGGTCTCCGTCGGAGTCGCCAGGCTGTGTGTACTGAACTTTCTGTTCTCCTACGTAGAGGTACTGTTCTACTTCCTGCTGTGCGTCGCCTGTTAGAACGTCGTGGCTCTGCAGGATGTCAAGCTGGTCTTCTGTTAGTGTCTGTCTTACTTCGTCGATGTTGTCGTTGAAGAACAGCTGGTCGTTGGAAGTGTCTAGTGATACTCCGTTTGTTGCACTCCAAGAAGCTGCTGAAGATCCAGCGGATACTTCTTCTTCTGTCATTGCTGCCTGTCCTAGTGATCCGGCAACGTTGATTGCGCCTACTACGTCTGCGGTTTTTGCGTTTTCTCCTACTACGATTGTGGACTGTACCTGTCCGTCCTCGGACACGAATGGTGTTGGATAGTCTCCTAGATCCATCGAATTGGATCCAGAATCCTGAGCTGCTGCAAGACCGGCCGCTCCTGTAAGCGTTGCGCCTACGAGGAGTGCAGAGCCTGCTACAGCCTTTCCTACTTTTTTGATGTTTAGATTCATAGTTTGTGTGTTTCACCTTGTGGGGTGATGTGTCGCGTGTCTTCTATTATATTCGAGAGGTGCGTCCGCCGACTCACCTCTGAACCCGTTATCGGTAACGGAGAGGGTTCATTCCTCCGCGGGATCCCGATTCCCGGAAAAAAAGTACGCCCGGTTACTGTGTTTGGGTCGTTCCCTGTAATTGGGATCACGGGACCCAAGGCTCTAGCTGTTGCTAGTCCTTGTCGTGTTTAACCTTCCCCACCTTTATAAAAGCTGGCTTTTGAACCCGGTTTTAACCGTTCACAGAACGTTTTTGACCGTTCTCAACGATCCTTAAAGCTTTTTGAAAGGTTTAGCACGCTCCTTTCAACGAATCAAACGTTTAAACACCCTTCAATCCAACTTTCGACCTCATTACTAACCGCTTACCGGAAACATGTTTAGAATGCTTCAAACAATAAAAGAAAGAATCTAAAGACTTGAAAAGTGTTTGGATGCGTTTAGGAACTTTCATGAACAAAGGAGAGAACCAAAAAACCTGTTTTTTGTTCGACACATGTCGAACTAAGTTGCGGGTCCAGGCCTCTCCTCCAGCTCATCAACCATGTTCCCGGGATCCATACGCGGATCGAAAAAGTACTCCGCTTCAAGATAACCGTCGTCCCCGTCAGCTACGTTGGGTTCTCCGGGCTCCCAGACGTCGTTATCGCGTCTTATCATGCTGTCCATCCAGCCCTCGACCTGCGACAGATAGTTCTCAACCGACTCATCCTGCGGGTTGAACTCGATACCTGTAATATACTCTACAGCCTCTCTCTTCGCAGGTATTCTCACGAACTCGTCAGAGCTATCATACTCGTGATCTACCTGCGGAAGGTAGGTATCAAGCACTTGGTCAAGGGTTTCTTCATGCGATTTCAGCTTGTCGTCTCGTCTTTTCCGTATCGACATACTTTTCTATCACGTTCTTGGGAACAAGCGAAATACGAGTCGAGCTTTTAAAAAAGTTGCGTCACAGAAGTTCTCGCAGCTTTATGTAAGGAAGCCGGTAAAGTCTGTATTCTGATATTTGGAAGTTAACTTTGTTTCCTGAAAGTTACACCGTAACGTAGGTCTAAATTCTTAGTTCGAGGTCTTCTCTTTCGCTTTCGAGCTGTTCTTCGATTTCGCCTATCTCGGGAAAGGCTCCGCTGAACTGTTCAAGGTTCTGCTTATCTTGTCCCGAGATTTTCTCTAAAAAGCTTTCTTTACCTCTCTTCAACTTCTTGTAAGCTACTGAAAGGAATTTTTTGATAGGCATAATCTTCTTTGTTACTCTGAGCTTGAATACTTTTTCTGTTAATCTCCTGTCTATTCCGGTTCCAGCCATAGAAGTATAACGCCGTTATATCTGTAAGTGATTTCCTGGATCTCCACGATAAAAAGAAAAATTTAGGAGAAAATATGGTCTAGTTGTCGACCCTTGGTGTAGGGATAGGCGGAAGAAGCCCTAGCGTGTCCGCGACACCGACTGCCTGTGAGAGACATTTACGGTAAAGATCGTTCATTAGTGGTGCTTCAACAGATTCAGGAAGCGACTCATCTTCCTCCCATGACTCAATTACTTCTTCTGTATCTCCTTTCCAGAGAACGTTTCCGGACATCTCGATCTTTGCACCTACAGTATTTCCGACAGTATAGTTTACTGTGAACGTGAAGTCGATCTTCGCAACTTCATCTTCGAAAGCGTTTACGGTTGCTCTCTCAACTTCGTCGATTTTAGGTGCATAGTTGACCTGTAGGTCGCCGTTTGCGGCGCCCTGCTTCTTGTCAGCTTCAAGGCTATCGATATTAAATCCTACTATCATACAGAATAGAAACGGGTCGAAACTTCTTAACTCTGTTCACAATCTATGTCCAGAGTTTTGGAGAAAAGCGGTTTCAAACCAGGACTAAGCTTTTATCCGTTCCACCCGACTTTAGTGGTATGGACTTACAGCAGATATTTATACTGATCATCGGGCTTTCGATCGCGGGAGGATTCGCGTTCGGAGGTATCGCACAGTTCTCCGGTATAACCGGCGGAGGCGGATCCAACAACCAGCAGCAGGAATTCAACGCAACGCTTCCGTCACAGAACTATATGGAAAGCTCTTACAGTCTTTCAGCAAGAGAGCAAAGAGTTCTGGCAGTACAGAACGACATAGTTTTCGTGAACTCGTTCTACTCGAACCAGTCACAGTTCGAGGACATGAAGCAGCTTGAATCAGTTCCCCAGGACTTCGGAAACAGGGTCTACGTCAACCTGGTGAACTCCTCGAGTACGAACGACGTGCTTTACAACTACGGGATCACAGAGTTTCCGAAGGCGGTCGTTATAGGAGGTTCAAGGCAGGGAGTTACAACGGTTTCGAACGTCTCAACTTCAACGATCTCCTCGTCAGCATGTAAAGTTTTCGCGACTTTAGGGGATCAGGCAGCTAACTGCCTTTAAACCCTCTTCCTTTTTATTCTATAACCGGTTTGAAACAGTTATGGAGGACAAGATAAGAGCCTGGATTGAGAAGAAGTTGGAGGAAGGCGTCGAGAGAGACCGGATAAAGAACGTTTTAGAAGAGAAAGACCACGATCCTTCACTAGTCGACGAAGTCCAGGATCCTTTTGATGCTACAGATAAGGAAGAAACGGAAGACTTCTTTGGAGAGACAGAAGAACCAGGCAATACTGTAGAACAGGAACGTTCTCACGATTCTCAAGAAAAAGAGGAATCCGAATCAATTATACTAAACAGGTTGAAAGACATTGATTTCGATACCTCGAGACTTGTTAAGCCGGGAGCAGCATTACTAGTGGTTCTACTTCTGGTAGGAGGCTATGCTTTTGTAGGTCAGGAAGCTGTTAACGGACTTCTCTCGAACGAGCATTTGAAAGGATGTAGAGACGTAGGAGTTATGGTTCAAGATGTTTCTGTGGAGAACGACCAGACAGTTGCACAGGTAGAAGTTGTTAGAAACAAGTCGATAGCGATATTAGAGGTCTGGCAGGACAACAAGAAGCTTGGAGAATCTCAAGCCACGTTTATAGGAGAAAAGGAGATGATAGTTGATGCCGTAGGAAACCGTGTAAGGTTCCATCCGGCTGAGTGCATGCGCTACGTCTCGGAAAGACCTTACTAGATATCGAAGGCTTTCGCGAAGTTCTCATCGCCCTGAACATTTTCCGAGTACTTCTCAAGGTTCTCATCCGCATCGAAATCTTCATGGTACGAAGCCGATACAGCACCTTTCTCGCCTAGAAGTGTTACTGAAGCAGATTCCTTTTTAGCTAGTTTTCTCGCGATCTGGATCAACAAGCCGACGTTCGAGGTCGGAACCTCTTCCTCAACCCTACGATCCTCCATCAGTTGATGGACGTAAGATTCTAATTCTGATTCTAGTTCTTCGAGCTGTTTCTCTCTTTCCTTCCTAACCTCGAAAACCGAGTTAGCTCTCTCCACTATTGTTTCTCCTTCAAGTGTTTCAAGTTCCGTATCTGTCTCAAGGTAGCGTTCGAGCTTTCTTATCTTGGTTTCTAAGGAGTCAAGATCTTCGAGGAAGTTATCAACCGTGTTTTCCAACTGGTCTGGTTCAACAGAGAAAACAGTTTCAAGCTCTCTCTGAACCTCTCTAAAGTCAGAATGTTCTTTGGCTCCAAGCCTTTCCGCGATCCGCTCGACCCGGTCTTCAACCTTCTGCACGTAGCTCTGTGCGGCTTCTCCTGCCTTGTAGTTAAGCCTGATAACGCCGTCCTGAACCTTGGTAGAACCGGTTACAACAAACCAGTCGGCCTCGGAGGCAGATTCAAGATGTGTTCCGCCGCACGCCTCGACATCGAATATTTCATCTCCGTCTTTGATCGTAACGATTCTTACCTCGTTTCCTGGAGGTGCACCTCCTTGGTAGATCCGGAAACCATACTTTTCCTCGGCAACAGACTTCTCCAAGACCTGTTTCTCAACATTAAGGTCTCCCATGATGGTTTCCCTCACTTCTTCCTCTATCTCATCCAGCTTATCTCTCGAAAGCTTCTCGTAATGTGTTACGTCGAGTCTTCCCTTCTCAATGGTTTTGTGAGCTCCTGCCTGCCAGATATGATCGCCTAACACACTTTTTGCTGCGCCGTTAACCAGGTGTGTCGAAGTATGGTGCTGCATCAACTGAAGCCTTCTATCCCAGTCAATAACTCCTTTAACAGTTTGACCGACCTTGGGCAGACCTCCTTCGCTGTTCCGCGAAACTTTGTGTAGAACAATATTGTCCTGTTTCTGGACATCAGTTACTTCGAACTCTCCGTCTTCCACTTTCAGTGTTCCGTGGTCAGGATCCTGACCTCCGCCTTCAGGGTAGAAACAGGTTCTATCGAGTATGATCCATTTGTTTCTCTCCCCGATTATCTCTGCCTCGAACTCTCTCTGCTTCTCATTCTTGTAAAACAATAGTTCGGTCTTCTCAACGTCCGAAAGATCGAACTTTTCCTCCTCCTGTTTAACCTGTTCGTCTTCAGATGCGATCCGAGAGTAAAAGTCTTCAGGCACCTCGAAACCGTGCTCCTCCATCATTTCAGGTGAAACACCGTGGCTTTCGTAAAGCTCGACCATCTCCTCGACTGAAGGCTGGTCATTTATCTTCTTCAGTCTCTTTACGGCGTTCGTCCGTGACTTCTCGTATTTCTCTTTCTCGACTTCAATTATCTCCTTAACTTCCGGTAGTTTCTCCTCGAGTTCTGGGAACAAAGGCTTTAGCTCTTCTGCGTGCCATTCCGCTACCTCTGTCAACTCGAGATCCCAGTCGTATTTCTCGATGAAGTCCATAGATCTTCTGAAGATCATTCTAAGGTTGTGACCTCCTCCTGTGTTGGAAGGAAGCTTTCCATCCGCTAAAGCAAAAAGTAAAGCTCTTGTATGGTCTGCGATTGAGTAAAGAGCTGCAGACGGCTTAATATATTCCTTTAGTTCGTCAACATCTTCCTCTATCTCCGAAGCAATCTCTCTCCATTTATCGTCGATATCCTCGACTTCATCGACGTTAAGCTCGGAGCTGTGTGGAAGGAACTTCTGCCAGACCTCTTGATTGACCTCGAGTCCTGTCCTTTCTTTCATCTTCTTCACAGTTTCATGCATTACCGACTCATAGCTGGTCTCCGTACCGTTCATGATCCAGGTGATCCGGTTCTGACCCATTCCCATGTCAAGCACTCTCTGGTCCAGTTCCTCGTAACCGTTGTGGGTGATCTCGTAGAACATGTAGACCTGGTTAAAAAGTTCTAGACCGTCGACAAAGAACTCCATCGAGGCCCCGAGATTTCCTCCGCCACCCCAAGAGTCCTCGTGTAAAACCAGTTTTTCTTCAGGTATCTGAAGGCTTTCAGTAACGTATTCGAACATATCGCGGAAGTAACGATCCTGATCATAGTTTTCAGGTGGCTGGAAACATGCCTGACCGACCATGATAAAATTAGTATAATGTCTTCCGGTAATACCGACGTTATCAACATCGTTGAATCTTAGGCACGGTTGAGGAATTACCAGTTCCGGTGCTGGGGGTTCTGCCTCCCCTGAAACAACGTAGGGCTGGAAACAGTAAATCGAGGCTCCTGTAAACTCTTCATCATCTCTCCATCTAGCAATTGTAGGATAGCGTGGAATGGAGTGGTAGCCTCTTTCCTCCATAAAACCAGAAAATTCTTTCCAGGTCTCTACATAGTTCAAATTCTTCTCAGAGGGAGAATCATTAATGAACGTATAACCGCCTGAGCATTCCGGTTCGCCGCAGACATTTCTTTCTTCATCCGCTGACCAGAAGTACATGCCGCAGTTCTCACATTCGGCTCTCGAGAACCCTTTCTCTCTAAGAACGTCAGTAGCGAAGAACTTTTCAGGGTTGTCGGATGCTTCCTCCTTTATCTCTTTCTTTAACTGCTCGAGACCTTTCATAACAACCTAGGTTCTCGGGAAATTTTTTATCGTGTAGGTCTGAGAAAAAGAGAAAGAAATGGAAATGTTGTTTTTACTCCGGAAGTCTCTGGTTCAGCTCGACTAGGAACGAGTAGAGCGAAGTAGTGAAGAATGCTCCGACAACGATCATTACAATCGCCGGTCCTAGTTCAGGTGTCATCATAGAGCTTAAACTCTGTGATGGCATCTGGCTGCCGTACTGTGCTCCTAGCTGTCCTGTTGTTCCAGCCATCTGTGAGGATGGAACTGCCATGTTCGCTGTCGCCCTATTGACGATGTAAAGCACTAGGATTGGAAGTGAGGCTAGGAACATAGCCAGCTTCGAACCACTAGTGGTTACAACTGAGTTGTCAAGCGCTTCGAACATCCTCTCGTCGTCGACCGCGATCCTAGGGACCGAGATCGAAAGCGTTAGAAGAGGATATAGCGCGAAAAGACCTGCGACTCCTGCTGCGATCGCTCCAAGTGTCGGTGCAAGGCTCATCAGTGTTGAAATACCTATCATCTCAACTACTCCAAGCTGAGCCAGTACAACGGCTACTGCGCCGATTGCGAAGCTGCCGATTATTAGAGCAATGAACGTGAAGACAGCTATTACTATGTAAGCTCCAATGTAGCTTAGTGAAGGTCTTACAACGTTCGATGTAAAGTTCTCTACATCAAGACTGCCTGATTCAAGGCTTCTGATCGCACCCACTGTTACTACAAGGCCGATAATGCCCATTACAACGGCTGCGATTCCGGCTGCTAGGATTCCTGCGCCGCCCATCGAAACTAGGTCGGGTAGCACGAAGGTGAATCCAAGTCCTAAAAGTCCGAGCACTAGGACTATTCCTAGTACGCCTAGACCTGCGCCGGTTTTGAATCTTCCGAAAGTTGATTTAATCGTGTCCACAATATCTAGGGACATATCAGTATCTAATTAACGTTCAACTGTTTAAAAACTTGGAGAGAATGAAAGAAAGGAATAAAATGTGGAAGAACTGGTTTGGACTTAGAACATGCTTCCAAGTCCTTCAGCTGCTTCGTCCTCGTCAGCTTCGTCCTCTTCTTCCTCTTCTTCTGCTTCCTCTTCTTCGGATTCAGCCTCTTCGTCTCCGCCTGCTGGTGCTGCGGCTGCGCCGCCTGCTGCAACTGCCGTCTCCATAGCTTCTTCGATATCGACGTCTTCGAGTGCTGCGACTAGTGCTGCGATCTCGGAGTCTTCGACATCTAGATCTGCTGCGTCGACGATCTCGTTTAGGTTGTCTTCGTTTACTTCTTTACCTGCTTCGTGTAGTGTAAGTGCTGCGTATACTAGTTCCATAATTGATTCACCTTATACCCGAGAAAGAGGATATGACTCTTAAAAAGACTCTCCACATAGATCAGTACAGATGATTGAGGTCAGCGACCTACCCAAAAACACGAGAATTAAACTTTCAGAGAACGATGAAGAAAGACTCTGGAACAAAGTAGAAAAAGAAAGTGTAACCGCAACCGCAAAAAAGACAGATTTCTCAAGGACCAAACTGTACAACTGGAGATCAAAGGACTGCTTCATACCACTCAAATTTGTCAACCAACTTCTCAACGACTTCAAAGTAGAAGCATTGAAAGCAGGCTCGAACGCAAAACCCTTGAAGCTCAAACTTCCACTTGAACCAAGTTCTGAACTTTTAACAAGGATAAGCGCATCAGCCTCAGTGAACAAAGAAGGAACACCCGTGTACCGCACGCAGGAAAGATCGCTCCTCGAACGCTTCAAAGAATTACTTGAACAGCTCGGAGAAATACCCTACAAAATTTACAGCAGAGATGCCTACGAGCTACGCTACCCCAAACTCCTACAGGAGATTCTCAAAAAACAGAACTACAGAACTGAATTAGCAGCACTCTTTGATGAGAAAGGAGAGTTCAAAAACGGGAAAATGCTTGTTAACAGCACAGAAATCAAAGTCCAAGATTTCAAAGGAGAGCTTTACTCGATGGACAAAAAGTACCGACTTGCGATCGAGAGGAACGATGAGAAAGAGATGGAGGAAATCCTGAAGCAGTCAGTTCAAAGATTTCAACCACCATCTTCAGACTGACCGCCAGCAGCCAGAGAATATGCCTGTCCGTAATGATAATCTTGCTCTGATTCCGGCTTGCAGTCATCGCTCAAATCCTCGTAATCAGCGTTTTGTCCCTGCTGGAAGTTACAGCCCGTGTCCTGGATATTATCTCCGGAATCGCCGAAGTCAGACAGAAAACCGGTTGATGCCGATAACACCGTTACGGCAATAAGCATCATCACCATGAACGAAAGTAGAAGTCCTATTGTTCTATTCACTAAGGTCCACCCCTGCTGCAAGTGTTATCGATCTTCGTTTCAACGCCTTCAAGCGATGAAGGTCCATTGTAGCTCAAGGTACCGGCGTTCTCACAGTAACTTTTCAGTATTTCATAACATCCCATGTCGGTATAAGCCGGCGATTTATCTTTTGGCATATTTCCACTTATGCACGGTCTCAAAGTGGATACAATCTCATCGACCGTGATTTGAGAATCTTCGGATTCACAGAAATCAGAACCGCCTGAGTCATCTGACTGCTCCGAATCACTGTTTTCGTCCGATGATCCGTAATCTGCACCATCTACACAAGCTTCAGCCCATGCTTCATCTGTACTTTCAAAGGAAGTTACAACCGTGGAGCCTGGAGCTGAATCATCTGAACCTGACTCCCCGGATTCGGAACCTGAACCGCTTCCTTCATTACAAACAGGTCTAATTCTAAGCCTTTGATTGTCGGATCCCTGATTTGTATAGCCTAAGACTTCGATCGTTGTGTCTCTCGCAAATGTTACTACGTTGCTTGTCTCCGCAAATGTATCCTCTACATTTATCTCGACTGGTTCGCTACTTGAATCCGAATTACTGGAACTAGGTAAACTGTCTTCTATCTGATTAAGGGTGTAGCTATTCCTTGGACCTGTTCCATCTCCAAAGTAAATTCCTCTGCTTGTTGTAGGTCCGCCAAACGTTATTTTTTCAGCACAGGCCACTTGAGAGCTTTTTCCGGAGAGATGAACTTGTTGACCCGGACTTAACGTAATTGGTTCTCCATAACTGTGTTCGACGATTCCTACAGTGGTCTCTAAATCATTGACCACGTCATTTGAGGTACACATCCCGGTTGAGGAGCAGACTTCAGTCAGAGGACTGTTTCTCCAAGCTGTTGTACCCGAGGTCGATCCGTCATATGCTACAAGAGAGATATCGTAAGGTACGGGCTGACCCTCGCTTTTCGGATTATCCTTGGGACCCCAAGGTAGAGAGTTATCGTCGTTACTTATTGTTATAGTGAATTCGTCTCCATCTCTTTCCATATCGAAGTTTTCAATCCTGCAATCAACGCTTGCGGGGTGAAGACATTGAACGCCGTTCTCAGCCGCATTGTCTAGATCCTTGTTGTATCTGTAGTTCCACTCTACATCGTGAAGTCCGCTTTTCAGCTTCACAACAAAGTGTTTCTGAGAGGTACAGCCGTTTATCTCAATAGGGAAACTTGAATAACTGTTCTCAGAGATACTGGCTGCTATGCTTGTGGTATCTCCACAACTGAAGCCAGTGGTCTCAAAGCTTCCTCTAGCACCTTCTTCCACGTTACAAGCGAAAGTTTTCCCGCCGTAAGTTTCATCTACAGAAGTATCGGTGGTGCAGGATATCCAGTTATCCCCAGTACAGAGATAATTGTCGTTTATTCCATCAGGAGAATCTTTCGTAGCGCCAGCATCACAGGATACCTCGGCAGGCTGCCAGAGATAATCATTGCCTTGTTCCTGGCATGAATATAGATCGGTTCCTACACTTGCGGCTTCCTCAGTATCGCTTTTACATTGTTTCCATCCATCATTACCGTAAATATGCTGAGTAAGTGATGGATTTCCATTTTCTCGGTCATCCCATGCATTAAAGGTTGCGTCCTCATAGTTGGGTGAACTAAATACTATTGTGGGTTCTGTGACGCCGGTATCGATTTCTCCGGTGGATGGGGGGGAACTAGTCCATGTATATTCCCAGCTGTGTTCTCCAGAACTTGGTTCTGCTACACAAGTATAAGTTGTTCCCTCAATATCTACTGTTTGACTGATTGAGGTATGGTCACAAGACTTGAAATCCCTATCTTCATTACAAATCACTTCTACTGACGATTTTAGTTGTGAGCCCCATGTCTTCGTATTACCTGTGTTGCATACGCCAGAGCCTTTACTCCATTCATTGTTATTGCAGCTATATCTAGTTGAGTCAATTACCTTATCTTCCACACTATTTGAGCAGTAAGTCCAGCTACTACCTCCGCCATCAGAATTAGGCGCACAGAGATAGCTTCGGGCTACCACACTTTTTATCTCACCTTCGTTATCACAACTTCCTACAGCACCCTCTCTAACTTCCCAGTCATCGTCTCCACTTCCACAAAGATAAACATCACCGGTCACCGTATCTTCGAAATGAGTCGTCTTAGATCCTTGACACGTACGCCATGAATTATAGTCAGTGTTCTGTTCAGGCGCACAGAGAAGAGAGTATCTTATTTCTTTTAGACCGCTTTGCTTAAAGTCAAGGTTATTATTGAAAGACATACCTCTAAAACCGGTTTCTTTCAATGTGTCGTGGACTGCAGGGGTTCCGCTTCCGTCTGTATCCTGTTGAAGCAGGTAATTTACGGTGTTTCGTTCTCTTAGTTGACCATCGGCATCTATAATTGTTCCTTCTCCATACTGGACCATACCTCGCTGATATCCCCAACCATCATTCTCTACTAGGTAAAGACCGCACGTGTTGCTTCCAATATTCAGGTATGATTCAGTGACACGCCCATCTTGACGTGTATTTACACCATTCATTTTCCATTCGTGTCCTGAACCTCCGGCAGCTAGCTCTTTGGATTCAGTACCTTTTATGTGAGAGCCGAACCAAAGAGTTTGGATTGTATCTTGGTTATTGAGATCTGCCTTTATATGTAGAATATCGCCTTCTTTATCGCCGCCGCTCCATGAATTAGGGGTATTCAGGCTTTCTAGATCTATATTCTGTGCGGAAGCTGAGCTGGAGAATGCTAGAAGTGCTGCAGTAAGGAATGAAAAAGCGATTACTCTGGTAGTAGGCATTAATAACACGGTTTATTTGGTCGAATAAAAATCCTTTGAATACGTTAAGAAAAGAAGAAATTCGGAGAAGGGAGTAGCACCCTTACTCTTCTGACTTGTCTTCTTCCGAGGATTCTTCTTTGTTGTCCTCCTCGCTTCCTTCCTCTTCAGTTCCTTCATCTTCTGTCTCTATTTCAACGGAGTCGAGGTCGACCTGTGAGTCGACTCCCTCTGCGTTCGAAGATGCGTATGCCAAAATCTCTTCGATCGTTTCTTCCGTTGGGATTCCTTCGCTGATCGAAACGTTCTTTGCCTTCTTTGCTGCTTCCGAGACGATCGTTTCGATTGTTGTCTCGTTGACAACTCCTGCGTTGACCGCAAGATTGAATGCCTGTGAGGCTGCGGCTTCAACATCTGCTCTGTACTGCTCGGTGTCGATGTCAAGCTCTTCAGCTGTAAAGATCTCTCCTTCGCTGAACGCAATATCAAGATCGAGACCGATTTCTAGCGGTTCGATACCGATCTGGTTCAAAATTTCGGCGTCGTCCTCTGTGATTGTTTCTCCGGTTTCAACGATTACGCCAGGTTTCTGGACGTGGATTGATCCATCATCGACTTGAACCTGTAGTCCTGCGCCCTGAAGCTTTCCAAGCATCGGTCCTGGACCGATCCCTGTGTCTCCTTCAGGAACTTCGATGTCGTTAGGAGCTGTTTCTCCGCCGTCAGCGGCTGCACTTGATTTGTTGTTCTGGATCAAGCTGTAGAGCTGGAAAGGATCCTTTTCAGAGAAGATGAATGCTGGCTGGATAGCATCGTTGTCTTCAAGCTGGTCGATGCCGTCTCTGTCTGCCTGTTCGATTGCAAGCTTCATCAAGGTCTTTCTCTGCATCTGTACGCTTGCGAACTCTTTCATCTCCTTCTTGATCTCTTGGAGCTGCTTCGCTGGAAGGCTCTGCATGTCGAGAATACCTACGACAGGTTTCTCCTCGATCTGCTCTGCCATTTTTTCTACAAGTTCTTCTTTCTGGCTTCTTGAAAGCTTCTTCGGGGTTGGCTGCACCATCTTACTCCACCTCCACTGTCGGACCCATAGTGGTCTTTATCATAACTGATTTGATGTTGTTCTGTCCCTGAGGTAGCTGTCCTTCCACAAAATCATAGACTGCGGAAGCGTTTCTTTCGACCTGGTCGAGATCCTGCTCCTCGTTACCAATTTTTAGCTGGAGTAGAGGAGACTCCTTTAGTCTGAGAGTAACTGTGTTTCTCAAAGACTCGATCTCGTCCGAAGGGTCTTCTCCGGGCTGTACCGGGTCAGGCATCATGTTTCTAGGTCCGAAGACCTGTCCTAGCTGCTGACCGATCTTAGGCATCAGAGGTGCCTCAGCAAGTAGGAATGAGAACTCTTCAGCCAAGTCCTTGGCTTTCGAAGGATCCTCGAACATTTCCTCGAGTTCATCCTTTGAAATCTTCCTGTCGGCGTTGTCCGCGTCGTTTGTGATGGTGTCTCCAATCACTGCGATCTTTACTTCTTCGTCCGCCTGGTAAGGAAGCTTGATGTCTTCGTTGAAACGGTTTTCAGGATCGGAAAGATCTAGTCCTTTGAAGTTGATAACCATGTCGACAGACTCCTTGAAACCTCTTTCGTCGGATACGTCGACTGCTTCTTCTACTGCTTGTTCAAAGTTCATTCTTGGTCACCTCTAGATTCCTTCCTCCGCTTCAAGGCGGTCATCGTACTTTCCTTCGCTTATTTCCTGCTGTACCTGTCTGGCATCTTTTCCGTCGATTGTGATGCCTGCGGAGTCGGCTGAACCGATGATCTCTTTGACTGCACCTCTGAGATCCATAGCAAGAAGGTCGGAAGCTTTCATCCTCGCAACCTTGCATGCGGTCTCGAACTCCATGTCCGCAACTTTCGTTTTGTTCGGTTCTCCGGAACCTCCGTCAATACCTAGCTCGTCAAAGATGAGCTGGGCTGCAGGCGGCTTTCCGACTTCTACCTCGAAATCGCCTGTATCCTCATCGACAATAACGTCGACAGGTACTTCCATTCCTTCGAAATCACTGGTTTTCTGGTTTATTTCTGACACGACCTCGCCTACATCCGTAGGTAGTGGACCTAGTTCAGGTCCGAGGGGAGGTCCTGCGGAGGCTGCGCCTCCTTCCACCAAAGTGTTGATAGTGGTCTTATCTCCCATAGTTAATCACGTTTTAAGCATTAATTTTGTTACCGAGAGGCTTTCTTCCTCACGGTATCCACATCGACTGTTGTCGGGATAGGTACTGCTGCGTCAAGCAGCTCGATCGTAACTTCCCTGTTGGTTTCGTCGATCCTCTTGATTTTGGCTTCCTCGCCCTTGAATGCGCCGCCGACAACTTCGACTTCGTCTCCTTCCTCGAGCTTGATGTCTTCCTCTTCTTGGGAAAGTCTTGACTCGATCTCTTCAACGTCGACTTCGGAGTCGATTATCCCGTTGATGTGTCTTATGTCGTCCGCTAAGTCCCTGATTGCGCTTTCTTCGCCTTCGATGAAGACGTAGCCTTTCAGGTCGTCGGACTTGAAGACTGCGTTTATATCGTAGTTTTGAGACTTTATGCGGCTTCTCATCTCGTCGATCGCTGTCTTCTCACGTCCTCTTGTGGTTCTTGCTGTCAAAATCATGGTTACACCAGGCTTGGAACTAGATTAGCCAGCAGGTAGAAGAAGAAACCTATAATTCCGATTATTATCATTCCTGCGCCTGTAATCTTCGCGGACATCTCGAACTCTTCGCGGTCAGGCTTGCTGGAAATCTTCAGCACTCGCTTGTATTCGTTAAGCTTGGCTTTTAGGTCGTTCTTCCACTTGCTGGGATTTATATCCATATTTTTAGGCACCTCGTAAACCGGATAAAGAGAACTAGCCGTTTAACTTTAACTCTAGTTCCCTCCCACCAGAGGTGGTCCGGACGGGTATAAACTTAGAAGTGAGAACAAATTTTATAAGCAAACCCTCAACCGGCACTTCCGGAAGACTTCGGACTCAGTTTAATAGAGCTCAGGATCCAAGATTATATTATGGGAGATGAAAAACTGCTTAAGCTGGAAACCCGGATAGAGAACATAGTTGCTGATCGGGAAAGTAAGAACGGAAACAAGTACACCGCACTGGTTCTCCCTGATGGAGAATGGGTTTTCGTATGGGAAGGGGACTGGAAACAAGAGGTCGAAAGGTTCGCCCAGACCTACAGAAACCTTGAAGTAGATCTTTACGTTGTCGATAGAGAAGATGATCCGGATGATCACTTCTACAACCTGAAAGCTGTTTTAGCGAAGGATGATGAAGTGAACGAGAAGCTTTTTGAAGCGAAGAAGAGTATCCCGAAGACATGAAAAATTTGAGGAGGCTTTTTTAGAGGAATTTAACCTCTGAGAAAAGCTCTCCGGTTTTCTTTTTCCCTAGGATCAGGTAGATAAGCCATCCTAGAGGTATGAACCAGATTATACCGAGATAGATCAGTCTCTGCTCTGATGTAAGATCGTTTCTCGACAGTGAGTTGTAAGTACCGTATATTTTACCTATTAGCTCTATTACGCCTAGTGCAAGTATGAACAGGAAGAGAAATCCGAATCCTGCGCCAAAGACAATCTCGGGAATCATATGAGAAAATAGTGGAGATAGTAGGATAAAAAAGAATCTGCTGGAGCTAGATGAACTCGACTCCTAGCTCCTGCTCGATCTCTTCCTCGTACTCGTCCGAATGAGTTTTCTCAGGTCCGTAGATCTGAGGGCTGTCGACTCCTGTTACAATAATCATCGACTGGAGTGTGTTGTCCATGTCCTCTCTTACCTGTGCTCCCCAGATAACTTTCGCGGACTCTGAAAGTTTTCCGCTTACCGTGTTGACAACTTCCTGTGCCTCGTTCAAGGAGAGACTGGTTCCTCCTGTTACGTTTACGAGTGCGCCTTTTCCGCCCTCGATATCTACGTCGAGTAGCGGGTTGGAAAGCGCTTTCTGTACTGCTTCTGAGGCTCTTGAGTCTGTATCACTTTGACCCATTCCGATCATGGCGATTCCTCCTTCGCCCATAACAGCTCGTATGTCTGCGAAGTCTAGGTTGACAAGTCCAGGCTTTGTAACAAGCTCTGTTACGCCTTTGACTGCGTTAACTAGGATTTCGTCCGCAATCTTGAAAGCCGTGTTCAGAGAAACGTCTGGAACGATTTCGAGAAGCTTGTCGTTTGGAATTACGATCAGTGTGTCGACCGTATCCTCAAGCATTTCGAGCCCGTATTCTGCGTTTTCCTGTCTTGCTTGACCTTCCATTTCGAAAGGCAGTGTGACGATTCCGACTGTTAGTGCGCCTTCTTTCTTGGCTTGCTGTGCGATGACAGGTGCGGATCCTGTTCCTGTTCCTCCTCCGAGTCCGCAGGTTACGAATACCATGTCTGCTCCTCCAATAGCATCCTTAACTTTCTGCTGGGACTCTTTGGCGGATTCCTCTCCGACCTTTGGGTCGGCTCCTGCGCCGAGCCCTCCTGTAAGTTCTTTGCCGATAAGGACTTTTTTGTCGGCGTTAGCATAGAGAAGGTCCTGTGCGTCTGTGTTCATCGCGATTGTTTCGCATCCTTCGATCCCTACTTCTACTAGGCGTGAGATCGTGTTGTTTCCGGCGCCTCCGGAGCCCACGACCTTGATATCTGCCTTTCTCTGCTGTATAAGTTCTTCCAGCTCTTCGTCGATATCATGGTTTTTCTGCTTTGATTGTGGTACTCCCGAACCGGTATTTTTCGCTTCTCGTATCTTATCTTCCATGGAAACAGAACCCTTGACAATTATTTCTTTGTTGCTATGTATACGAAGTTATCCTCAAACTATATAAAAATGGTCTTCCGGTTCTCCAGCCCGACTTTAACGGTTTCTCGGCTTAGAAGAACATTCCAAGAACTTTGTAGCTCATCATCAGATCTCTCAGCATAAACCTTGCCGCAACAGTAACAGGTGCTGCTATCGGCTTCTGCGTGGTTTCTGAGGTACTCGGCTATTCCCAAGCTGCAATAACTTGTGAACCAGGCTAGCACGTAGCTAGTGAATAAGTGAAAACCAGCCCCATGCCTCCCTGCGTTTCATTAGCTGTAGGAGAGCCATCATCTACAGGAATAAAGAAATAGTTAAGAGGAGACTTAATGCCTCCGGCGTTAGACAAACTCTACCTCAAAATCAGTGTGATCTTCAATTTCTTCCTTCACTTTCTCTCTCAGCTGCTCAGGTAGTTCATGCTCGTGTCCCTCATGTGAATGCGTCTTTTCGGCTTTAACAGTTCCGTCTTCAAACTCTAAATCGTCTCCGCCGTGTCCAACACGGTAGTTAAAGATGTACTTTGCTTTCTCCTCATCTTCTTCGACTTTTTCCTTTACCTTGATCCAGTACTCCAGGTCCTTTCCTGCGAGAGGATGGTTGAAGTCGATCTTGATCCTTCCGGATGATGCGGATATAACTTTGCCTCTACGGTTTCCGACCATAACTTCTTCGCCTCTTCTGACGTCAACGCCCTGCTTCTTGAACTCTTTCTCGGGGTAAGTCTCCACATTCTCGGATGAACGATCTCCGTAAGCCTTATCCTTTGGAATATCGACTTCTTTCTCATCTCCAACTTCCATTTCCTCTAGTGTTTCTTCAAAACCGTCGATAACGTATTGCTCTCCGATAAGTACAGGAATAGACTCGAAGTCCATCTCTTCAATATTCATTCCTTCCTCTTCGGCTTTTTCCTTTACTGTCAGGTCGAAGATCTCTCCGTCCGACTTTCCAACGTAGTCAACAAGTACCATGTCGCCTTTTTCCATTATAGTTCACGTTACCAAAAAGTCGAGTGAAAGTTAAAAAACCGAGACCGTTGTTCGAACACGATAAAAGCTTTGATCCAAAACAGAGGTTCTATGCAGTGGATTGAGAAGCTTCCGGACAGACTGGAATCATCACTTCAAAGGCTTCTAGACGATGTTGAAAACCATGAAGACTCCTACATGGAAGCCCAGAACGCTTCGGTCGGACAGATCTGGGTCGGTATGGCAACCATGAATCAGAGACTTGAGAAGATGGAGGATATGGTCAGAGCCCACAGAAAAGCTTTGAGAGAAGCTGATATCGATGTCGACAGACATCTAGATAATGAACTGGAGGACAGCCTGAAGAATTATTAGAGGTATTTTTTCCTTTTTCGTGGCTGGCTGAAGGGCGATAATAGACAGAAATTTAAATGTTGTTGTAGTAAAGTAATTACATGACTCAATCACTAGAGGTTGCAAACTCTGACCTATATACAGAGGTTTCAGAGATAAGTAAAGCATTATGTAACGGCTATGCTGATGAAAGATGGTTCGAAAACCAATACCAAAACGCGGACTTTGAATCGTCTATTGAAACCTATGATGAGTTCGTCTCAGTAATAGACGGATTTGCGGAAGAAATAGAAGATAAAGTCATGGGACATAAGGCTGTACCGCCACTAAATGATGAAAGACAAGCCGCGATAATCGACAATCTTGAACTTCCTGCGGATGAGTTCGAAGATGTTGTAGGCAATTACGACAGAATTAGTGATGGGGCTAGACACACGATGTACTCGATGGATGAATCAGGCCTTCTAGTGCTGAACCGTTTAAGAAGCCCTCCAGAAGGTTGGGAGCATCTTCAGGCTCGTATATCTAATCCCCCCTCCCACCGAAAAGACACGGCTCATGGTGCCGCAAGAGAGTTTAAAGATGTAGAAGAAGGTCATATCGATGGAACTTATGCGCTTTCCTCGGTAGGAGAATGCTACAAAGACCTTATCTCCGAGCTCGAAGATTTAAAGGGTCATTAAACACCCTCAATTCATTACTATCGCAGGTCTTCCGGGTTCTGCCCTTGAAGCCTTATCTTCGCTCGAGTTCTTCTCTCTTTCAATTTCTACTTCTGCATCAAATTCTTCTTCGATAAATGCACGGTTCTCCTCAAGAATCTCTTCTTCTCTCTCGACTGAGAAAATCTCGGATGGAAGCTCTCCCGGTTCCTCAAGATACTCCTGGAGATAGGACTTGATCGTGTCAGCATGATCTTTTCTTCCTGAGACTAACCTTCCCATAGCTTCACCAAACTCAGGACGTTCATCGACAACATCTTTCAACTCTTCGAAGAGTTCACGTTTCCAGTCCTCGGCAACGATAATCTTCACTTTTTCATAGCTGTCAACGAACTCTTCGACTTCACGGATGTCTTCGACTGTGTTATCAACCAGCTCGAACGCTTTCTCGACCTCTTCATCTACTTTTTCTTGATTAGCTTCAGGCCAGTCTGCCTCTGAAACAAAACCTTCTTTTCCGATCTCTGTCCAGATTTCTTCGCAGACGTGAGGGGTGAAAGGCGCCATCAAACGAACTTGGGTTTCTACGAGCTCGTTTACAACTTCAACGTTCAGATTATCGGAGCGATTCCGGTACATGTTGATCAAGGAGTTCAACTCGAAGAACGCATTCAAACCGGCTTTACGGGTCTGGAACTCTTCAAGTCCTTCCGTGGCTTCTTCAATAATTCCCTGCAATCGGGAAAGTACGTACTTATCAAGAGTGTTAGGTTCTCTTTCTTCTCCTGCCCCATAGATTTCGATGCTTCTTTCGTAGAAGCTTTCAAGCTTGTCCTGGTATTGCTGTACTTCGTCGCTTCTCCAGTCGAAATCCTGCCAAGGTTCAACTGATGCGAAGAGGAAGAACCTAGAAGTATCGGCGCCATACTCATCGATAGCTTCCTCTGCCGGAACGACGTGCCCCTTTGATGAGCTCATCTTCTCTCCTTCAAGCAATCCCATTCCCCAGGTTGCAATACCGTTAGGCCAGTTCTCCTCATTAAATAATGCGGTGTGGTGGTACATGAAGAACGTTAAGTGGTTCTGGATGAGTTCGTTCGCCGTAGTTCTCCAGTCAAGAGGATACCAGTAACCGAAGCTTTCTCTGGCTTCCTCAATCTTCTTGACTTCAATACCTGTTGATTCCGAAACCTCTTCCACAGATCCTTCCTCGTTGAACACATAACTGAAGAACTCTGGTTTCAACTTATCGTCCTCAATGTCTTCTATTATATGGCGGATCGTATAGAACGCCATGTAAATCGTTGAGTCGGAAAGCGGTTCAATAACGAAGTCCTCGTCGAAAGGAAGCTTTGTTCCGAGACCGTAGTTCCTGATCGCGGGCCAAGACTCGAGCCAATCAACAGTATGGTCGAACTGCTCCCTGATATTCTCCGGGATCAAATCCATATCATTCAGACATTTGTGGACTTTGTCCTTCCAGGCTTTGTCGCCGTACTCGAGGAACCATGAGTCCTGCTGGGCGACGATAACCTTTCCTCCGCACCGACAGACTACTTCTTCCGAGAAGTCATGCATCGAGTCGAAACGATCCTGGTTCTCAAACTGTTCGATCAATCTATCTTTGATCGCGTTAACTTTTTCTCCGCTAAAGTCCTGACACTCTGAATTTAATGTGCCAGTGTGAAACTCTTTCTCATAGATTTCTTCCGTCGCCTTCTCAAGATCTTCTTCATCGTCCTGAGAATCAACTCCGTGTCCTTCGCAAACTTCTTTTGCCGGAACTTTACCGTAATCTTCAACGTCGATTATAGTTTTAGGTTCGATTGACTGAACCTCATCCACGTCGAGATCGAACTTTCTGAGTTTTTCTTCGTCTTCCTGAATGTCCTTCAAAGAGATCCAGTCGTAAGGCGCATGAGCTGGAACAGACATAACGATACCGGAACCTGAATCAGGATCAACAAACGATGCAGGAAGAATCAAAACTTCTTCTCCGGTAACAGGGTTTCGGACTTTTTCGCCGACAAACTCTTCTCCTTTAACCTTCTCAACCTCTTCGACTTCACGGTCCTGATGGTCAAGTTTTTCCGCTGCATCTTCTGAAACAATCCATTCTTCTCCATCAACATCAGCTCTGATATAATCGCCTTCAGGATTGATCAAGGTATGCGTTACTCCGAAAACGGTTTCAGGACGAAGTGTAGCCATCGGAAAGATTGTATCGTCTGATTCGAACTTGACAAGCGAATATTCTTGCTTCTCTGCGTCTTCTCCTTCAAGAAGATCGTGTGTGGTTACAGGGTTCTGATCGTTCAAACAGTACTTTGTCGGATGAAGTCCTTTCTTCACCAAGCCTTTCTCTCTCAAAGTTTTGTACTGCCATTCGATGAACTTGTTGTAATCGTTATCGTTTGTCGTAAACTCTCTTCTCCAGTCAACGGAGAAGCCAAGGTTCTTCATGTTCGGCTTGTAACTATTCTCGATAAAGTAGTTCGCGTAGTCCATCGGTTCCTCCCAAGATTTCATCTCTTCCTCGGGAACGTTGTAGACATCTCTCAAGACTTCGATTTGTTTCTCCTCGCCGTCCTTCAAACGTTCAAGAGCGCCAATAATTGGTGTTCCGGTAACGTGCCATCCCATTGGGAACAAAACGTTCTTTCCCTGCATCCGTTTGAAACGTCCGAAGACATCAGGCAGTGTAAATGTTCTCACGTGACCGATGTGCATGCCGCCTGAAGGATAGGGATATGCGACAGTAATGTAGAACTTGTCTTCTTCGGAAGGATCTGATTCGAATATTCTTTCATCGTTCCACTTTTCCTGCCATTTTTCTTCGATTGTGTTGAGTTTGTTCGAAAATTCTTCTGTCATGCAGGAAGACTTCTCGAGAACTTATTTCAATCTGAGGACATTTCTTGTTAGAATTAATTTGAGGTAGTATTTCGAGAAGCAGTTGGTTCACCACATAATTTAAATGGTCGAGATTAATGTCATTCATACGATGACCCGGCTGATATGTGTGAGTGCAGGAAAGGGTGGCACCGGAAAGACAACAGTAACGTCTAACGTAGGTGCGGCCTTGACGCAGTTTGGAACGGATACCATCGTTCTCGATGCAAACCTTACTAATCCGAATCTCGGGTTTCACCTAGGTATCCCGCTCTACCCAAATACGCTGCACGATGTGCTAAAAGGCGAAGCACATATCACTGAAGCAATGTACATCCATAACTCAGGATTAAGGGTTGTTCCTGCCGGACTATCGATCGAAGATCTTGTTGATACTTCGCCGGAAAACCTTTCCGATGTTCTACTCGACACTATCGGCGAGCCGGACTTTGTATTGGTTGACTCAGCAGCCGGATTAGGAAACGAATCGATCAACGCGATCGAAGCCAGCGACGAAACACTAATCGTAACAAACCCTAACCTCCCTGCAGTCACCGACGCTTTGAAGACTGTTAACATAGCAGAAGAGGCAGGAACTGATGTAACCGGGGTAGTACTTAACCGTGTTAACGGTCATGATTCTGAGCTTGGCAGGGATGAAGTTGAATCGATGCTTGGGCATCCAGTAATCATGGAGGTGCCCGAACACGAAAAGGTTCAGGAAGCACTTTCTGTGAAGAAGCCGGTAGTACACCATGAACCCGACCACCATGTTTCAGAAAGGTTCAGGGCAGTAGCGGCAGACATCGCCAACGTCGATTATGAACCGGATATTCAGGAAGAAGGGTTCATCTCGAAGCTCATGAACAAATTAAGGTAAAAGAGAATGGGCTGGGGGGACAAAGTTCTTGTTAAGCCGGGCACAATACTACTTGCGGTTTTCATGATCTCGCTTGGTCTGATAATGTTCAACTGGGCTTCCGGTTTTTTACAGAAGTCGGACAGAAAGACCTCGCAGGAAAGTAAGGATTTGCAAAAGTGTAGCGGTCTTGATGTGGAAATAGTGGATGTTGATATTGAGGGTGATAACGTAAGCGCTTTCTTCAAAGTTAACAAAGAGATGGATACGATCTATGTCAATTTTGAGGGCGATAGAAATGTTACCAAGAAGGTAGCGGATTCGGCTCCGGGTTCTCTTAGAACGGTTAAGGCAAGGGTTTCTAACCTCTCGGAGCTTTACTTAAAAGCAGAGGGCTGCGCCAAGGTATTTAGGCGTTAAAATAGATAATTATTTGATTGAAATGTTTTTGAATCCTATTTATTACTCCTTACAAAGATCAAAAATTCGAGATTTAGAAGAAGTTTATAGAATATTATTAGCATTCCAGTTTGAGAGGAATAGGTTTTTATTCGGGCTGGCGGAAATCTAGAACATGACCCGGGTAATATCTGTAGTCTCCGGAAAAGGAGGCGCAGGAAAGACGACATTAACGGCCAACCTCGGACTAGCTCTCCAAAAACAAGGCCACGACGTTCTATTGATAGACGGAAACTTTACCGGTGCGAACATGGCGCAGCACTTCGGACTCGGGTTCCAGGACACATCACTAAACGATGTGCTGAAAGGCGAAGCATATATTACGCAGGCTGTAGCTAAGCACCCGGAAGGCGTATCAGTTCTACCAGCTTCCACGCTAGAATTCCAAGGAAAAGCGGAAAGCCTGAAACATTCGATAGTTGACTTTCTTGGAGACAAAGATTTCGTGCTTGTGGATGCGGCCGCGGGAACAGATGATGAGGTTCAAGCCGCGATAGAGACAAGCGATGAAGTCTTACTGGTCTCACACCCAGAACTACCTTCATTAACGAACTGTCTGGGAGCCAAGAAGCTTGCGGAACAGATGGATCGTGATATTCTTGGATTAGTGCTGAACATGGTTAGAGAGGAGAAAGCTGAAGTCGAACATGAAGATATTGAAGAACTGGTTGAAGAAGAAATTATAGGGAAAGTGCCTGATCATAAACATGTCAGAGAAGGCATTGCATTAAGAGAGCCGGTTGTTTCTTACAAGCCTGAATCAAAGGCATCTTACGCTATTAAGGATGTAGCGCATAGAATAAATGGCAATCAGCCTCCTAAGAGAACTGTAAAGGAGAAGTTGAAAGCCCGGATGGAAGAAGTCAATCCTTTCTAAGATCAACAACTGTTTAAGTCGGCGAAACTAATTTTTCGGTATTATGACTGATACTAAGCCTTATGAGACCTATCTCTGGAGTCCAAAACGTGAAGAATACGAAGCCAAAGAAATACCCGAGGACATAGACTGTATATTCTGCGCACAGGCAAACAACGATGACCGTGTATCAAAGGTTACTGTCTATGAAGACGACTTTCTGATGGTCGAGCTAAACATCTTCCCATATAATACAGGACACCTGATGGTGGTGCCTAAGAAACACGTTAACTCGATGACAGAGCTTGAGGACGATGAAAGAAACAAACTGTTCTCAATGGTCTCTAATGTAGAAGAGCTTCAACGTGAAGTAGTTGATCCGGCTGGAATCGACGTAGGAATCAATATCGGGAAGGAGGCAGGAGAATCAATCCCGCATCTGCACGTACAGCTGGTTCCAATCTACGAAAAAGACAGAGGATTTATGGAGACTGCTCTTGACACCAAGGTCATGAAGAAATCGATAATGGATATGGCTGAAGAGTACAGAGAAAGAAAAGATATCCTGGAGGACTACTGATGACCTCCTTCTTCCATACCTACGATCTCAGAGGAAAACATCCTTCCGAGATAGGTGTCGAAGAAGCAGAAAAAATCGGTAAGGCGTACGGAAGCTTTACTGATGCTGAAGAAGTACTTATTGGGCGAGATGGAAGAAAACATTCAGAAAAAATAACTGAAGCATTTGTGAAGGGGATAAGATCGACAGGAACCGATGTCGTTTCCGTTGGAATGGTTCCATCGCCCGTAGTTTACTTCGCCCAATGTGACCGCGGAATTAAATCAGCTGCAGTAGTAACTGCCTCACACAACCCTCCAGAGTACACAGGATTCAAATTCTGCAAGAAGAATGCGAAGGCGATGTCCAGAAGCGGGGGCATGAAACAGATACAGGCTCTCTATAAGTCAGAATCCTTTGAAACCGGCGAAGGAGATTACAGAGAGATAGACGTAAAACAGGATTACATTAACGCAGTTTCGGAAAAAATAGGTGTTGAGGGGTTAGATGTCGCGGTTAACTTTGGTAACGCGGTTACTTCGGTTCTTGGAAGAGAAATGCTGGAAGAGATAGGCTGCAACGTTAATTCTGTAAACAAAGAGATAGATGGCGACTTTCCAAACCACTTGCCTGATCCGACGCAGGAAGAGGCTAGAGAAGCCCTTAAAGAGGAGATGGAGGATGAAGATCTAGGAATAATTTTCGACGGCGATGGCGACCGGGCAGGTTTCATAGTTCCGGATCGCGGTCACATAGAAGGAGATGAGCTAATAGCGCTTTACTCAGAAGAATCTCTCAGGAAAAGAGAAGGAAAAATCCTCCATGACTTGAGAGCTTCGAAGCTAGTGCCCGAAATTGTAGAGGAGAACGGAGGCGAACCAATAGTTACTCGTGTAGGACATACCTTTTTCTCCGAAGAAATCCACGAGGACGAATCCATAGTATTCGCAGGAGAGCTATCAGGACACTTCTACTTCCCTACATACGGTTTTCCGTGGGACGACGGTCTCTTTGCAGCAGCCTTGATGTGTAAAATTGCTTCCGAGGCAGACTTAAAGCAGAAACTGGAAGATTATCCTGATTATCCGGTTTCTCCCGAGTTAAGAATCGACTGTCCTGAAGGGGCGAAACAGCCTGTAATAGAACAGATGAAACTCGAGTATTCCGACCATGATCTTTCAACCGTGGACGGTGTAAAAGTAGGGTTCGAAAAGGGCTGGGCATTAATCAGACCTTCAAGCACTGAAGAAAAGATGTCAGTAAGGGTTGAGGCAGACACAGAAGAAGATGTGGAAAGGCTTCTTGAAGAGGTTGAAAATAACGTGAGAGAATTTATTGAAGAAGCTGGTTAGGAGTTCTCGGATGTAAAGGTGGTGGCGGAGATAATATCTCCCATCCCTACAGTTTTTTCCGGATCTTGATGTATCAGGATTGGAATGGCTGCCACTTTCTTCCCTTCAATCTCGGCAAAACCCTTACTACCAAATTTCTCGATATCGTGTACCTCTTCAAACTTTGAAAGCTGCTCTATCCCTTTCAAAGACAAATTCTCATCTTGGGAGTCGAACTTCTCCAAAGTCCGTTTTGAAGGTATTTTTCCGGTTTCAGCCTCCTGTATAGCTGTCATTTCACCCAAAAGCATTGAATCGCGGATCTTGCTGCTTTCCAAACTGTAGCCTTCCTCGGCAACTATGAGGTGGTAACTGAAGCCGTGGAAGTGGATTCTTGATATGTTTAGTTTTTCTAATAGCTGAGAGCATTTTTCGAATCCTTCAACCAGATCGAGGTCTTCACTTGCCTCAATATCTTTTATTTCAAGTATTTTGTGTATCTCGTTTTCATCAACTCCTATACTATCAACTTCAGGCACTATAAAATCTAACATTAGTTCAGCTATTTCTTTGCCTTTGTAAGCGAACTCAAGATGCAAGGGAGATTCAATTGCTTTTAGTTGGCGCTCCGACTTCTTTATCTTTGATTCTTTATTTCCTGTAACATTGTGAAAACCGGATAGAAATCCACAGTCGATCTTAGCGTCTAGTTCGCTGATATTATCCTCTAGATCGGAGTTAAAATAAGGTCCAAAACCCTTTAAGGTATCTGAAAGTATTAGTCTGCCTGTTCTACCTGACTGGAACTCAAAGATAAGGTTCTTTTTTGTCCGTGTCGAGTTAGCACATTCATTCACTTTCTCTTCGATTATACGGTTTTTTCCTGTTTTAGGATAGCTTACTTCATTATCTAGGACTGATGTGAGCTCTTCTGAGAGCAGAGGGGTGTAGAATATAGGTTTGCTGCCTATTCTAGATAGAAGATTGGCGACTATTCCGGCTTGTCCTCCGATTCTTGCATCGCCTTCTGGTTCGTATTCCAAGCTTCCTTTGTCGATTTCATGGTTTTCCTCGTTTTCCATACAGTACTTTAACGCCTGTTCTAACTGTGCTTTCGTATTAATCTTTTCGTGTAACTTTGGATTAACCTCTGAAATCTCCAGATTTAGATCCTCTACACGCGAGATAACATCAATGTTGGCGTTGTAAGCTGTCAGAACTATGGTATTTTCTATCCTCTCTGAGTCTATTTCATTGTATTTATCTAACCATTCTCCTTTTAGAGCCCTCTGCAAAGATCCATCACTTCCTCATAAACATCTTCTGCTTTTACAACGCCTGACGCAACTAGAACTCCTTCGCATCCAAGCTCAATACTTTTCTCCACGTCTTTTTGATCTTTAATTCCCGCACCGGTTAAAACCGGTACTTCACTTCTCTCTACGGCTTCTTCTATCATTTCGGGTTTGGCTGAAGATACAGAGACATCGCCGCCTATCAGCTGAGGTGGTTCGAAAGCAATATAGTCTGGACGGTACTCTGAGAGTTTTTCACACTCTCTGGGCGTCTGAGCACAGACTACGGAGGTTAGTTCTTGGTCTCTAGCCTTCTGTACTGCTTTCCCAACCTCTTCGATTCTCCTCTCTGAATGGTTGATGAGTGTGCCGGAAGCCCCAGCCTCTTTAACGCCCTTAGCTAGAACTGAACCGGTTTTGCTTCCTGGTTCTACCGGGTCAATATGTTGTGCAAATGTTTCGGCGTCAGTATGACTAACTCTTGGTATGTCCTCGGGAGAAGGCGCAACTATAACCTCTTCACCGGATTCCTTCATCGCTTTTCCGCAGATTTCCGCAACTTCTCTAGCTCCTTTACCGATAGCTCGATCATAAGCTTTCAGGTTAACAATTATCATTTTTACATTTCCTCTACGTTTATTTCGCCTTCCGAAGAAGTTATCTCGAGTTTTTCGCCATCTATTCTTTTGTTCGTTCTCTTCGCTGAGAAGCTTTGAGGAACGCCATCTTTCTCATCTAGAAGGTAGGAATCTATAGCATGAACGAACATGGCTGCACTCCAAGCTTGCTCGGAACAACCTAGTGACTCTCCGGTCTCTGCATCAACCACTTCGGGCAGTGCGCCGACCTGGTTCTGGTCAAGGAATTTCTCCATCTTCTTCAACAGATTCAGACCTTGTGTGTTGTTTCCTACTTTGAAGTTTGCTGCGGCGCCTAGGGCTGTTGTTAGACCCCAGACGCTGCCGGTGTGATATCCGTCTGATTCGTAGCCTGGATCCATAGCTGAACGCGTCCTCATTCCATACTGTGAGATGAACTCTCCGTTAATACGTTCCATAACTTTTTGCGCCACTTTATCATCAAAGTGTCCAAATATTACAGGCACAATGACGTTAAAAGTGTTTTTAGGTTCCCCTAGCTCGTCAACTACTTTATCTTCCTTTACAAAATTCTTCATTCCTTTCTCAAGTTCTTTAACTCGGTAGTCGTCCATGATGTCGGCAGCTTCTAACCAAAGGGATTGTATATCGATTGCTTCCTCTCGCTCTATCGTATCCATCCAGGTGCCGGAAGGATCATGTTGCACGACACCATTTTTGATATCCAAATTTTTCATCGCCTCTTTTCTAGCTTCCTCAATTTTTTTAGAGATGCTGTCGTGGTTCTTTAGTTTTTCAGAGGTTAAGATGTATAGGGGGTAATGGTCCTCTCTCCCTGTCTTCTCTGTAGTTCCATCGAGGTTTATTTTGCCGGTTAGATTCTCTTCAGCAAAGTTTTCCAGTATCTCACGTGAAAGTTCGAAATGACCGGCATCCACAAGTCCCAAGACAGAAATCAGGCTGTCACGCGCCCAGTAGCTCTGAAACCATGGGTGTCCGGCGATAATTCCTTTTCCCTCCCTGTCGTATACAAGATTCTCCATGCTATCTATACAGTAGTTGAAGCACCTGGATAGATCTCCCTCCATTCTTGAATCGGTTCCATCGAGTTTTCCGAAGCTTACTTCCGTGGTTGAGAAATCAAGTTCTAGGGTTTTCGAACCGTTCGGCTCAAGTTCTTTCCTTATTGTTAGCTGTCCTGGGACGACCGCTCTCTGTCTATCGTCAGGATAGTGTTCCTTGACGTGTTTGTTGCCTTCGATCTTAACTTCATCTTTCGTGCTCAAAACAAGTTTTTTGTCGTCAGAAGAAAATGTTACTCGACCTGAATTTTTCTCTATATTATAGTCTTCTGGACCGATATCTTGATCTTTTCTTCTTATATCGAGACCTAGTTCGAGTCCTATCTGGACTGCCTTCTTTTCTTCGGTTCTGTTCTGTATTTTTAGCTCTACTTTGAATCCTGGATGAGATTCAGGGAGCTTCAAGTTCTCTCTTATCTGTAATGAATCTGTTTCGTGGTGGTATGCAAATGATTCACCGTATTCAGTAGCGTTTAAGGTTTCTGGTCCGAGCCATACCCCGTTCAGTTTGAAAGCGTAATAATCGAGAAATTTGTAGGGCGGAGACCAGTAGCCTGACCATTTTGATTTGAAACCGGTGTCCATGTAGCGTTCTATGAATCCGTGGAGGTTGGATGCCACGCCTTTTCGGGAGTCAAGGTTTTGTTCCAAGGTGTACTTCATACGCTCAACTTGTCCTGGTTCGACTAAAAAGACCTTATTTTAACTCTTCAGTGGCAAAAGAAAGGTGTACGGAGTTTTTATACCAATCTTCCGCAATCGTTTCCATGCAGCCCGACAACTTTCTCGAGGTCTCGTTCGAGGTCGCAAACAAGGTAGGGGGCATCCACCAAGTGCTCAAATCCAAAGCCGGCAAAATGAAACAGCAGTACGGCGAAAACTACGTCGCAATAGGACGTTACGACCCCGAATCCGATAACAGCGAATTCGTGCCTCGAGAATGCCCGCAGTTCGCAGAAAACCTAACAGATCTAGAGGGTATCGAAATCCACTGCGGCGTATGGAATGTACCAGGCTCGCCAAGATGTATTCTCGTAGATCCTTCGGGCATGGAAAAAGATATTGAAGAAATAAAACAAGAACTATGGGAAGAACACGGAATAGACTCCATGAATGCCGGGCATGACTTTGATGAGCCTGTCAAATGGAGCTATGCAGTAGGAAAAGTCGTGGAAAAACTTGCGGAAAACATGGAGGGAGAAACTGTCGTCCAAGCCCATGAATGGCTTTCAGGACCCGCAATACTGAATAACGATCTGCCTTCGGTCTTCACAACACACGCGACGTTCCTCGGAAGAGTTCTATCAAACTCCGATTACGATCTAGAATCTGCCGTGGAAGAAGGAAATATAGATCAATCAAGAGCTGAACAGCACGGCGTAAAGTGCAAGCACCAGATGGAGAAAACTTCGGCAAGTGAAGCAGATGTCTTCACCACTGTAAGCCAGAATACAGGAAGGGAAGCTGAAGCAGTACTAGAAACTAAGCCTGATGTTATACTTCCAAATGGATTCAACGTTGAAGACTTCCCTAGTCTAGAAGAACTATCTTACGAACACAAGAAAAAGAAACAAAATGTCAAAGAATTCCTGAGAGCATACTTCAAGCCTTATTACGACGTAGATCTTGAAAATGACCCGAGAATACTTTTTACGTCCGGAAGATACGAATTCAGGAACAAGGGTGTAGACGTCTTCATAGATGCGCTTTCAAAACTTAACCAGCAGGAAGGAGAAGACTTCTTCGTATTCATACTAGTCCCTACAGATACTAAGGGACCAAACAAAGAAATTCTCGAAAACGTCTCGCTCTATGACGAACTTGATGACTACATAGAGAGCGTTCTCCCAGAAGTCCGATCCAGGATGCTAGATACTCTAACTTCCGGTGACAAAGTAGTCGATGAGCTGGAAGAAATCTTCAGCGATAACTCTGCCACGTTAGACTCCTTGAGGAAAAACTTCATGGCTAAAGAGGGTAGACCGCCTCTATCAGCATTCGAACTAAACTATGCCGAAGACGAAATACTAGAAACACTATGGGAGAAAGGATTACGAAACCGAGAAGAGGACAGAGTCAAAGTAGTTTTCTACCCTACCTACCTATCAGTAGGCGATAGACTTCTCTCAATGGACTACAACGACTTCATGGTTGCCTCAAGCGCAGGTATCTTCCCGAGCTACTACGAGCCCTGGGGATACACTCCTGTAGAGACGGCAGCAAACGGAGCCCTTTCTATAACGACAGACATGGCAGGTTTCGGAAAGTACTTGAAAGAAAACTCGGTAGAAGAGGAGAGAAAAGGGATCAAAGTTCTTGAACGCGCCGGGAGAGAGGATGAAGAGGTATCAGAGGATTTAGCCCAGATGCTAGATGATTTTGTCTCATATGAAAAGACTGAGATTACGGAGAGGAAGCACAACGCAAGAAAACTTGCACAGCTTACATCATGGAATAAGTTGGCAGAAAACTACTTTGAAGCTCACAGCAAGGCACTAGGTGAATAGAGAATGTCCATACAGATCGAGATAGATCACGTAAACGAGAAAACACGTTCAGTTCAGAAACTTCCGAGGAAACAAAAACCAGACTTTGCAGAATACGAACCCGATATCGAAAACATAATCGAGAAGAGAGATCAAAAAGAATACGAGAACCTTGTGGTTATAGGTAACGGCGGTTCAATAACCAGTTTCCGGGCTTACTTGTACGCTTTTCTTAGAGAAGCGGAGAAAAACGTCCGGCTCGTAACTACTATGGATCCAGACTATCTCAACACTCTGAAAAGAGAGCTGGATGAGGAAGAAACGCTTATAATGCCTATAAGCAAGTCTGGCGAAACTGCAGGTGTAATCGAAGCATCTCTTTTCTTCATGGATCATGGTTACGAACTTTTCCCCGTAACTTCGGATAATGACGGCGCATTAAGAAATATCATTGAGGAAAGAGATTTTGACTGGATCGAACACCCTGATGTAGGAGGAAGATTCTCCGGTTTAACAGAAACTGCATTAGTGCCCGCAGCATTTGCAGGAATAGATGTTCACGAAATAAGAGAGGGCGGGGAAGAGATATACGAGAAACTTTCCCCTGAAAACAAGTATAACCCGGCTCTAAACGTAGCATCGGCGTTATACGATTCGGAGAAAAAAGGTTTCGACCAAGTCTTCACACCTTTCTACTCTTCAAGACTCTTTGGATTCTACCCTCTTTTCGTCCAGTTGATGCACGAAACAGTCTGTAAGGAGGGCGAAGGACAGACTTTCTACGGTGACATGGGTCCTGAGTGCCAGCATCACACCAATCAGAGAGTTTTCGGCGGAGATGAAAACGTGGCAACGATGTTCTTCAGAACTGATGCTCACGAGATGCAGACAATAGATGTTCCACAAGACCTGAAGAATATCGAGTTGAGAGACAGAAAGTTAAAGGATCTTGACGGGATTGAGCTAAGTGAGTCGCTTAAATCTGAGTATCAGGGCGTTAAAGATGCTATGGATGAGGCAGATATGCCAAACATAACTATCAATTTGACTGATGTCTCGCATAAAACTTTAGGTATGCTTGTGGGTTTCATGCAGTATATAGCTGTTTACTCGGCCTGGCTGAGAGATGTTGATCCGTTTAATCAGCCTGATGTAGAAAAGTCAAAGCAGATAGGGTTCGAGGAGAGGTTTGAATGAAGGTAGCCTTGCTCTCGAAAAGTTTCAGGGATGGTGAAGGAATTTCGGAACATATCAAGTCTATAGCTGAATTCCTGGTTAACAAAGGTCATGAAGCTCATATTATTTCTTTTGATGACGGTTCTTACTATTCGATCGATGACCGGGTTGAGGTTTCTAGGATGCCTCTGCACTTTGAGGGCGACAATCTTTACAACTGGAGTCTTATGATGAATAACCAGTTGAAGGAGAAGGCTGTCGCATTACTTGAAGAGGAGGAGTTTGATTTAATCCATGCGAATGACTGGACTACTATCCCTGCAGGTACCGCAGTTTCGAAGAAGGCAGAGAAACCTCTTGTCTTAACTCTACACTCGACGGAGAATGAGCGAGGTTTTGAGGGAGATCACGCTGAGATGATCTCGGAGCTTGAATGGCAAGGCGGATATGAGTCTGATATTGTTTTCGTGACTCGGGATGAGACCCGTAACTCGGCTATTTTTGATCTGGATGTTCCTGATGAGAAACTCGAACAGGTAAACCCCTTTGGAGATGGATGGGAAGGAACAGTTTTAAACAGGTATAAGGGTATTATTCGAAATAAGAAGGAGGTCAAGCACTGAAAATGAAGCCGCTATTTCTCACCTGGGAATATCCGCCATACAAGGCAGGTGGGATAGCGGCACACTGTGAAGATCTCGCGACAACGCTCGCAGCACAGGGACACGAACCTATAGTCGTCACCAGAGGCGAAGAAGAAAAAGTCGAGCACCGTGACGGCGTAAAAATAGTCAGAGTTAACACAAATGTTTCTGCGCCCGATACGCTTTCATGGGCGATGCGTTTCTCCCACGAGATGGAAAAGAAAGCTATTGAGATCCACAAGAAAGAAGATATTGACCTAGTCCACGGTCATGACTGGATGACAGTTCCAGGAGCGATCGGAGTAAAGAAGACACTAGACGTTCCGATGGTGTTCACAGTCCATTCAACCACGAAAGGAAGAGATGGTACCTTAGAAGGAGATTACCAGAAAACAAAACATAACCTAGAATGGTACGGGACCTACGAAGCTGAAGAAGTTATTACGGTAGGCAGAGAGTTCTCGGACGAGGTAAAAAGCACTTTCGATGTTCCGGATGAAAAGGTAAACTATATTCCTAATGGAGTGGATCTGGAAAAGTTCGACAATCATTCTCAAAGCTTGAACAGAGGAAATTACGCGCTCGACTGGGAAAATATTGTGCTATTCGTTGGGCGGATGTACCCTCAAAAAGGTCCAGGGCACCTAATAGAGGCGATGCCGGAGATACTCGATTCAAGACCTGAAGCAAAGTTCGTGATGTGTGGTTCTGGAGCTACGGAACACTACAAAGGTATCGCCAAATCAAAGGTTGGTGAAAAAGTTCACTTCCCTGGTTATGTTTCTGATGAAGAGCTGATTGCTTTGATGAAGAATGCTGAGATGATGGTAACGCCATCGGTTTATGAGCCGTTCGGTATTGTGCCCCTTGAGGCTGCAGCCTGTGAAACATCCACTGTAGGAAGCTATACGGGGGGAATGAAGGACACGATCGTACACGAATATACCGGGCTTCATACTTATCCTGAAGACTCTGGTTCAATTGCTTACCAGGTCAATCGTGCTTTGAATGATCCTGGCTGGAATGACTGGATGGGCGATAATGCTCGAGAAAGAGTAGAGGACAACTTCCGATGGGAACAGATAGCAGGTTGGACTACAGGCATTTACAGAAGTGCTACTGAATAGTTAGTCTTCCGTCTCCAAGTATCCTAGCTCGTCGGCAGCGATAACAAACATAGCATGCGACCAAGCCAGAGGTTCAATACCTTCTCTGTCATCCTCAAAAATTTGCTCTGGAATATAATCGCCATCTATCTTCTCGATCTGATCATGGAACAATGCTTCAGCACGATCTCTTTCACCCATTTTTGAGAGCGCTATAACGTGCCAGAAACTTAGAAGAGGCCAAGCGCCAGCACCTTTGTCAAGATGCTCTGTGTGGTGTATAATACCATCGTACATATCACCTTCGTAACGCATCACGCCATTTATATTCATCAAATTTTCTTCAACCATATTGATCGAATTTTCCAGCATTTTATCCTTCTCAACTATATTGAAAGGCCAAACAAGTCCCAAAACTGATGCATCTATAGACTCATCGGAAACCTCTCCATATGAACGGTAGTAGTATTCTTCGCCGTGTTGGTTGAGTCTTGCCTGCATTTCTTCCGCGGTTTTCCTCCACTTTTCCTCATCAAACCTTTCTGCAGCCATGAACAAAGATTTAGAACAGGCTGCTAAAGTATAGGTGAAGTTCTCCTTCTTATCATGATAAGCAGCTCTTTCCTCCCATAGGTCGTGTGTATCCTGATGGAAGTGATCTTGGTGCCACTGGCTCCAGAGACCGTCAGCCAGAAGATGTACAGTCTCACTCATTTTTTCATTAAGCTCTTCGTGTGTTTCAAGTATTGACCAGAGAAGTGCTGCTGCCTGATCGGGTTGATACTGGTGTCCGAAGTCCGTGTCTCTAGGACCGTTCGTAGCGTAGCGATGGAATATCAGTCCTGAGTCGGAAAATCCTTCCGCTCTATCGTGAAGCCACTCAATAAACTCATTTTCCAGCTCTTCCATTCCCAGAAGCTTCTCAGCGTAGATAACAAAGGCTGCGTCACGTGGCCAGACAAAGCGATAGTTCGAAACGTTTTCAGGGTAGTATTCTTTGTCCGAATTGGCTGCCACTATGGCGCCATTTTCAACCTGGCAGTCCTTTATTACCTCGCGTGAGGTTTCTATCAGTTCTTTGATTCGATCCATAGACCTATTTGTCCGATCATTGATTAAATAACTCGATCAAGGAACTCGAACATTGAATCCAGCAGTCTCTCATTAGCTACTTCGCTCATCTTATGGCTTTCATTCTCGTACATTTCAACTCTGACATCTTTATTCAGGTTTTGCGCTGCTTTCCATGTCCATCTGGGATGAACTGTGGTGTCTGATCGACCCTGGAAGAGAGCAACCGGCACAGATAGCTCTTCTGCCACCTCTTCGAAACTGTATTTTTCTAGATCTTTGACAAATCTTTCATCAATTTTTTTCTCGCCGAAATGAGTGTAACTTCCTTTCTCCTTCACTACTGATACAAACTTATCCATAGTGTCGTTGTAGGTGGCGGGAGATTTCCCTATCACTGCTTTAGGCTTTGAATCTATAGCCTGATGGAAAACCACTTTCCCGCCGAAGCTCATTCCGAATGTTACGAAATTTTCAGGGTCAAAGAATTTGATAACTGATTCCAGATCTTTGATCTTTGAGCTTAACGTCTGGTCTATGAACTCTCCGTCACTCTCTCCGTTTCCACGGAAATCAAATCTTACGGCGTTCCATCCTTCCTTGACAGCTCTTTCACATCTTCTCTCGTAGCTTCCTTCCTTATTACTGCCGAAGCCGTGGCAGAAAAAGATCCATTTGTTCGAATCGGCTTTGTGGTGTACTGCCGAAACTGATTCTTCACTTTCAACTTCTACGAAATATTTTTCGCTCATGATTCAGTCTCTGTGATTCTTTTTTGTTAGTTTTTCCGTGGTATTTTTTGACTCTATATTTAGATTGGAGAAAGCGTTTGAATGAGGACAAAAAAGCGGTTACAATAATATATATGATATTTTTAGATGTTTCAGATTTTTTGGAGTGTTTAATGCCCAAATAAGCCAAGATTTACTTCCTGAGTCTTTTTTCGACCTGTTGTTGGAAGTCCATAAGGTGCTCGGTTATACACGCAAAGCCTTGATGGGGATGATCAAAGTAAGAGAAGTAGTTGTGAACGCTACCGTCATCATAGCTTTTTGTGCAGATGTGGTGGAGATGGTCTGACGTGATGAATTTTCTCCAGACATCAAGAACTCTCTCGTCATCAAGCTGTTTTACTTTTGACTCAAGCTCCTGAATCTTTTCGAAAAGCATTTTCTGCATAGGGTTCCCTAGCCAGGCGGATGCATCCATCTCCTGATCCGCCCAAGAAACTGTATTGTATTCGAAAGCGTCAAACTGACCTACCGGATCCTGCTGTGCGACCTCTCGAACCTTCGCAAACTTGAGATCGTCGTGCTTCATAACCTCTTTTGGCAAGGCTTCGAGGAACCATAAGATTCCGGTGCCTTCCCAGTGGTGTTCCCCGAAAGTTTCATAGTCCATGAAAAGATTGACCATGTCACCTTGACATGCTGAAAGCCAAGCCGCATATTTTTCGGCGGTTAAAGGCTGTTCGTCCCACCATTCGGCGGAGAAACGGTAACCCACATCGTCAGTAAGCTTTCTGTCTCTGAGTAGTATGTTATTTCCGTCCTCGGTCACGAAATCTGGCTGTGTGTAGGCGTGATGTGATGAACGCCATCCCAGAATTCTTGGGACGCCTTCCGTAAATACTCCATCATATCCGACTTCGGAGCTGATCTTTCCTATCTCGTTGTGGTAGATGAGTTCAGTGTTTGTCATGACCTGCGGTTTGGTGTTGAAAGTGTCTTCGATAATGTTTCTGTGAGTCTTGAGCTGGTTTCTGTACTCTTTCTTATCGTTGAAAAGACCTGCAAGCGAGTGATAATGTGCCTGTCCAATAAAGTCGATGCTTGAGTCAGGAAAACGGTTAAACATATCAATAAGTTCTGGATGGTATTCTTTGGCTTGTTCGATCCAGCTCGAGGAAACTGAAAAGTTAACCTTCAATTGTCGATCCTTTCCTTCCATTCGCTTTGCTTCTCTTAACAGCCTCTCGGTTGCTGGGAAGTAGCAGTTTTCGGCGACGTCCCTGAAGAAGTGTTCGTTCTGTTCGTCGTCAAAGTATCTGCCGTAGAGTGTGTTTGCGTCCTCGTTTACTCCGTCAATTCTCAAGCGGTGAGGTTGATGTACCTCGAATGAAAGGGTTACAGGTAACATAACCGAGAATTCTCGCGGTCGTTTATAATCTGACAGGTGCGATAAAATGAAGGGTTAAAAGTGAAGTTCAAGAACTGTACTACATGGAAATTCAAACCCGGGAAGTAGAGGAAGGAACCGAGATAAATGTCCGGACCAACGACGAAATCGCGGTGGTGGTGAATACTGATGAGGAAAGAATCTATCTTCCGGAAGCCCGAGGATCCGACTCAACATACTACGTCGAAGAAGTAGAATCCCTAGTTGAGACTGAAGATGGTTACAAGGTTGTCCATACTGAAGAAGTCGACCGATCCAGTATCGAAGTACTGGGATAACCGGTTCGAAACCGCCAACTTATCAACCAAGATTGCGGAGTTTTTCTACATGGAAAAACTAACTACAGAACAGCTTGAATCTATGCGTGAACAAAAAGAAGTAAATCTCGTTGATGTTCTATCGGAAGAACACTTCGAAAATGAACATATCGAAGGAGCAATTAACATTCCACTTGACGAGATAGGTTCTAAGGCACTGGAAAAATTTGACAAGGACGAGGAAATCGTTGTTTACTGTAAAGATACAGAATGCTCAGCAAGTCCGAAAGCAGCGAAGAAACTTGAAAAGCTAGGTTTTCAGAATATAAAGGACTATGAAGTCGGATTGAAAGGCTGGAAAGAAGCAGGGAATACTACGGTCTAGAACTCTTCATAGAGCTCAAGAAAGTCCTCAGTCATCTCCTTCCAATCTCTTGAGTCTTTAGGAACTTCTCTATCTTTTTCCAAGGCCTTCTTTATTCCTTCAGCAATCGAATTTGACTCGGGTTCGACAGAGATTATGCCTGAACTGACGATTTCTTCAACACCATTCGTGGTTGCAACAACAGGTGTTCCTGATTCTAGTGCTTCAGTGATTGTCAGACCGAACGGTTCATTTATCGAGGGCGAAACAAAGACATCAGATTCTCTGTAGTAGTCCCCTAGCTCCTCAGCAGAGATAAAACCTACAAATTTTACATTTTCCTCTACTTCGAGTATCTCGGTAAAGGTCTTCAGGGAAGATGTCATCTCTCCCTCCCCTCCGATAACCATTGTAGCGTTTTGAGTCTCGAGAAGTTTCTTGAATCCATAAAGCAAGTGTTCAATTCCTTTCTGCTCAGAATGTCTTCCGACATAAAAAATCATGTCTCCTTCCACGCCAAGCCTGTTTTTGACTTCTATGCCGGAGCTTTCAGGAACTGAAAAGCCGTTGTGGATAACTTTGGGTTTTTTACCGTACTCTTCCTCAACTTCAGTAGCCAGTTTATCGCTTACTGCTGTCAGAGTATCTGCCTCCTCTGCCATCGTGTTCTCAAATCTTTTCAGTTCTTCCCATGGCTTTCTTGATCTGCTGGTGCTTAAGGAGTGGAATGTTGCAACCCAGTCGGCATTCGAGTATTTTTGGGCTTTGAAGCCTGCTTCGGCACCAAACCAGTCGTGCGTATGTACTATATCAAAGTCTTCGGCTAGGTCGGCTACTTCTGCGCTCATTTTCCTGGCTTTCTGAATCATATCGCCATCTCCGGTCTCTAATCCGATTACATCTTCCCTTTCGGGAGCTCTTTCTTTTGGAACTGCTAATTTGACTTCAGCATCTTTCTTCAGTTCATCGAAAAGATGCTTGATGTGTATGTCGAGACCGCCATCGATATTTGGGGGATAGCCCCACCCTACTAAGAGAACTCTCTTTTCCACAAGAAAAAAGATGGAGAGAAGTAATTAAGTTATTACTCGATACCCATGGAGCTACTTGTCATCTCGATTGAATCCTGTTTTTCCTCCATCTCAAACATTGAACGGATCGCATCCACGTTCTCCGGAACTACGATCGCTTCCTGATGAACCATGTGGATCCAGTGAACCCTCTCTTCGTCTACGGAAACTGTTTCCTCCCAGACTCCGGCTTCCTGCATATCACTTCTCTTTCTTCCGATGTCGCGCATCTTCTCATGAATTTTGCCGGTTGAATCGTATCCTTCCCCTGCTGAAACAAGGTTTACACGGGGCTGATTGCGGAAAGCCTGTTTTACATCCTCTTCAGAGGTTTCCTTTTCAAGCTCGGCAGTGACCATGTGAACGTGACCATAAGTTACAGGGACTTTTACTGCTAGAGTTGTAATATCAAGTTCGGGCATAACTGCCTGAACATCCGGTCCGTGGTGAGATGGAACTTCTGTTACTGGTATTGTGGAGTTAATAGGTCCTCGGGAGTCTTGAGGTATGTCTCCGCCTCTTCTAACCAGGTTGGCGGTAACCTTATCAATTCCAAAGCTTTCATCAACTGCACTTAGAGTTCTTGAAAGTGATGTTGTGTTGCAAGAAACTACTTTAACGAAGTCCTCTCCTCTGGCTTCTTCGTAGTTTGCGTCCGCGTTAAACTTTACCTCCGCTATTTCATCGGGTGCGCCACCCTGGAACACAGCTTTAACGTCATTAGGCTCGTAAAGATTTTCTTTGTTCTTCTGGTCAATACCAGGAGGTGTACAATCAATTACAACGTCGATTTCGTCGATAACGTCTTCAAGAACTCCGTCAACATGCATTCCTTCGTCTGCCATATTCTGGGCTCCGTCCTCGGTAGAGCCGTAAAGCGGTGTTCCGTGTAGGGATCCGTCTTCGGATAGAATACTCCTTAGCTGTCCTGTTGCCTGTACATCTGAGATACAGTAGAGAGTCATGTCTTCCTGTTTTTTGACCGCTTCCGCGACCCTTTTCCCGATCGTTCCGACACCGTTTACTGCAACGTTTACCATGGTTACATCGAACGATTGGCGGCGCTGGATTAAAAGGATTCCTAAACCAATTTGCCGGCATGGAGGAACCGGAAAAACTTCTGAAAAAGCTTTCAAGACCGGAGAAAACCCACAAAGGGCAGAACGGAAGAGTAGGGGTTATTGGAGGCTCCGAAAAGTACACTGGCGCTCCTGCAATCTCGGCAAAATCGGCGTTAAGAACAGGATCCGATCTAGTAGAGATAGTTACTTCCGAGCACGTCAAAAACGTGGTGGCTGGTTACTCGGAAAATTTAATTGTAAACTCATATCCTTCGGGAAATCTTGGTCTTTCCGGAGTCGAACCTGCAATAGAAGTGATCCAAAACTTGGACGTGTCGGTACTGGGTCCCGGGCTTGGTTCACCTGACGAAGAAGCAGTAAGACGAATAGTTGGAAGAGCTGAAAAGCCACTTGTTATCGATGCTGATGCTATTGAGCCAGCTATTAATTCGGATTTTGGAGATGCAATTTTTACGCCGCACAAAAGCGAAGCTGAAATTATAGAAGAAAAATTTGGTTCTATAGAAAGTTTTGTGGATGAAAAAGAAGCTTTAGTGGTTGTCAAGGGAAATAAAGACAAGATATACGCGCCAGGTATGGTCTATGAAAACATTACAGGCTGTAGTGCGATGACCGTCGGCGGAACAGGAGATATGTTGACTGGTGTAATCGCTTCACTTATATCACAGGATCTTAATCTAAAAGAGGCGGCGAGACTTGGTTGCTGGATTAACGGAAAAGCCGGAGAGAAAGCATTTGAAAAGTATGGTAAAGGCGCATTAGCTACCGATATGGTGGATGAAATAGCTATTTCAATGCAAGAATGAGTTTAAAACAATTTTTTATTTCTCAGCGGTGTCGTAACTCGCGTTCTCTCGTTTCCAGCCGGGCTCAAACTCATGCTGTATGCCAGAATCTTTGATATCCTCTAGGAACTCTTCCAGGCTTTCTTTGCAACAAGGCGGTGTCAGATAACGCCACTCTTCCCCGCTTCGTATTCTTCTTCTAACTTCGGTTCCGGAATAGATCTCCTCGTCGTAAAGCTCTTGCTTAACAACTTTGACATCTCGATCTGAATTCTCAACTATCGCTCTTACATTTGAATTTCTCGAAAGAATAGTGTCAGCTCCAGTCTTTTCGAGTAAGTTCCGAAGCCATTCGACATCATCTTCAGTATCTTCAACTCCAACGACTTCAACATCAGGAAAACAGTCCTTGATCAGTCTTTTCCTCTGTTCAAAACTTAAGGGGTTTTCTTCCTCGCCCGATTTTCCCGAACTTCCTACAGCAACCACTAGATCGTCTTGGTTCTCGATAACGTTCTTGTGTCCGAGATGGAGTGGCTGAAAACGTCCGAGAAAGACTTTTGTCATTTTTCTTCACCGAATAAACGGTTTCCAACCTTTAAAACTTCTGAGCGCTTTGCCTTGTGGAAATGCTCAATATCTCTGATTTCGTTAAGTTCAGGGGCAATAAGTTCTCCGATTTTAATCTTGATCTCCTCTGTCAAACGATTTTCTTCCACAAGCTCGTCAGATAGGTCTTCCTCTATTTCGTCCCAGAACTCGGCGATCTTCGCCTGGTTCACATCCACGCGACTTGAATCAGTGTCTAGGACTGCTTGGGAGTTAAGCCTGGAGAATGCGTACATCAAGACTTCCTGCCATTCGAACATCAGTTCTTCGCCTCTTCTCCGCAAAAAAATCATCTCGGAGTAGGCATGCGCAATCTCGGAGAAAACACGTTCCTCGAAAAGCTCTGAGTCCGGATCAACAGTTACGAATAATGCTTCGATATCTGCTGCTGCCGCAACTTCGTCTCTTGTAGAGAAAAGGGTCTCAACCTCAAAGTCCATCGGCTCAAAGACAGCTTCACACGTGTCAAGAGCGCTTGAAATCGCTTTCCGGGTTTTCTTCAGTTCCTCTGTCGAGGGTTTAATCCTGTAACTCATAATTCGAAGTTCTTATCCAAACAATTTATTACCTGCCTTAACCACATCCTCTTTCTCCAGCTCGGGGAAGTCCTCAAGTTCATATCCCTGTTCAAGAAGATGTTGACCTATCAGGTAGCTCATCGAGTAGCCGAGCCAGTTTGGATATCCGCCTTCAGACTGGTTGATGTAAAGTGGGTCGGGGTAACTGTAATCTCTATCTAGCTCTTCTTTCTTTATCTCCTCCCAGAACGGCTTTATATCCTCTGCCGTATGTTTTAGAGCCCATTTTTCTACAGAGTCTGGATAGATTTTCTCCACTAAATTTTGGGTTAATGCTTCGTCGAGTATATATCTCCAGATCAATAGATCCTGATCGTTGTGGTTGTGACCGATCTTTTCATAGAACCAGCTATGCCCGAATTCATGAACGGTTGTTACCTTAACGTTCTTTTTCCAGTTCTCCACGTCCGAGTTGAACTTGAGTTCAATAAACGTTGGATGCCAAGCCATGCCGCTGACACCGCCCATGTTTTGCTTCACAAATCTATCTTCGGTCCATGCTATTCCGAAGTCAAGATTCTTCTCTTTCGGCAGAACATCTTCTGCCTCCTTAATTCCTTCTCTAATCAGGTTCTTAGCTTTCTCTATATCGGAATCTTCGGGTTTGAAGTTTAGTTTCATGTCTAATCCCACTTTATTGAACATCCTTGACTTGGTTTCTGTTCCTTAGGGGGTTCTCTCCGTTTTAACATGTCCTCGAGCACATTTTTCATGTCTCTTTCCTCCACTTCTTGGTCAGGACCCATTTTGTCGTTCAGACGACCATGGTAGTAGAGCCGGTGCCTCCAGTCCAAGAGGAACGGGTCTGGTGTGCATGTAGCTCCGTACTCTTCAGCAACTTGCTGTTCTTCGTCAACCAGGTAGTAGAAGTGTTCGGATTCAAGATCGTTTTCTTCCATGAAATCTTTCATTTTATCTACTGAGTCGCCGGGATGTGTCTCGGCGTTCGGGTTTATTGCTACAATCGCTATTGACTGAAATTCATCGTCCAGCTTTCTCAGTTCTTCTGTCTGTGCCTTGACGTAGGGGCAGTGGTTGCACATGAAGACTACTAGAACGCCGTCGTAGTTGTTCAGGTCCTCTAGATTTACTTTCTCGCCTTTGTAGTTTTCGAGTTCGAACTTTGGCGCGGTTTCCCCGATTTCAAGCTCTGAGTCTGACTGTTTGAGCGACATATCAGACTTTTTTACACAGAGACTCTTATGTTAAATCATCAGTAAGGTCAGGAATCCTATAGCTGTTCCTAAGCCGGATCCGATTACAACATCAGTAGGGAAGTGTTCGCCTAGGTAAACCCGGGAGAAGGCGACTAGAGATGCTAAAAAGTATAGAATTGGTGCTATGCCGGTAAAGGTCAAGGCGATAATTGTGGCAAATACGAAGGCGGTTGCGGAATGACCTGAAGGAAATGAGGATGATACTGATGCTTCTATAACCTGGTCTGAAGGTCTTTTTCTATCTACAATCTGTTTTAGCGACTCCACCAGGATCCAAGTTGTCACAAGGCCTGTACTTAGCGTAATAAAAAGTGTTTTACCGCTGAAAAAATATGTAAGTGACGCCAGCACTGTTGAGACAGGTACAGAACCAAGAGAGGTATAGGAAATCATAAATTCGTTTATGAAACGCTTTCTTCTCCTGCTAATATAGTTAACAGCGGTCTCATCCAAACCCAAAAACATTCATTAACTGGTTAAAACTCGAAAATTAAAATAAGTGGCGTTTATTCAAAGATCTCGAGCTTCCGGTATCGAGTTCTTATTGACTGTTATTTCTGTTTTTCAAGCCAGTCGAGCAGGGTCTTCCTGTTCTTACCCGTCTTCTCCTTCTGCTCAAAATCCTCTATATTAGGTGACTCCATGCTCCGGACATCATCCTTTACCTCAGGAATGCTGCCCTTCAACACTTTTTCAGTATCGGGGTTTGAACTGGATTCCGAGCTTTCAAGTTTGTGACCGCAGTTTGAGCAGAACTTGCTGGAGTTTGAAACTTTCTCACCGCAATCCGGACAGTAAGAGGTTCCCTCGCTGTTAACCATTTCAACCTGCTGAACCGAGTTTCTTTCCTTGTGTTTAGACTTTGTAAGAGTGTTTTTCAGGTTCTTCGGTTTCTTGACTCCGGTAAACTCTATTACTTCTCCGGAAGCAGTGTTGATATTCACGTTACCTAGATTAAGAGATCTCGCCACAAGGCTCTGATCTATAGAAATATCTGTCACCAGGTCGAACGTGGCTTCCTCAGTGTTTCTGCTAAGAAACCTGAATTCGCGTATAACTCTGTCGCTGGTGACGTAGAACCTGTTGCCTCTCCTATGAAGTTCAGCTATAATTATTACGGGTAGACCGAGGAACATGAAGGGCATTAGCAGAACGCCTAGTACGTACCATGCGCTGTACTGCCAAGGGCTAGGTCTGCAGAAAGTTTTGACAGATTCTCCTCGGTGAAGTCCTCCTTCGGGCTCCATGAATCAGAATTTTGTCCGCAAGGATTAAGTTAGTGTTTCAAGGAGTTCCGACAGCTTCACGTCTTCTTACGAGGTAAACGATGCCTTCGGGTATGTTGATTATCCAGAGAAGCAGTAAAAGCATCCATAATCCTTCATCAGGGTTCCAGTCGCTGTTAGCCCTAACATACTGTATGTCGTAGTAAGCTGCCAGAGGCGTAGCGATCCAGGCGGTTAGAACCAGGAAGCCTGTAAGGGATCCTTGAACGGGGTCGATCGATGCAAGCAGTACTAGAAAGGTCCAGAGAGCCGTGCCTGCAGCAACGCCTATCCACCAGTCGCCGGAAACCGTGGTTTCAAATTCTCTCTTTTTGTCTTGTTTAGATTCTTTGTTTGGGACTCCGCAGTTTGGGCATAGTTCAGCTTGTTTCTTGATAATCTCGCCGCAACTGCTGCAGTAGATTTCATCCGCTCCAGGTTTTCTATCTGGCTTACTGAATATTTCTTTTGAGTTTTATAAAAACTCGGTAAAGACCTTGCTAGGTGATAAAAACGACCGGAGAGAACTCATTAACATGAAGCCAGATCAAGACTCTCCGATATTTCGGAACGGAAACTCGTTAATCCTAGCTTACGATCACGGTCTTGAACACGGACCCTCAGACTTTGAACCAAACCCTGAAAGCAAAGACCCAAGACACGTGTTTGAAATCGCAAAGCATGATGCGGTAACATGTCTGGCGGTTCAGAAAGGTGTCGCAGAAACTTACTACCCAGAGTATGAAGATGAAGTAAATCTCATGGTAAAGCTTAACGGTAACTCTAGTCTTGGACAACGTGAAGACTACTACTCTCCGAAACAGTGCTCCGTGAAGTACGCGGTCGAGGAGCTTGGTGCCGAAGCGGTAGGTTACACGATGTATGCAGGTTCAGATCATGAAGATGAGATGTGGAAAGAATTCAGAGAAGTACAGGAAGAAGCAAGAAGGTACGGAGTTCCTGTGGTTATGTGGGCATATCCTAGAGGTCATGGGGTAGAGAACGATAGTGAGTACGAAGGACAGAACGATCCGGATTTGATAGCTTACGCCGCAAGGCTCGGACTTGAGCTTGGCGCTGACGTGGTCAAATGCAAGTACCCTGGTTCGAGAGAAGCAGTAGAAGACATTATCTCAGTAACGGGTGAGATGAAATTCGTTATGAGTGGAGGAAGCAAGCGCTCGGATGAAGAGTTCATATCGGATGTAGAGAATGTTATCGAGGCTGGTGGGAACGGACTAGCTGTCGGCAGAAACATGTTTCAAAGGGAAAATCCGGAAGAACTTCTTGATAAACTAGAGAAATCAATATTCTAAGGATTTAAATTTCTTTTAACGCGCTTTCAATCTTTTCCATATTTTTAATCATTTTTTCCGTGTCTTCGTACGTATTTTCTTCTAGCTCCTGAAGCTCTCTATCTTCTGATACTGAGTTCATGAGGATTGTCTCTGCCAAGCCGGGCTTCAGGAGTTCTTCATATGTTTTCTTTAGGTGATCGGCCCATTTTTCATCGTCAACAGGTTTTTCTGTCCATTCTACGACCCTTCCAAATTCCAGCAAAGCTTTTTCCCCGGCTTTAGTTATTTCCTCTCTCCCAAGCTTTCTAGTCCGTTCGTTGTATGCTTTTCTTTCATAGTTGCCGTCCATGCTCTTACCCAGAAATCCAAGAAATGTGTCGATGTAGGAAAGCCGGTTTAGATAGTTTCTTTTATTTTCTGTCGTCGGGATTTCGGCAAAACCGTTTAATTCGACTTCTTGGCTGAAATAGTCCTCGTTATCTACATCTTCAGCCAGTTCGTGCAGCTCTGTATAGTCGAATTCAAGGATTTCGTAAGCCATACAACCGATTCTACGTAAACTATTAAATTAGTGTCGTCTCGTCACGGTGAACAATTTACTGTGCGGTCTGAGTTCATTCCAAAGTATAAACCAATAATCAGCAAACAAAAAACCATGAAACTCGATAACTCCGAGGAAAGAATCAGAAACATTCACCAAGACCTGCTTGAGGTTTACGGAGAACAAGACTGGCACGACGACAAAGACGGAGTCAGACAACTCCTAATCACAATACTATCACAGAATGTAGCAGACGAAAACACAGCAAGAGCAGCTGAAAACCTGTTCAACGACTTCAAAGACTACGAAGAGATAGAGGAAGCATCAGTCGAAGAACTGGCCGACTCGATTAATCCGGCAGGACTGCCACAGACCAAAGCACAGAGGATACAGAGAACATTGAAAGCACTAAGAGAAGAAACAGGAGAATACTCGGTAGAGTTCCTTGGTGAGATGGAGGATTCAGATGCGCAAGACTGGCTTGAAGAGATCAAAGGAATCGGACCAAAAACCGCATCAGTCTTACTCAACTTCCACTTCGACGCAGATGTAATGCCGGTCGATACACATGTAGAAAGGATCGCCAAACGTTTCAGACTTATTCCTTTCTCAGCTTCCAACGGAAAAGCACATGAACTGCTGAATGAGGCCGTACCGCATGATATCAAGAACAGCTTCCACATGCTGATAATCGAACATGGGAAAAACAACTGCTCCGCCAGAAATCCGACATGCGAAGAAACTAAGCTCAAGAAGTACTGCTCGAGATACGAACTGGTGGAAAACGGCGACTTAAAACCTGAAGAATACCCTCCGGAGGATTTGGAATAATGGATCTGGAAGACGCGATGGAGAACTGGTCATCGGTCAAGAAGTTCAAAGATGAAGAAGTAGAGAGGGAGAAGTTGGAGAAGATCTTCGAACTGACGACCAAAGCGCCGACCGCATTCAACCTTCAGCCGTACAGGTTCATAGTCTTGGATTCCGAGGGGGCGATGGAGAAAGCTACAAGTTCCGTAATACCGGTCAACGGCTGGGTAAGATACGCCGACAAGATAGTAGTACTAGTTGGAGATGAAGATATAGATGTGAACGCCGAACAGGTACTGGAACACAAGCTGGAGGAAGGCAGGATCGACGAGGAGAAAGCAGAGAACTTGCGTAAAATGTACTCCGACTACAAGAACAGAGACAGCGAGTTCATGACAGGCTGGCTCACCAGAAACACCGTCATACCCGCCACATTCTTCATGCTCGCATGCAAAACACAGGGAATCGGCTCCTGCCCAGTGAGAGGCTTTGATCAGGAGAAATTATCTGAGAAACTAGATCTGAAGGAAACTGAAAGACCTATTTTCATCTTCCCAATCGGTTATCCGAAGGGGGAGGACAGAAACTGGAGAAGAAAGGGGGAAGACATATTTGAAATAGTCTAAATTCTAGCTGATGTATCTTTAATTTCCCAGAACTCGTCTTTGGTTCTTCTCCAAAACACTAGTGATTACAACTACAATAATACTGAGTTATAGATAATCCATTACTTCCTGCTGTTTCTTCTTTAATTCAGGTAGCTTTATTAGATTTTGAATCCAATTCTCTGTCGAACTAATTTTGTTTACCTCTCCGGAAGAGTCAATTTCCAGTATGCCTCTGTCCTCTAAAACACTGCAAGCCCTCGAAATTTCAGTACCGTCACTGTAATCTGAGAATTTTGTTATGTCTTCTCTTGTAACTTCTTCTTGGTCCTCTACTAGAATTAAGGTGCTTGTGAGTGCCTTCTTGGTAGCCTCTGTATTTTCGAAGATATGATTGACTGCTTCTTTACCCTCTTCTGCTTCCAGTATTGACTCTTCTAACTCTATCTTAATAGGTTCGTTCTTCTGTTTGATTTGAACATTATTTGATGTCGAAATTTTGCTTATCTCTGGTTCTGATTCTACTAGACTGCCTAAGATTTCTGGAATATACTCCTCCTTTATATCTGAGTTCTGAAGTTCTTCCTGTGTTTTTTCCAACTTTTCTAGTTCATCTTGTCCAATCATTGTGCACCCTCCACTTGTTCCTCTTTTGTTTCCTCTCCATATGTTTTCTCTACATGCTCACGCCCTTTCTGAGTTAGCTTAGCTCCTGAATCATTTCTGTGTACATAGTTCTTGTTCTTGTAGAGTTGGTTCAGACTGGTTAGCACATTTTTCCGAGATTCACCGGAGATAATGTCATCCAGTTCATTATTGGTAACTCTGTCAGGATAGAAATGATACAGAATCATCAGTATGTCCTCTTTGCAAGATTCTGTTTCTGCAAGGACCATTACATCCCCATCCTCAAACTCCTCAACAAGTGGAAGGCTTCGGGTTGCCAAGTGCTGAACCTGTGACCTGAGAGTCTCTACTTCAATATCTCCGTCACCGTAAACCCTGAGAAGCTCTGCGATTATCCAACGGGATCCTTGGACAATAAGATGTGCATCTATGTATTGCGGATTAATAGGGGATATATGGGCTCCGCCGCGCTTATTTCGAAAGTCATACATTGAGTTTGCTACCCGCGGAATGAGAATTCTGATGCTCTCTGGGTAATCCTTGCTTGGAAGGTTCTCAAGTTTCTCCGTAAGCTCAGTGCGATCTGGTTGCTGACTATGTTCTCCGTCTTTTATTTCCTGAAGCAACTGATATGTTGTCTCGCAGAACTTGCCTGTTTTCAGTAAGGTTTTCTCGTAGTCTTTTCTGTTGAAGGCTTTCCGAATACCATCATGCTCTTCAAGTAGCTCTTCAAAGAGTTTTTGATCAAGCTCACTTTCTTCGACCTCGGAAAGAATTTCACTTTTTGTTAGCACTAGTTTCCACCTTCCTTGAAATCGCCTTCGACTTTTTCTTCTCCAGTTTGGGTTACAATCCAAGTCTTCTCATTGTCTTCTGTCCTTTCTTCTCCTTCCATCATCCATCCTTTCTCAGCACAATCATTAATGAACTTAGAAGTGTTTGAGGAAACTTGAACCTTCGCCTTCCTGTAGTAGTCCTCTAGATCGGAGGAAGTAAAGTTCTGATAATTCTCGTATTTTTCTAGGTAGTATCCTATCACGAGGACTTTCTTCCTATGTGATGAGGTATCGTGGTTATTCATGAATTCTCTGACCGAAAGCTTCTTTCCGGAAGAATGTGTATGGGGTCCAGCGGTCTCGAAGACGGTCTCTTCAAGTTCTTCCACTCGGTTCTCAAGCTCATCGATTCTTTCATCACTCATTGTCCTCACCTTGCATAGTCTCTACTTCTTCAGCTCCTGTTTTTGTAAGACTCCAATGTCGAGGTCTCCCATTATCATCTACCTTCAGCAAACCATCTTTTACTGCCTCTGATGCCCTGGCGCTAAAGTTGGTGCTGCTCTCACCGCATCTCTGGTAGGCCTGTTCAAGATCTTTCTTTGTAAAGCTGTCTTGGTTCTCGTACGCCTTCAGATAGTAAGAGATGGAAATTACTCTTTCCTTGTGTGTTGAAGCCTCGCATTCGTTATTTACAAACTCTGGCATACTGAGTTCCATGTCTAGGGACACGGAATCTTCAACTTTCTCCTCGAGTTCCTGAATTCTTTCTTCGTGTTGATTGAGGCGCTTCTCTATCTTTCGGATTTTTTGATCACTCATCTTCGACCACCTCTATTGCTCTATCTAGAGAGTGTCCAGGTATGATGTATCCTCCTTTTTCTTCGTCCTTTTCTATGTATTCGGCTCGAGAGAGAATACTTCGGAGGGTATCATAGTTTACTCCAGTTTCGTCTGATATTTCCCGGGAAGACATTCCCTCGTTCTCTTCTTTCTCCATGCCTAGGGCAACAACTGCCTTTCGGTAGAGAAGAAAGTATGTAGTTTTCTTTTTGTTAGAAAGATTCTGCCATCCTGCTCTGTAAACTGGATCGGCTGAATCTTGATCTATACCAATACGATCTTCCAGTGCCTCAGTAAGCTTCTCTCGGTTTATGGAATTCTTGTCCAACAGTAGTCGTTCAAGCGGGTCTTGATCTTCGTCTTCTTGCGTCATGTTTTTCTCACCCTCCTCCCTAGAGGTTGTTCAATTTAAGACCCTCGAATCTTTTAAATCCTTCCTATCCTGTACTTCAAAAAACTATCTTTGATATCAGAATCAGATTAGAAGACAAAAAGCAAGCACAGAAAGCCTCTAACGGATTTTTAGAAATCGTGTTGCATTTGTTTTTAACGATTCAACATTTACATCTAGGTAAAAATTAAAATTGATTAGACTCTATCCTGTAGCTTTTTAGCTCTTTCACGACTTTTAACCCTTGAGTCTATTTCTGTAATAGCATCATCTGCTAGGGCATAAACTCCTTTCCGATTCCTGTTGCCTACTTTTTCAATCAGTCCTGCATCCCTCAGGCTCTTGACCGCTTTTGAAACTGCTGTAGTATCAGAATATCCTGAAAAATTAGCTATTTCCTTCTGTGTGCCTTTATTATTCTCAAGATAGCTGGCTGTGGATATCAAGGCCTTCTTTGAGGCGTTGGATGAAGAAGCAATCCGGCTTAATTCCTCAACGAATTCTTCATTATCTAATATGTTCTGCTCTGCCATATTCTCTTCCTTTTTTTCCGTTTCTCTCTGTTCTTGCTCTACAGCTCTTTGCTCCGGGCTAGAGATTTTTTCCAATATCTGATCCAGTTTCTCGAGTACTTCCTGGTTCAGAGAAGTTCTCTTCGCGTTCTCAATCTCTTGGGTTATTTCCTCTCTCTCCTCATCTCCAACTTCATGTTCTATAGCTGAGACAAATCTCTCCGCGAAGCTGTTATGATCCTTAAGATCGTTAATTCTCTCTTCCAGGTTCTCAATCTCCTTATTCTTCTTCTCCAATTCTTCTTCTAGTTCAGAAATCCTGTCTTTTTCTTCTTCTTTTTCCTTTGTTATCTGCTGCAGTTCATCAACTAGGTCGCTTGAAACACTCTTTAGATCAGGTGTTTCAAAATCAGAAAGGTCTGGGGTCTGACCGGCATGGAAAGTTTCTCTCTCCTTGAAACTAACCTTCTGTAAACCATCTAGGAAGTCTGCGTCTATCAAGACCTCTCCCGTCTCTAGCTCCTTTACTGTGTCTACAGAGTCTTTCCCTATAACTCTTCTTACAACATTCAAGTCCGTATCCCAATCTAAGTTATGCCAGATCTTATAGTTGGCTTGCGTAATGAAATCCTTCTTTACATCTGCAGGTCTTTGAGATATGCCTAGTACTCCGAGACCTCTCTTTCTTCCTCTCTTGGCTACTTTGATTATTGCCTGGCCACAGTCATCGAGCTTCATCTGTTCAGGAATATATTCGTGGCACTCTTCGATTACGAGAAGGAATGGTTTCTTCATCTTCTTTTCCTTGTCGAAGAGACCTTTCACCACACTTCCTACTATATCTTTCGCATCATCGTCACTGAGGTAGCCGGAAACATCCAGAACTATCGGCAGGTTCTTCTCTAGAGCTAAATCTATGATTTTTCCAGTATGCTCTTTTCCAATTCTAACATCGCAGCTCTCATCAGCGCCCACATGCAGTATCTCGTATTCTTCCTTCAGACCATAGTACTCTCCTTCTGTATCTACAATCAAGAAAGGAAAGTTCTGTTCCAGTAACTGCTCAAGGATAACTCCGGTAGTGTTCGACTTACCTGATCCAGACTTACCTGTAATAAACCCTCTTCCTGTCAAAAGTTCAACAACTGGGAAATCTATTTCCTCTTTAGCCGGTCTAATAGTTTGTTCTGACATAAATAAATCTTGTACCAAATTTGTTATAAAGTTGATGACTTTCCAAGGAGGGTTTTATTGAATAATTAAACGAACAGTACAATAGAAGTAGAGAAGGGAATTTTCCTGGTTTTTCTGGTCTGTCTGGACAAAATATAATAGAATTTTTCTGTAAGGATTAGATATGGGTTCTGAGAGTAGAGAAAACTTCTACATGGATGTAGATCAGGTTGATGAGGATGCGGTAACTGCAGGTTTATTGTGGTTAAATCAGAAGTCAGAAGATTTTGATGAAGCAGTTATCGCTGTTCCAGTTAAAAGTAATTTAGAGGGAACAATAGAGAATGTTCTAGGTAAAAATCCTGTTAAAGGATTAAAGAAAGGTGAAGGTGTCGAACTTAGTAGGAGCGGAGCTCAGTTGAAGCTTTTTACTGAAAGAAATAATTTCAGATACACTTCAGGTCCGGTTTTAACTTTATATGCTGGTAGAGACCTATTAGAGAAGGTTGATGAGGATTTGGATACTGCATCAGCTGTTTGTGTGGTTTCAGATAGAATGGATGAAATTCGACCATGGATTAAGGCAAATGAAGCTGAAACAGCAGGTCCTGGAAAAGACATCTCAAACGAGACATCATTGAATTCTGTAGTTGAAAATGCGTTGGAGAGTTTTGATTTGACTTGCAACTCGAGTATGTTGCATTCGATGGATATAGATAGGTTAAAGGATGGATTCCATCGTCTTGATGAGAATGGCTATGATTGGACTCCGGACGAAATCTGGAGCTGGCTGAAAAAAGAAGGATGGTCTGAGAGCAGTGCTCAAAAGGCTAGAGAAATAGCCAGAGAAGTAAGAAAAGGAAAAAGTCATAGATATTCTGAGAAGTTGGCTGATAATATAGTAAAAAAATGGGAAGAAGAATAATTCTGAAGTAGAAATTATATCTTACTGCCGTAATTTTTCTTTGAATTCTTCTGCATTCTCTAGATGCTCTTCTACTGTCTCTTTGTTCATCCTCTCTAGCGTGGAGGTCATGAATCTCATCCTCTGAATACCGGAGATTTTCTCCTCGTGTTTCTTGATGAAGCTCCAGTAGAGACCATCCCAGTGGTTTTCCCAGTCTCCGCCTTCGTAGTGGCTCATTTTGTTGATGTAGTTTGAGGATGAGATGTAGGGTTTGGTCATCATGTTTTCGTAGGCGTACTGGCTCATGCCGTAGATGTTCGGCACCATCACCCAGTC
>JACOQA010000015.1 GCA_014297435.1 Candidatus Nanohaloarchaea archaeon | reverse complement strand
GACACTATCAGGCGGTACTTCAAGGTGTTGTCCTCCTGGAGAATCCTACTCCTCCTCAGCTGGTACTTGTCTCGATAAGATGACGCTCGTTGCTGTCCCCCTTCACTATGAGGATGGCAGTTTTCAACAATTCAAGGAAGATACTCAGAAGCAAATAGACTTTTTCGCAGAAAAAACCCCTCTTAGAGAGGTTGAAACCCCCAAGTCTCGAATAGAAATTAAGTATTTGAAACCAAGCGAAGTAGAAAACCCTGAGACAACTGAATGTGGCAGACTA
>JACOQA010000014.1 GCA_014297435.1 Candidatus Nanohaloarchaea archaeon | reverse complement strand
AACACCATCAGGAGATTCTTCAAGATGTTGTCCTCCTGGAGAATCTTACTCCTCCTCAGCTGGTACTTGTCTTGATAAGATGACGCTTGTTGCTGTCCCTCTTCACTATGAGGATGACAGTTTTCAACAATTCAAAGAAGATACTCAGAAACAAATAGACTTCTTTGCAGAGAAAACCCCTCTTAAAGAGCTTGAAAATCCGAAATCTCGAATAGAGGTCAAGTATTTAAGACCAAACGAAGTAGAAAATCCTGAGACAACTGAATGTGGCAGGCTG
>JACOQA010000013.1 GCA_014297435.1 Candidatus Nanohaloarchaea archaeon | reverse complement strand
TTACCAGAAACCTGACTTTGAACTTAAACGCAACAGCTGCAGATGTTTCAGTACAAGATTTAGAGGTTGAAGAAGATGGCGAAAATCCTGTCTTATCCTATTTAATCGCAAATAATGGGGAAGAACCTGCAGAAGATGTAGAAATCAGGTTAAATTCTCAGCAAGGTATAGAAATAGATGATTCATCTGAGAACCTCGGAAGTATTGATTCAGGTGACAGCAAGGAAGGAGGGCTCAGCTTCTCAGTTCTAAAATCCGCTGTAGATAATTTCAAGCTGAACTTGACCGCATCTTATCAAACGGAGGCAGGTACAGAAAAGATCAAGCAAGTATCTACTACTTTGGAGGGAGGATACAGTGAAGGAGCTATGTGTAGTTACGACTACCAGTGTGGACAAAGCAGCAACCCTATGAGCTGCGGTGC
>JACOQA010000012.1 GCA_014297435.1 Candidatus Nanohaloarchaea archaeon | reverse complement strand
CCTTAATTCACACCCAAAGACGATGGCTCACGAAATGGCTCACTCATTTGGACTTGGACACACTCGAGACCATAGCGGACCTTTCTCGTCTAAACCCGGATGTGGAGCGAAAAGAGGTGACACAGATTATCTGAATGATGCTGAGAGCGACGGAACTGGAGAAATAATGAACTACTGTATAGGAGATGAATATTTCTCAGATGGTTCGGATGAGTATAGTTCATTAAAGCAGGTATTCCAAGAAAACGGGTGGATACAATGAAAAAGCTCGCTATAGTCACAGTTCTTGCTGCATTATTTATTGGCTCAGCAGCTGGAGCATCAATATTTTCATTAGATGTAGAAATTTACGAAAATAATACTGTAACTCTTAATTCCTTCAATATTACTGATGGCGAAACGTCAGAGCAGACACCAGGCAGTTATACTGTAAGGAAAGTTAACTCAGATGGTGAAACGCTCGTTTCTAAGAATTTCAGCGTTCAA
>JACOQA010000011.1 GCA_014297435.1 Candidatus Nanohaloarchaea archaeon | reverse complement strand
TCTTAATTCACATCCAAAGACGATGGCTCATGAAATGGCTCACTCATTTGGACTAGGACACACTAAAGACCATAGCGGACATTTCACATCCGAACCTGGGTGTGGAGCAACAAGAGGTAGCACAAATTATTTGAACGATGCTGAGAGTGATGGAGCTGGTGAAATAATGAACTACTGTACAGGAGACGAATACTTCTCAGATGGTTCTGATGAATATAGTTCATTAAAGCAAGTATTCCAAAAAAACGGGTGGATGCAATGAAAAAACTCGCCATAGTCACGATTCTTGCTGCAGCATTTATCGGTTCAGCAGCGGGAGCATCAATCTTCTCATTAGATGTAGAAATCTACGAAAATAACACTGTAAATCTTAATTCCTTCAATATTACCGATGGAGAAACATCAGAGCAGACACCAGGCAGTTATGCTGTAAGGACAGCCAACTCAGATGGAGAAACACTGGTATCTAAGAATTTTAGTGTCCAC
>JACOQA010000010.1 GCA_014297435.1 Candidatus Nanohaloarchaea archaeon | reverse complement strand
GTTTCAGAGTTTAACAGAGCCGATTTGATGTTTATGAATATGATGATAATCCACCACGACCAGGCAATAGAAATGGCTGAATTAGCGGAAAACAGGACAGAAAACGAAAACATCTTGGAACTTTCTGAGAATATTTCTCAGGCACAGACAAAGGAAAACCAGAAAATGAGTGAATGGCTGCGTGAAGCAGGTTTCAACCGTCCGACAAGAGGGCACAGGATGGCAGGAATGGCGACACAACAAGAAATGAATGAGTTAAGACAGAGCGAGGGACAGGAATTTGATTTACTGTTCTCTGAACTAATGATTGAACACCACGAGGGAGGAATCGAGATGGAAAGGGCAGAAGTCCAGAACGGCAAATCTGAGAAAGTAGTAGAACTTGCAAAACGAATGATAGAGGTTCAGCAGGAAGAAGTGGAGAAGATGGAAACCTGGAGAAAAGAATGGTTAGAATCAAACCAGTCCTCTGTGGAATAGAATTTAAAGATAGACATATCATTATATGATAGGTGAACTACTGATGCTCCGTAAAATCTCCATCACGACTGTTTCAATACTAACCCTGATAACCTCAGCTTTAGCTCACAACGAGCCAGGGCAAGGAATGATGTGGAGCAGCGGAGGATGGATGCATAATGGAGGTCATATGCTCGGCTACAATATGTGGGGAATGGGATGGTTCGGACTAATACCTGGAATACTTATCTGGATACTCATCATCCTCGGAATAATCTACCTATACCAAAAAATTACAGAAGAATAACTTTAGCAGGTATAATCAGTTAATGGAACACGAAAACCACGAAGATGGTTCAGGGCACGGACATAAACATCACGAAATTATGTTCAAAAGAAAATTCTTCATATCCACAATCCTCTCCATACCCGTTCTATACTT
>JACOQA010000001.1 GCA_014297435.1 Candidatus Nanohaloarchaea archaeon | reverse complement strand
GAAGGACAGGTACAGTTCATCCACGCAGCCGACGAAAACTTCTACGAAGAACTCAGCAACCAAAACAAACTCACAGAAAACGGAATCAAAGAAATCGTAGAAAAATACAGGAATTGGGAGACAGAGGAACGAGTCTCCAGAGTAGTCGACCTCGAAGAAATCCGCGAAAACGACTACAACCTCAACATCGCCCTCTACGTCGACACCACCGAACCCGAAGAAAACATAGAAGTAAGCGAAGAACTAGAAAAGCTGCACCAACTCCAGTCTGAACGCGAGGAAATCGAAAACCAGATGCAAGAACACATGGAGGCCTTGAACTATGAGTAACCAGGCCTCACTCGGAGATATTTCGGGCTCTGGAAGTTCTGGCTCCGATCAAGAGAAGGAATCTAAAGACCTTGAGACAAAGGAAGATTCTTTCGTCTGGAAAAATGTTGCTGAAGAATGGTCTCTTGTAGACGGCACAAAAATTTTCGAGGTCAATCCATCTTACGATGCTGAGGGAGAAATTACCTACATCGGAATGGATAACCTACAAACAGAGTTACCCTATCCATCGATAGAAGGAATTAGAGATGCTGATGATTACAGCGGAAAATTGTTCACTGAAGATGATGTTATTTTTCCACGAATTACTCCCTGCACGGAGAATGGAAAACGGGCGATCATAGAGGATATAGACACAGAATATGGGATAGGGTCAACAGAGTTCATAGTGCTTTCGCCAGATCAAGATAAACTCGTACCATGGTACCTTTTCTACCTTGTAAATTCCTATGTCGTGAGAGATTACGCAATCTCTCGAATGAGAGGTTCAACTGGGAGACAAAGAGTCCCTTACAGCGTCTTCAGAAACGAGTTAGATGTAGCTTTACCTCCCAAAGATGAGCAGCGGCGGATCGCCTCTGTTCTCTACAATATGGATCAGGCAATCAGTAAGACGGAGGAAATCATCGAGCAAACCCAGCGAGTCAAGAAAGGCCTGATGCAGGACCTCTTCACAGAAGGATACTACAGCCACGAAGAATTTGAAGATTCCAGATTTGCTAAATACCCGGAAGAATGGGATTCTAAGCAAGTTAGAGATCTGATAGATGAAGGAGTCATAGAGAAAATTATGGATGGAAATCATGGAGAGAGACATCCAACTTCTGAAGACTTCATTGAGGAAGGAATTCCTTTCGTGACTTCTGACGCAGTTTGGAATAGCCACGTAGATTGGGAAAATGCGAAGAAAATTTCAGAGGAGACCTATGAAAATCTCAGAAAAGGATTTGCAGAGCCCGGAGATGTTCTGTTGACTCATAAAGGTTCTGTGGGGAGAGTAGGTCGGGTGCCTGAAGACAAAGAAAAAGTAATGTTAAGCCCTCAGGTCACATATTACAGAATTAACGATGAGGAAACTCTAGATCCAGAATATCTGAAGTATTTCTTCAGAAGTTCCTTCTGTCAGAAAGAAATGGCTGGGCACTCCCAGCAGAGCACGAGAGATTATATTGGATTGACAAAGCAAAAAACTCTCAAAATCCACGTCCCTAAGATAGAAGAGCAGAGAAAAATAGCTGACGCTCTCAACTCAATGGATCAAAAAATTGAAAGAGAGAAGGAAGAGAAGGAGGAGCTTCAGCGTTTGAAGAAAGGCCTTATGCAGGATTTGTTGACTGGGAGTGTCCGTACCGGTGAGGATGTACGGGTTTTGGATGAAGTTGTGGAGGTGGAGGGCTGAGAGTTTATGGCAGGTACTGATCCTGTTGAAGCTGTTGTATCTTTGATTTTTGTGGTTATGATGCTGAGTGTAGTTGCTCAGATCCCGAGTATGATGGATACTGGGAATCCTGAACTTGAGGCTGAGATTGACCAGAAGGAGAAAACTATCGAGCAGTTGAGGAATGAAATTGATCAGTTGGAGCGGAGGAATCAGAATTTAAGTGAAAGATATGGGAGATTGCTTAACGGTAATGTTACAAAGAAAGATGTTGAGGAGATAGAGTATCGGCTGAATAGGACTTCTTCAGAAATTCAGATCTTAAATCAGAAGTTTGAGACTGTCAATAATCAGTTTATTGATTCTTATCAGAAAACTGTGAATAAGTATCAACTTTGGTTCAGTGTTAGCCTTTTGAGCTTGGGCTTTTTGGCGTTCAACTTGTTCCAGGGCGCTATGTTTGGCAGGAGCTTTAATGATAAAATTGAGCAAGGCCTCAGAGTTGCAGGCAGGAAAATTAGAGGTAGGTTTTCTGAGTCTGAAAACTCTGAAGATAAATCAGAGGATGAGGGAAGTCAAGAATGATTTTTGACAATTTCAACTTTATCTTTGGAGCTTCCTTCATTGGATCCTTCTGTTTTGCTGTGGTTTACTTTGTTGGTTTTTTGATTTCAGATGCAAGAACTCAGCATCTTTCTAAAGATGATTTTTTGATCGAAGGTGCTCTTTTCTCGGCTTTGACTTTAGGCGCTCCTGCTGGTGTCGCTGTTTTCGTGTATAATTCTTCTCTTATCTGGATAGCAGAGAACTCCTTTGCTCCGGCATTTCTTGCTTTGTTTAACACAATAGCTTTGTACTACATCGCGAAAAAATTGAAGAAAATGTCCAATGAATTTAGTCTAAAAGATAGTTCTGGCTTTACATTCCAGAAAATTTCTCTAATGTTTGTAGTAGGATCCAGCCTGTATATTCCTGCAACTCTCTATCTTCAAGGAGTTCTCTCGCTTGCTTTAATTTCTATTTTACTGCCATTCTTCACTATTTCGCTTTCAGCAGTCTACTTTGGGAAACTCAGCGCTATGGAACTTCCTATGAAGGTTGTTTGTGAAGATAAAGAGTATTTAGGATGGAAGATTGACGAGGACAAGAAAGAGATATCTATTACAAATGAGGAAGGCCTGAAACGAATTTTTAAGTCAAAAGTTAGATCAGTAGAACAGCCCTCTGAAGAAGAAATTTTGGATCTTATCGAGTACGCTCAAAAATCAAATTATACTATCAAAAGCTCGTTTTCAGATATGCCAAAGGAAGCCGAGAAGGAAATAAAGGAGGTCAATCAAGATGACTCCTGAGGAACTCTGTGATCTAATCGAGGAAGGTGATCCGGAGAGGATTGAGTTGGTTCAGCATGTTTTTGAGCGGGCAAAACGTAGAAACGTTGATGTTTCGAACCTAAAGGAGAAGATTTTGAGCTGCGAGTTCGAGGAGGTTAGAGAAAACAACCAAGGCGATCCTAACTTCAAGTACAGCTACCGTGTTAAAATCCAGTTAAAACAAAATCTGGTTGAGGTCCCGGTATACTTTAATGTTCCAGGCACCAAAATATTAGTGAAGAGTATCTGGAGAGCGTGAATTAAAATGATTATCGACTACAAACCTGAAATCGATGTTCTAGTGGTTGAAAGAGAAGATTTCGACGACTTTGAGACCAACTTGGAGCTCGACGGCTTCATACTTGATCTTGACTCCGACGGAGAGTTCTTAGGCTTGGAAGTTGTTGATGCCTCCCACAAGACCCCGCTCTCAAAAGAAGAATTGGAAAATATAGACAGCGCCGAGATAGAGTTCTCCAGGAATAAGGAAGTTGTTAAGGTCGAGCTTGTTCTTGAGATCGACAGTTCTAAGAGCGTTATCTCCAGCCGGTATCCTGCCGCCAAAGCATAGGTGTTTACTAAGTGCAAAAAACTACTGAAGGCGGCGTTGAAGCGAAGATACTAAACTACTTGGAAGAGGTTGGCTGGACCGTTTATGGAAACCCTAAAACTAAGGGAGAATGGGGCGCATCTCAGCTCGACGAAAAGTACGACAGAAGCAGGGATGAAGCGGTTTACTGGAACTATCTGAAGGAAAAAATTATCGAGTTAAACCAGAATGTTTCGAAGGAGGACGCCCAAGAGATCGTTGACAACCTGAAGAGGAACATGGGTGCCGAAAACCTTCTAGATGCGAACGAAGAGTTCTACGAGAAGTTGAGAGACGGTGTAAGCCACACCGTGATAGATGAAAACGGCGAGGAAAAAAGCGAGTACATTAATCTAATCCACTTCCCTGAAGACGAGAGAAACACTAAAGAGCTGATGGAGAAGAACGATTTCGTCGCGGTCAACCAGTTCCAGTTCGAGAGGAAGAAATCCGTCAGACCCGACATCACCCTTCTGGTAAACGGGATTCCTATCGTACAGTTCGAACTGAAGAACGTAGGACCTAGCTCAACCGTCCAGAAAGCGATGAACGAGATGGATCAGTACCAGGAACACGCCCAGAGAATGTTCGTCCCCAACCTATTCAACGTCGTAAGCGATGGTATGAGGTTTAGATACGCTGCGACTGACTCACCTCAAAAATTCTACTTCCCTTGGAGATCCGAAGAATTTGAGGGGGAGATGGAGAAAGAGGTTCAAGACGCTATGACTGATCTTTTCCAGCCGCAGAAACTTATGGATCTTTTCAAGTACTACGTGTTTTACTCGGATGAAGGAAAGATTGTTCCGCGTTACATGCAGTTCCAGGCTTCAAACCGGATGGTTGAAAGACTGAGAAAAGGTGAACCACGGAAAGGTCTTGTCTGGCACACACAGGGCTCCGGAAAATCTTTTACCATGATGTTTGCGGCGCATAAAGCGAAGAAGTCGCCGAACGTCCAGGACAGACAACAAATTATAGTGGTCGACAGAAAGAAGCTGGAGGAACAGATGAGCGACGATCTACATGATATAGGCTTCCCTCTCTTCGATGTCGCCGATACCATTAAAGACCTGGAAAAAATACTTGAGGAAAACCAGAACCAGCTGGTTTTGACCACGATCCAGAAGTTTGAAGACGTCGACTCGAATATTGAAGCAGATCCTGAAGGAGAGTCCGTAGTTTATGTTGACGAAGCTCACCGTTTTACGGAAGGCAAGCTTGGCAGTAAATTGATGAACGCCCTCCCTGAAGCATTCTACTTCGGTTTTACCGGTACACCCGTAGTTGAAGATGGGAAAGAAGGTAGGAATACGTTCAAAGAATTTTCCCCTGAAAACGAGGACTACATCCACCGTTACTCGATCGAGGAAGGTCAGAGGGATGGAGTTATTACAGAAGTCACTTTCACTAGGGAAAGTGTTGAGTGGGAGGATGTTCCCGAAGATATGCTTGATCGAGAGTTCGAGGGAGAGTTTGGCGACCTCCCTCTACAGAAACAACAGGAAATTCTCAGAAAATACGTTAAAGAGTCCGATCTCGCAGAGCTAAGACCTAGGATGGAGAAAGTTGTTAGAAAGATCCTTGAACACTTTGAAGAGAAAGTTGAGCCTATCAGAATGAAAGGAATGATTGTCACTCCTTCAAGAGAGGCGGCAGCTCTCTACGCTGATGAATTAAGGAAGTACAGGGATGAAGACGAGGTCGAAGCAATTATATCTGGTGATGGAGATGACAAAGACTTCATGACCAAGTATATACGCTCTGACGAAGATGAGAGAGATATAGTCGACAAGTTTAAAGAGCAGGAAAGCGAGCTAAAGCTTCTTGTCGTATGCGACAAGCTTTTGACCGGTTTCGACGCACCTGTACTCAAAACACTCTACTTGGATAAGTCAATAGCCAACCACAACCTGCTTCAGGCTATCGCCAGAACGAACAGACCGATGGCAGGAAAGCAGAACGGAGAGATAGTAGACTTCGCAGGAGTGTTTGACAACCCGAACGAAGCCCTTCAATACGAAGAGTTTGAAGTCATCCAGAACGGCTTGAAAGAGACAGACCAGTTGGCTGATGAGTTCCTGGACTTGGTCGATGAACTGATCGATCTCTTCGACATCCGTTTCAGGAACGACCCTGAGACAGTTCAGACCGCTGTCGCAGCCTTGAGAAAAGACGATGAGATGGCGTCATGCTTCCTCGAAAGGTTCTCAGAAGCCGAGGATATCTTCGAGTCGGTTCAGCCTCACAAAAAGCTGGGGGAAGACGAAGTTATCACCAAATGGCAGATTTTAAACGATATCTACTTTGAATTTAAAGAACTGGAGAGAGGAGTTAGACCGCAACAAGGAAGGCTTTTAGGCGATGTACGTGAAAAAACGAAAGAGATCCTTGAGAAACATATGGAAGTCGAAAGGATAGATACTGAAGAGGAAGAGGTGAGCTACGAAATTGGGTCTCCGGAAGTAAAGCATGTCGAAGATACAGACCCCGACTACAGTGCGGCTGCTGAAGGGGCTGTACTCGAAGAGAATATTGAGATAAAAGCCCAGCAAAACCCGGCGTTCGAGTCCTTGAGCGATAGAGTAAAGCAGATTATAAATGACTGGAAGAACGATGAAATAAGCTCCGAAGAAGCAATTGAAAAGTACGAAGAAGTTGAGGAAGAGAAGGAAGAGATTGAATCGGAGAAAGATCGGAAAAACATGGACAAAGTTACATTCGCCCTTTTCAAACTGTTTGAGGATGCTTACTCCGATAGTTTTTCAGAGGAAGAATCAGAAGAAATAGCTAGAAATATCTTCGACCGGACAAAACACTTAGACTTCAAATCGGTCGAAAGGAAGCTAAGGAAGGATGTAAGGAAAGAAGTTCTTTTGGAACTTTCCGAACGAAGCAAGACCGCGGTCATAAAGGAGGAAGATGATTTCCTTACTGAAACCGTCAATATCATACTTAAGAACCGTGAGGAAGATGGAAACCAAAATTGAAGGAATGAAAGTTCCCTATGAGGTTCGAGTAAGTGAAGAGGCTTCAAGACCTAGAATTGACCATAAACTAGGAAACTTTACCGTTGTTCTCCCTGAAGAAGCTGAAGAGAACTCTGAAGACCTTCTTGTAAAGAAAAAGGATTGGGTTTTGAAGAAGAGAAAAGAGTTCCTAAGGTTTAAGCGAAAGATCCCGGACAGAAACTTGGAGGAAGGTGGAAAAATCTCGTTATTAGGTGATAAAAAAGAGATAACGATAGAGAAAAGACGGTCGAACAAAGTTTCGGACAAAGTTTATCTCGCCGAACATTTGGTGAATAGAACCTCTCTAGAGGATCAGTTAGAAAAGTTGTTGCGGGAGGAGTGCCGAAGAATAGTTGAGGAAAGAGTTGAGAAATATTCGGATCAAGTATCTGAGGAATACGATAGAGTATTTATAAGAGATCAAGAGACTAGATGGGGAAGCTGTTCAAGCCGAGGAAACCTCAATTTTAATTGGCGGCTAATTCTAGGTCCAGAACATGTCCTAGAATACGTGGTAGTGCATGAACTAGTTCATCTGGAGGAGCAGAATCATAACGAAAAATTCTGGTCCCGTGTGAGAGAAATATATCCGAACTACAAGAAATCAAATAGATGGCTTTCAGAAAACAGTTCTAAACTTGTCTTCAGTAAGGAAAAATTAGATGCCTTTTCATCGTAAGCCTCAAGCAAATTTTCGTATAGCTTACAATCTGCCCGTCCTCGTGTAGAATTTTTCTGCGAAAAACCGATTTTATAAACACTAAACTCGCATTTACACCTATGTACGACCACTTCCAGCTGAGAACTAAAGGTGGACGTTTTTCCGCCGCCCAGAACATGTTTTAACCGGATTCAGCAATTTCTAGGAGGTGGACGTTTTTCTATGCATTCCAAGTTCAACTAACCCTCACAGTTTTTACGTAAAACCTCCGTTCGTCTTGAGACCTGTTTATAGTCTTGGAGGTGAGTTCCATGCAGCAATTACTGGTCGAAAACAACCAGGAGTACGTCGAAACAATCGAGGACGAGCTATGCTTCGACGTAGATGAGACCTTCAGAAGGATTGAGGAGCTGGACATCAAGTATGGTCCTTACGGCAGAGATGAAACCACTGAAGATTACATGAGTGTTCGAATCATCGATACAGATCCTGACGTGGACGGTTATTTCCAAGCCGACGCCCTTGAACTGGTTTACGAACCGGAAAACTTTGAGGCGTTCTGTTTAAGGAAGAACGTTGATCTGGAGGAGACATTAGAGAAAGCTAAAGAGGTCTAAAAAGACCTCTCCACCCCCTCGTTTTTCCCACCATTATAATTATATCCCTAGTGATTAAACGTCGGACTCAGATTCTTCATCATAAAACTGATCCAATAACTGCCTTGAAGACATTTTCAGGACAGAGTCAAGACCATTTTCCACCACATAGTCTCTAAGTCTTTCTACTTTGACTCCTGAGACCCGGGCAGGATCACCCTCCTCAATAGTGAAAGGATTGAATGATTCATAGCCAGCCTCACCCCAGGAACTTCCTTCCTCATACAGATCATCTCTATCCAAGTCTGTGATATCGCTTTTTCTGTAGCTCTGCTCGACCAGTCTGGCGTAGACCTCATCAACTCCACTTAACCGGATGAACTCTCTATACTGCCGTGCTTCGTCCTCACCTGCAACTTTCTCTATAGCATCTATCCACTGACTATTTAGCTCATCATCGACTAACCCATATCCTTCTCTCTGATTTTGGATACACTCCATTATCCGCTCTATCTCTTTATCCGAAAGATCTGGAAACTTAAAGTCATAATCTTCGTTAAACTTGGCATGGGCGGCTTCATGAACTCCTGTAGCAACTGCCTCCTCCTTTTGATTCTCAACCACTTGTTTGTAGATCTTTTTGACTGGGTCTGGAATTTCTGAAGGCTTGTTTTGTTTGAGTTCCGCTTCTTGCTGTAACGTGAAGAAAATCGTTTCTGCAGCACTACTTGCCGGGCAAAGATCGACTGAGCCTTCCAACTGATTAACTATACTTTCAGGTTCCTGTTCCAGGTTATCGTTCGCCCAGCCACTATAAGTTCCTGCTGAACTGGTTCTGTATGGTAAGAGGTCGAAAGGTGTAAGGTTGACAGTTATTTCGGCATCTGCTTCACCAGTTCCCGGGGAGAAATGACCTTTCGTAGATATATTATCATCTTGTGAAACTGGTTCTGAGTTCTCAAACTCAGTTTCTTCCGCTTCATCCAGAATTTCCTCAGCAGTCATTTCCTGAACTTTCTCGGAAGCCTCCTTGTAAATATTTTCGTCCGGTTCATACACCATCTCTCGGGTTTCCGGATTTACCTCAACCTCTATCTCAGGCATCATTAAAGGGATCAAGCCTTCTTGAGTGAGGTAATCCTCTGCCTCTTGTCTTACCTGGTTTTTAAAGTCTTCTAAAAATTGTTTCATGCTCTTCTCCTCTTATTCGTGTAATTATTGGTTTTTAAAGTTTTGAACCGATGGTTTCGAAGTTGTAATCCTCTCGCTCGTGTATGAATTCACTGTAACCGTTTTCCCCGTCTCTTTCGTCGAATCTTTCCACCACGTACTCTTTTATTTCCATATCGGATGAGATGTAGACGAGCATTCCTGCCGGCAGATCTAGTTCGTTCAAGTACATGTTTACCTGTTCTACATTTTCCTTGTGTTTGCCGTTCATCTCGACTTCCCCGTTCTGCTCGAGGAACTCTTTCTGCTTTTTAGGTAAGTGCTTGAACTCGTAGACAAATAGGTCGTCCACCGCGTCAGGTCGCAAGGTGTTATCGATTCTAGTTTCCCTGTCCACATCTTTGCTCCTTCCCTTGTTAAGGAAGTGAAGCGGGTACTCCGGTTCGACGCCTTCGATGTCTTCGGCTTTCTGCTCCATCATCAAGTGAAGGGTGTCGCCGTAGGTCACGGTAGGCATGTCTGAGATATCCATGAAGTCTTTGATTTTTTCTTCTTCAACGACCTGCTCCCAGTCAACAGGTTCCAGAGGGATCTCGGTTCGTTCATATTTGTGCTCTATGCTTTCTTTATGTTCTCTGTGTTCATCCACAGCCTTTGCAAGAAGATTTTCTTTTTCATGTTTGATGTTCTGTTTTGCTTCGGTTATTGCTTCAGGTATAGGAAGTGCGGTAATGTGGTCGGAAAAGGTGTAGAATATCTCCAGGACTTTGTAATCAACCATATCGTATTCCTGTTCGGCTCTGTCCTGATCAAGATCGAACTGTTCAACTATCTTACTGTCTATAGATTCATGAAGATTTTCCAGCTGGTTTTCAACCTCATCTAGTTCCCCGTAGCTTTCTAATGGGTTTTCGTAATCAGGTTCAACGTCTTTCTTTTTCGCAAATATTTCGGCGTACTTCCCGCTCAAAGCGCTCAGTGAGACGTCCTCTTTAAGCATCTCTAGGTTTTCTATCTCCTTTTCCAGCTCTTCTATGGAGCTGATATCCATGACGTCATCGTCTCTCCATACCAGGAAGAAGAAAGGATCCTCTTCATCCATAAGGTCGTGTCGGTCGTTGAGAATAGCACCTGCGTACCTTTCCAAGTTCTCTTTAGTCATGCCGATCATACCGGAATAAGTTTCTTTCAGCTCTTCCAGCTCTTCGGCGTTGCGTTTAAGTGGACCCAAGACCCCCATGTGTAATTTGCTATGTGCAAATGATAAAAACAACATGGTTTGTTTTAGAGAGAAATCTTCTCCAATAACAGCTCACTAATATTGTTCTCAAGCTTCGAAGCCTCCACGATCCCGACCAGACCTTCCTGAGCCCACAATATGTTACTTGTAATCAATAAATTAATCTGGTGCTTCACTTAATTTTTAGTAGGTCTGGTCATTTGAGCAGGTGTCGGTTTAAACTGTCTAATTGACTCTTAACTTTCTTATTAGCAGTCCTAAAACATACCTTTATGGTAGATATCCTTGATGCTATAATTAACTATTCAGAAATGGAAAACCGGAGTATGTCGGAAATTTACTCCAGCACTAACAGGATAAACAGGGTAGGAGACCGACTTGAATACTTCAACATGGATCTATTTTGCGGTTCATTTGACAAAGAAACCAAGGATGAAAAAGAAAAGGAATACTCCAAGCATTTTTCGTGGTTAGGAAACAAGAACCACCCTCCCGACTTTATGATCGAAGGAGGAGAGGCATTTGAAGTAAAGAAGACAACTTCAAAAGCTGGTTCAATACAGCTTAATAGCTCTCACCCTCACCAAAAACTTAGCAGCTCTTATGAAAGAATAACTGAAGCCTGTAGAAACTGTGAAAATGATATCGGGGGCTGGGAGGAAAAAGATTTAGTCTACACATTAGGTAGAGTTCCTAGAGGAGAAAGCGACCTAGACTTCATGTGGATGGTCTATGGCGATTGTTGGTCTGCTCCAGACAGTATTTACAGAAAATTATCGGAAAACCTCTCGGAAAAAATTACGGAAGCGGTCGGAGAACTTAACTACGGTAACTTAAGTTCTGACACGAATGAAATCGGAAAGGTTCATGAAACAGATCCCTTAGGAAGAACCAAACTCCGGATCAGAGGAATGTGGATAATGTCACATCCCGCAAATTATTTCTCACAGCACATAGACGATTATAAAGCTAAGATCGAAAATGGACAGCCACTTTTCGTAGTTATGCGGATTTCAAAGTTTGATAAACTGCCTGAAGATAAGAAACAAAAGGTTAGAGAGAGTGAAGACGTCAGAGTCGAGGAGATAGATATACCAGATCCAGAGAATCCTGCCAACAGAATAAATGCTTTAATGTTTGAAGTGATAGTGTAGGATCATGGAGGAAGGAGACAAAATTATATCTCTGTTTTCAGGATGTGGCGGTCTTGACCTAGGATTCAAGAAAGCAGGGTACGACATAGTATTTGCCACAGATTATGCCGAATTCTTGAAAGAGACTTATGACGAGAATCATGAAACAGAGTTAGAGGTAGAAGACATAAGAGAACTGGATTACGATTCTCTGCCTGACTGCGACGGTATAATAGGAGGACCGCCTTGTCAAAGCTGGTCTTTAGCAGGTAACCACCTTAGAGGAAGTGAAGATGAAAGAGGCGCTGTTTTCTACAATTATATAGAGATTATCGAACACAAGAAGCCAAAATTCTTTGTAGCCGAAAACGTGCCTGGCATTATATCTAAAAGTAATATAGAAGAATTCAAAGAGATTATTGAGAAATTTAAGGAGATTGGCTACGATGTTAAGTACAAAAAGATGAACGCTTCTTACTATGGCGTTCCCCAAGAAAGGAAGAGAGTAATAATTGTGGGAATTCGGGAGGATATTGATTTTGATTATGAGTTCCCTGAAGGCAGTGATGAGAAAATGGGTCAGGAAGTCTTAAGAGGCATGCCAGAATCCAAACCTACTGAAGGGGAACCTCACGACTTGGAAGATTTAGAGCTTCCTAACCACGAACACTATGTTGGAGGTTACTCCTCGAGATACATGTCCAGAAACAGGGTAAGATCCTGGGATGAACCCGCTTACACGGTTCAAGCGAACGCAAGGCATCAAAAAATACATCCTAAAGCACCAAAGATGACCAAGATAGAGAAGGATAACTGGAAGTTCAAAGAAGGTCATGAGGACAAGTACCGCAGGTACAGTATCCGTGAAGCTGCCAAACTCCAGACATTCCCTGACGATTTCAACCTGAAATATGACAAAGTCAGAGACGGATACAAGATGATTGGAAATGCAGTCCCTGTAAACCTGGCTAAGGCTGTGGCGGAAAGCATCCAAGGAAACTTAAGAAAGGAAAAAGCCACGATAAAGGAGTTTACCTAGCATTTCTACTGGCTCAATTCTAAGATTTTTACTGGAGTAAATCCATCTGTTTGAAATATCTAGCTGATGCTAAGCTATGAGTCTGAAGAACAGACCTACTTTTATTCAACTGGGACATAAATTGTTATTATGCTGTTATCAGGGGCATCAAAAACTTTCGAGGAAGTCCTCAACCGTCTTTTCGCTGGAATTACTGGATCAATGCCATCTGTAATCTCCGGCATTTTATTCCTATTAACCGCCTACATTGGAATAAAACTGATTTCTGGTCTAGTTCGAAGAAGTTTGAGGAAAACATTGCCTGAAGATCAGAGACCTATCGCAGAGTTCGGATCTGTTATTTTATCGACCTTTCTCTGGTTTGGTGCCGCACTAACCTTGTTCAAAATCCTGGGTATGGGTGAGATTGCAGCTAGTCTTGGAACTGCAACAGGTTTCATAGCTCTAGGAGTAGCTTTCGCTGTAAAAGATATGGTTGCAGATGCAGTAGCCGGCTACTACCTTATCAAAGACGGGGATTTCAGTCAGGGAGATAGAGTCAGTTTGAAGGATGGCGAAGGGGTTATCCGAGATGTTGGTCTGAGGAAGTCGAGGATTGAAACCGAGAACGGTTTGCTTGTTGTAGGTAACAGTGAGGTAGAGCAGCGCTGGACGCTGAAAAACTAGCTTCTTTCGTAAACTACGTGAACTCTTTCGAGGAAATCTCCTCTATCTAGCTCTCCTAGCTCCGATTTTTCGATGTTTGAGGCTACGACCGTGTCAAATGTCTCTGCTACCTCAAAAATGTCTTTAGGGTTCAAGTCCTCAACTTTGTCATCAATATTATCGTAAATATCTTCTAGTTTTTCGTCAGTTATTGCGGAAGTAAGCAGACGTGGATTTTCCTCGTAAGCTGCTTCAAGAATGCTGTAGCCATCAATCCCGAGATCAGGGTGTTCCAATGGATCGAACCCGGATCTGAAGTTAAAGTAGCTTTCTTCCTCCCCCATTTTTCCTTCTAGTCCTAGTTGTTCGAACTTTTCCTGATCTACTTCTACGGTTTGGATGTAGTTTTCTGATTTCAGGAAGTGGATCTGGTAATCGCTCACTTTCAATTATATGTTTCCCAAGATTTTTGTGATAACCGAACATCAAAACAAAAACAATAAAAATACTACCATCTAATAACAACATATGGGATGGACTGCAGTAGATAGCCCGGACGAAGACGAGGAAGCTGTACTTCTGAACCCGGAAGTTGAGATACCGCCGGTAGAAGTAGCTACAGCTGAAGACCTCGAAGAAGGACTTCAAGAACTCGAACCAGGGCAAGCAAATAGAGAATCCTGGGACATCGTCAACGAAGAGTTCGAAGCTCCAGAAGCAGAAAGAGTTCAGAGAGTTGGACTTGATCTCGACAACGGAACAATAGATGTTTATGACGGCGTCGAAGGAAAATCAACATACATAATAGGAGCGATAGGAACAGATGGCAACCTAAGCATCGTCGATCCCTATGGGAGAGTCTCAACCTCAGACAGAGACCTGATGGCTGCCGGACACCACGCCGCAATAGCCGAAACCCTAGAATCAGAATTCGGCAAAGAACCAAACGAAAAAAGAGAGACTATGGACATAGGGCTTGAGAGACCAACCGACATCTACTCTGACATGGTAGAAGAAGGAAGCTACACCGTGCCTGAAGGAGATGTTACATTTGTCGGGTTCGACAGGGTTGAAGGAAACAACGTATTCAACGATGCGACCGCTGCAGGAAGCCTCCTTCAAGAACTTGACGAGATAGCTGAGTTCTTGGTCGAGTACGAGGAAGATTTTAATCCCAACAATGAGTCTCAACCCGGTATACCGAGAACCCCTATGAGGGATTGCGGTAACCACTACAAGTTCCGGGTTTCAGGAACCGATGACGACGTATCTATCGTCATCAACAAAAACTATAGAGAGACTGAAGACGGTATAGAGGTCCGTGTCGAGGCCTTGTCCGACCATGATACGGGAAGGGCAAACCTCTACTAATTTATTTCTTCAACACCAATAACGAATACAGGGGGGGATAGGAGAATGACGGCTGACGATTATTTTGATGAAGAGGAATCAGGGGATGAATTGAACGATCTCTATGATATGGCGACGGACGAAGAAGGTGTTGCGCATTATCACGGAGATCTTGAAGCAGATCCGTCTAGATGGGATGAGATAGTTGAATCAGCCCGTTTCTCAGACTCTCTTAGACAACTAGATGAACTAATGGCAGATTACGATCATGAGTTAGAGCTGCATGTCGGGGAAGAAAGCTTTACGGAGAGAGAAGATCTTGACGAACAACCATTTATTCTCGACCTGTATATCGTTGAAGACCATGAAGAGTTTACTGAAGAAGTTAACCATCCTTTCTTCCAGAGAATGGATCCTGAAAGGTTTAACAGACCGGACGGTCTCTCAATCAGTATAGGGTTCGGGCAATACGAGGACACTTTAGACGTTCCCGAAGATTATCAGCACCTAGATATCAAAGTACCCACCCGACAAGCAGTGATGAGTAAAAGAATAAGTTCGTTTTCTGACGAAATATCCGATAGCTTTGAGTACGATTCTCTACCGGAAGATCCTGACAACACCTACTAGGACACGCAGTATACTGTTAAAGAGTATAAAAGCCTCCAGCCCTGGAATTTTTGTGTGAGGCGTGAAGTAGATCTCGGAGACAGAAAAGTCACTTTAGTAGGCACGGCACACGTATCATCCGAATCCAAGGATGAAGTCGAGAACACTATTGATGAGGTCGATCCCGATCTTGTCTGTGTAGAACTGGACGAGAACCGGTTCGAATCGCTTAGGGATGAGTCAGGATGGAAGGATATGAACGTGGCGGAAGCCCTGAGACAGGGTAAAGGCTCTATACTTTTCATAAACCTCCTTCTTTCGATCTACCAGAGAAGAATAGGAATGGAACAAGGTGTTAAGCCTGGCGAAGAAATGCTTTCCGCCGTTCAAAAGGCAGAGGAGAAAGAAATAGATTATGCTTTGGTTGACAGGGATATAAGCGAGACTTTTTCACGTGTAAGATCCGAGTTGTCTCTCTGGGAGAAGATGAAGCTTTTGACCTTGTTCTACATGGATGAGATCGACTTAGATGTAGAGGAGATAAAGGACGAGAATATTATCGATTCGCTTGTAACAGAGCTTGAAAACCAGTTCCCCAAGCTTTCAGAAGTATTTCTGGACGAAAGAAACCGTTTCATGTCCGAAAAAACACTTGAAAACGACTTCAATCATGCTGTAGTGGTTGTTGGCGCAGCACACCTGGAAGGTATCGCTGAAATACTTGAGTCAGAGAAGAAAGAGAGTGTTGAACAGCTTGATTCAACTAATCGTATTCCCTGGATGAAAATCGCGAAATATGGAATCCCAACGTTTGTTATCCTAGGTCTTGGATATAGTTTTACTCAGATAGATTACTCGACCGGTCTACAAGGACTGAGTTTCTGGATACTTTCAAATGGAGTGCTTGCAGGTTTAGGAGCGGTAATCGCTCGATCACACCCACTGACTTGGCTAATATCTTTCCTGGCAGCGCCTCTAACTTCTCTAGATCCGGCACTGGGCGCTGGCATGGTCGCAGGTTACAGCGAAGCCAAGTTCTACCCACCAAAAGTAGGTGAACTAGAAACAATAACAAAGATAGATAGCTACAGAGAACTTTGGAACAACCAGGTCGGAAGAATCCTGCTTACGTTCGTCTTCGTGACGATAGGGTCAGCTATGGCTACTTTCCTATCGATAGGTTTCATCGCCTCGCTTTTAGCCGGTATATGAAACCAGTAGAAATTTATTGGAAAATTAGTCTGTCCACTGCCCTCATCCAATATCGTAAGGTAGCCGACTTTGGAGAGAACGCTCACGCAATTCCCTTAAATCCCCCAAATTTGATTGCGTGCCTTGCTTATGTTTAGATTAGTTTTTCAACCGTTTCCTGCCAGCTGTAAGGGGATTCTCCATGTATTATCACTTCCAGAGGTTCTGACAGAAGTTTTGGTTGCTGGAACGGTGCTTCCGGAAGTTCATCTATTTTCTCCGTACTAGGTAATTCAGCTTCCATCCTCACCCATGTGAATGGCTCATCTCTGTTAGAGAACCTCTCTATATCGACCTCATACACGTTTTTTTCATCTCTACTTTCGTCCAGCCGGGTTATGTAGTCGACAGTGCCACTGATCGTATCGTCAGTATAAAGCTGTATCGTTGTAGTGTTTTCTTCCAGTTCTTCAGCAAAATCCAGTGCGTCCGCACCATTCAATGTAGTGGTCTTTTTGTCCGTATACATTTCCCCAGGGTAGTTAAGGGCTGATCTGATGCTTTCCATTACCATTTTAGGAACATGTTGAACTGAAAAGTTAAATTACTCAAGAAATCCCTCAGGTGCGCTGGACTATAAATCCTGTTTAATATTGAAACAAATAATTCGATAAAGCTGTGGTAACTACTGGGAACGATGCGGTAAAGCAGAACTTGGTTTAGTCCGGCATCGACGAGGTTTCCTTATTTTTAAACCTCCGGCGCATTCAATACTTTTGTATGACCGACGAACAGATCGGAAAACACAAGGGCGCCGTAGAAACACTTATGCATGAGAAAAAAGAGTTATCTAGAATCCTACAGATTGTTAACTCACAACTACAGAGACATATGCAAGCATTAGAGGACGCAGGTATCGACACAGACCGGATGATCGAAAACATGCAGAACCAGCAACAGGAACAGACGCAGCAGAGACAAAAACAACGACAGCAGAGAAGACAGAAACAAGAGTCAGATAACCAGAAAAGACATTCCAACAGACAGGAATCCAGTAGAACTCAGAACAACAGAGGATCAAGCAAGAGACAAGATTCAGAAGAGAGTAACAATGATGAACGGGATGTAGATGATTACTTCGAGGATGACGATGATGGGAGAGACTTCAACCCTCTCTAATTCTTATTTCAATTAATTTAGTTTCAGAATCAATTAATGCGAGAATTTTTGGAAAAAATAGAAATTGAATTAGTGGGTTTACATGGAATCACCTTCTGAATTTTTCGTGTTTTTCATGGCTTGACGTCCTCTTTTTATCTTGAAGCGTTATAGCTGGAGCTTTAGGTTGTTTGAATAGTTCTTTAAGTTGTATTTTTGTCTGGAAGTAAGAGATCGGTTGTTTTTCGGTTGAGTCCTTTTGCCCGTGCTTCCCTGAGTTGAGAAGCCGGCCAGGATTTCCCAGCCTACTTTCCACGCGTCACATATACGTGGTAAATAGCTTGGAGAAATACTGTGTATTTAGATAAGTAGAGATCCGAGTCACTGCTGCAGCTCTTCCTGAAAACTTCGTTGAGATTCTGGCTTTGTGACTCATATCGTTACATTATGGCGACGGGTTTAAAAAAGTTCGTCTATACAGGAAAAAGCTCGTGGTTTAAAATCGGTCGGCAGGAAACCTGTCTTTTGTGAGGCTGGAACTCGACGGAGAGACAGTACGTTACACCACTAGAACCAGTTCGAAAGCCCAAAAGCCTAACATCCGGTCGAAGAAGACTTACTTCGAGGTTGTAATCCCTGAGAAATCGGCACTTAAAGCCGAGAATCTTCTAAAACGGAAGAAGAACTGGGTATTAAGAATACGTAAAGACCACGAGAAATACCGTGAGAAGATACCGAAAAGACTGTTTATGGAGGGCGAGAACTGGAGAGTGCTCGGCGAACAGAAGGAGATCAGGATCGAAAGTAGAAAAACCGGTAAGGTAGACGATGATATCCTTCTAGCAGAGCACCTAGTGGAGCGTACCTCAGTGAAATACCGGTTGAAACAGGTTCTGAAAGATGAAGCCAGAAACATCTTCGAATACAAGTCGGATCTATACACTGACAGGATAGCAGAAGATTATGAGAAGATTTTTGTTAGGGATCAAACCACTCGCTGGGGTAGCTGTTCACGCAAGAAGAACCTCAACTTCAACTGGCGGCTGGTTCTTGGACCTCAAAGGGTCGTTGACTATGTTGTAGCACATGAAGTTGCCCACCTCGTACATATGAATCATGGCGAGGAATTCTGGGTCCTCGTAGAAGAACTTCACCCTGATCACCGGAGTTCAAAGGATTGGCTGGAGCAGAATGCCGCCGAACTGACTTTTGATCCGGAAAGTCTCCGACTGCTGAATCGTTAGCCTGTTAACGTTTACTATTCAATTAGGACTTGACCCCGTAAACCGGGGTTGACAACCAATAGTTCCGCCGAAAATTGCGGAGCGGGTCGGGTCTGGAAGCCTCGCGCTTCGACCCACCCTTCACTTTTCAGTTAATTCAGCAATCGTGTAAAATATCAGAAATCTCTACATCATCCAGCGATCTTCCCATTCACGTATTCTTTCCCGCCATTCGTCCTGTTCATCCTGACCCCCATCTGAACTAAGAAGATCCTCCTCCCTCAACCTGTATCCGATTAAACCTCCGGAAACCATGCCCAACAGATGTGCTTCATAAGCTGTGTTCGTACTCCCTGTTAGACCGGCGAACTGGATCAAAGTATAAATTATGAATACAGCCCACATAGGAAGAGGAACTCCTAAAGCCAGACCGATCTGTTTAGGTCTGTAAACCGCTAAAGCTGCGAGAACTCCCATAGCTCCACCCGAAGCACCGATAATATAGCTGGAAGGGAAGAACACAAAGGCCGAAATATTTGCGAGTAGTGCGGAAACCAGGAAAGTAAACAGAAATAGTTTACCGGAGGTGTAACGCTCGTAGATTGAGCCGAAAAGTCCAAGGAAGAACAGATTATTCAGAAGATGCTCGAGACCTGAATGACCCAGTACAGAGGTAAAGAACTTGTAGAAAGGGGAAGCAGAGGCGTTAAATCCCGGGTTAAAACCTGTCGAAGCCTGTAAAAAGTAGACCAAGCCTAGCACCGTGCAGAGCTGGAGTGCAACGAACCTGAACTTGGAATCCATAAACCTCGTTTGGTTCCTCAGGTTTAAACTTCACTCGACACGGTTACCGAACTTACGGGATAGCAGCCTCCTGAAACCGTACTCGAGCACGGTGAAAACTCCAAGTGCGATCGCTACCTGAGCCCAGTGGTGTGGCTGAAGCGGAACGGTCTTGAAAAGATCGGAAAGCGGTGTGTAAAGTATTGCCAGGTGCGTCATCGACGCGAAGAGTATCGCCGCAATCAAGTAAACGTTCTGTTTAAGTCTAAGGCCATAGTCTCTTCTGATAACCTGGAACATCATTATCTCGAAGAACGCCAGTGCCATGAACAACATGGTCTGTGCGTAGGCAAAGTTATCGATGTTCAGGAAGAACACCGGCAACATGATAATAGCTGCAAGAGGTCCTGTAACTGCTATCATCGATAGAATCTTCTTATCAAGTATTGGTTCATCTCTGCCCCTAGGATCCCTCTCCATAATACCTTCGACTTTCGGATCCTTCCCAAGCGCGATCGCCGGAGGACCGTCAGAAGCAAAGTTAACCCATAAAATCATCAAAGCAGTTAATACAACCGAGTCACCTTCAGAGAAGTACTCAGGGAAGAACAATCCTCCTATAAGTGTTCCGATAAAGACGAACATAACCTCTCCCGAGTTTGTTGAGAGAAGCTGGTTAGTCACCTTTCTAATGTTATCAAAGATAGCTCTTCCTTCTGCAATTGCATCCCTGATCGTAACAAAGTTGTCGTCCTGCAAGACCATGTCGCTGCTTTTCTTCGCAACATCCGTACCTCTCTGACCCATGGCAACACCGACATCCGAGTTCTTTAGAGCTGGAGCATCGTTAACCCCATCTCCTGTCATCGCAACGTTGTATCCTTGATCCTGTAGTGCCTGTAGTATTCTTACCTTGTGCTGTGGTGAAACACGTGCGAAGATCTCAACCTCTGTGACTTTCTTTTGAAGCTCTTCATCGGACAACTCCTCAATCTCTGGACCTCTCATCGCGCCCTTAGGATTGAAGCCTAGCTCCTTTCCTATAGCCTTCGCCGTCTCAATATTATCACCTGTAGCCATTACTACACCGATGCCTGCGGTTCGGCAGTCCTCCACTGCTTCCTTAACCTCACCACGCGCAGGATCCATCATTCCCTGAAGACCTAAGAAAACTAGTTCTGACTCAAGCTCATCCTCATCCATCTCAGGATCCTCTACCTGCTTCTGGGCGAATCCAAGAACTCTTAACGCATCTCTAGCCATTTGATGGTTTCTATCTAGTACTTCCTGCTTTCTCTCTTCTGTAAGCTCTTTTTTCTCACCATCTAGCAGAATACGATCGCATCTTTCGAGTACAGTTTCAGGAGCACCCTTCATGTAGGCAGTATTATCTTTAACTATGGTCATCCGCTTTCTTTCAGAGGAGAAGGGTACACTTCTCTGTCGTTCATCATTTTCCTCGATTCCTGCCTTCATACCTGCCACAAGTAAGGCAACCTCTGTAGGTTCACCTCTAAACCCATCCTCAAGTTTCTCGGCGTTGTTACAGTATACACCACACTCAAGAAGCGGTTCCAGGTACTCTGAATCGGTCTCATGACCGTTACGTCTGAAGTCTCCGTTTATTGCTGTACCAGTGCCTCCAACATCGAACTCTTCGCCCTGGTAGTAAAGATTCTCCACAGTCATGGTTCCTTCTGTCAAGGTACCGGTCTTATCGGTTACAATATAGTTCACAGAGCCAAGTGCTTCAACAACAGGAAGCCGTCTTACCAGAGCATCTTTCTTCAACAGTTTCCGAGAACCTAACGCAAGCGTCAAGGTAACGATTGCGGGTAACGACTCGGGTATCGCAGCAACCGAAAGTCCAATCGCAAGCAGAAGAATAGTGATAACATCGGCCCCGGTAAGAACTGCCTGGATCACCGCCACAAGGGAAATAATACCTATTACAAGCATGCCGATCTTCTTACCCATGGCATCGACCTCCTGCTGGAATGGCGTCCTCTCTGTTTCAGCATCTTCCAGCTCTTCAGCGATATCTCCTACCTCGGTATCCATGCCTGTAGCAGTTACAACAGCTTTGCCTCTACCCTTCACAACGTGGGTGTTCATAAATACCATGTTGTCGCGGTCTGCTAGCGCTGAATCATCCGAGACAGTGCCAGCTTGTTTCGAAACTTCTTGGCTTTCGCCGGTCAAAGCGGACTCGTCTGTTGAAAGTGATTCTGCCTCGATTATCCTTGCATCAGCAGGAACAGCGTCACCCTGCTCCAGGTAAATAATATCTCCGGGAACAATCTCGGTTGAATCTATTTCCACTTTTTTCCCATCACGCTTGACTGTTGCACCAGGCGTGGACATTTTCTTCAAAGCCTGGATAGATTTCTCCGCTCTGTAATCCTGTATAAAACCAAAGAAACCGTTTGCCAATAGTATAAGTAGTATTACGCCAGCCTCCCTGTATTCAGGGCTGTGGCCCGGGACTAACCCTATGCCCAACGATAGTATACCGGCCGCAAACAACAGGTAGATTAGGTTATCCTGGAACTGGCTAAGAAGTATCCTCCATGCTGAGGTTGTATCATCGCTTTCTATTCGGTTCTCACCGTTTTCCTCAAGGCTTTTTTCTGCTTCTTCACTGCTTAAGCCTTCCTCTGAAGTTCCGAGGTCCGAGTAAACTTCTTCCAGAGACTTACTATGTTGCGGCATTATATCTGTATTTTCAGACACTTTAATAAAAAAACAATTCCCGGAAAAACGCGTAAGTCAAGGCAACCATGTACTTGAGATTAGAGCGTAACGCCATCATACCGGAAAATAGGAGAAATAGATAAGTGATTGAAACTCTATTTTAGATTTTAGGGACTTCTACCTCTAGATCCTTGGAGACATACTTGGATACTGTTGAGTACTTATCTAGATCAAGTTTCTCCTCTCCAACCAGTGCAAGTGCGTTATCAAGCTCCTCGGTCTCTTCCATGTAGCTCTGGTCTCTAACTTCTTTCTGATCAACCCTCTTACTCATTAGGTCTGTATAATCTTCAATCCGTTCTTGGGTCGAAGCAAGGTCCTTTGCTGCGCCTTTGAATATCCCGTAGACTCTGTCGCCCTTTTCTGTAGTCTCATATCCGTCATCAGTGACGTTGAGAAGTCCTTGATCCACCCAATCAGCTAGCTGGGTTCTTGCTGTCGATCGATTCACTTCTACATAGTCTAGACGAGACTGTTCCACGACGTTTATTGCTTGGCTTCCGATAATTGGCTCATCATTTTCTGCTATTACTTCAAAAACATAAGCTTTACCGCTATTGAAACCTGATGCCATGGATGCGGCATTTTGAGCCGCTTCTCTCTGTTTTTTGGCCTCGGCTGCTTCAGCCAGTTCATCGATTTCGGAGATAGCGTTTTCGTTAATTACGGAGGCAAGGATATCCCTGTTTGATTCAGTATCTTCAAGTCCGAAAGGTTCAAGTGCTGCAGAGTAGAGCCTGTCCTCTATATCTGAAGTATTATCGAGTTCTGCAACAACTAGTTCTTCAGTAAGTTCTCTGGCGACGTCGCCTTTGGGCGTTGTCTGTCCGGATTCAACCAGATCTTCCTCGTTAAACCTCTCTATAGTATTCCTTACTGATTCTTTGTTTCTTCCGTAATTCTCTTTTAGGACATCTTTAACTTGATCAAGGTTGTTGCTATCGGAGTTTGCAACCACAGCCAGATCTATAAACCGTTCTTCATTAAGTCTTGATGGCGTCAGCGTATCTATAATTTGCTCTACTTCCGAGTAATTTTGTGAAAAGAGGCCGTTTGATTCAGTTATTCTGGCTTTCCTTTCATCAATTTCCTCCATCTTCTTCTTGCCGTCTTCACTTATTAGACTGAAGTCTTCGTCTATGTCTTCAAACCTCCTTTCTTTTTGCCTCTCGAATTCATTTGCCTGATTATTAGCCATATGTTGTTATTTGGTAGTAAAAATTAAAAAGGTTTGATGTCCTAATCCTAGAAAAGAAAAAATTGTACGTGAAAACAATCGGAGAGATCTTAAAACTCCTACTCCGCCTGTCTCAAGATCTCTGCCGAACCCTTGGCTCCGATCGAGATGATCAGCCTTGAAAGCCTTGGACCGCTCTCTCTTGAAAGGATAACCTTGTACATCGCGTTAAAGAACTCACCGGTTCCGAGCTCCGTTTCCTCCTTCACATCAAAGATCTTTCCATCAAGGTCATCCTGATCCTTCCATTCCTCGGTTTCCAGCATCTTAGCAAGCTTAATCGCTGCCTCTCTTTCTTCCCGAGAAAGTTCCTCTCTAACTTCCTCTGGAATCTCGTTGTTTATTTCGTAGACATAATCCTCCGGCGCATAGTCTCTTGCCCAGTTCTTCGCTCTCTCAAGCCTGTCCAGAGTTCTTTGCTTGTCTTCTTCGGAGAGTTCATCCGGAAGATGTCCAGTCCTTCTAAGAGACTCGAAGCCTTTGGTCTCCCATTTCTCTTCAGGAACTGTCTGTGCGATGAACGATGCCTGTTTGAAAGGAATCCTGACAGGTTCTTCTTCAGGTATCTCTACCATCGCCATCTCATACACTCGCTTCCAGTGCTTTCTTTTCCTGTCGTTCTCCATTTTCTCAGGGTTAAAGTAAGCTGATTCAATCTTGTCGAACTTCTCGTATCGCTGGAAGATTTCCTCATCAACGAAAGGAATTTCGAACGATTTGTTCGGCTTCGTGTTTGAGAACAGAAATCTGATCATCTCAGGGCTGTAAACCTTCTTCAGTTCAGAGATTGTGAAGACATCCTCTCCTGAGCTTGAGGAGATCTTTCCGCCATCCTTCGTGACAAACTCGTACATCTGGTGGACGGGCGGCTCTTTATCGAAAATCTTCTCCGCCAGTTCGTTTCCTGTATCTCTAGAACCTCCTGCCGCAGAGTGTTCTTTTCCTGCAGGTTCGAAATCAACCTCTTCATACTCCCATCGCATCGGCCAATCTATTCTCCAAGGCGGCTTGACATTTCCTTCTTCCTTGAAGTTCAGCTCTTCTTCTGTACCACATTCATTACAGTAGTAAGTTACTGTGTATTCGCCGTTGTAATCCCTTACTTCCGTAAAGTCCTTACCGCACTCAGTACAGTAAACACTTAGAGGATAGTAAGGTTCTTCCTTAGGCTCTTTCCTGTATTTGTCCAGTATTTCTTTGATTTCCTGCCTATTTTTCATCGCCTTCTTGATTAAATCAGCATAGTCTCCGTTCTCGAACTTAGGTGTCTGCCGGATGAACTCGATATCCATATGCATGTCCTCGAGCTCTTCCTCAAGCTGCGATTCGAAGTGTTCTGCGTATGAGTCGTGACATCCTTCCGGATCAGGGACTTTAGAAACAGGCTTTCCAATATGTTTTTCGAACTCGTCAGGAACATTTGCGGGAACCTTTCTGAAACGGTCATAGTCGTCCCACGAGTAGATGAACCTGACTTTCTCATCCCTGTTTTTGAGGGATTTGACGACAAAATCAGTTGTTATAATTTCTCTGAAGTTTCCGGCGTGTACGATCCCTGAGGGAGAGATACCCGAGGCGCATACGTATGTTTCTCGGTCAGGATATTTCTGCGTTACTCCGAACGCTAACTGGTCCGACCAGAAAAGAGGTCTTTGATCTTGACTCATAGAACCGGATTAGAACTCAACTTTAATAGGGTTTTACAGACCTGAAGCTCTGGATCTGAGCTTCTCAACTCTCTTGTATGGTATGGTTACATCTCCTATATTGAATTTTTCAGAGTTTGAGCCGTGGCAGTCGGTCCCTCCCGTCTTCAATAAGTCTAACCTATCTGCTATCTGTCTAGCATAATCTTCAGCGAAGTGAATTGTGAAGGAGTCCCGCTCAATCTTCTGCTGGTACGTATATTCAACCTCTATAGCATCCAAACCCGCTTGTTTCAATTTTTTCACTTTCTCAAACGCTTCCTCTTTCTCCAGAGATCTTCCCGGATGTGCGAGGGATGTGACGCCTCCTGCTTCGTGAACCAGATTGATAACTTTCTCTGCCGGTATTTTTGGTGTTTCAACATATGCCTCATGTTTAGAGCCAATCAGTTTTTCAAAAGCTTCCTCAGAAGTTTTGACTACGCTCTTCTCCTCCAGAGTCTTTGCGAGATGCGGTCTACCAACGGTTCCATCCGCCCGACTGACTACGTCTTGATACCGAATGTCTTCCCTGATCTCCGAGTCAAGTTTTCTGACCATTTCCTTCATACGGTTTTGCCTGTTTTTCTTAAGCTGCTTGAAAATTTTGTTAGTCGAGTCTTCTTCCGGATCTATGAAATATGCAAGAATCTCAATCTTCTCGCCATCGACTTCACATTTTATCTCAGAACCCGTAATGACTTCCACGCCACTTCTTTTTTCGACCTGATTATTCAATTCGTCCGGGATGGCGTCATGATCGGTCACCGCAATACACCTAATACCGTTTTCTTTAGCCTGTTCAACTCTTTCATCTACTGAGTCAGTTCCGTCAGAAGCAGTTGTATGCATATGAAGATCTGCAGACTCCATAAGCTGACGAAGTCGGTCCAGTTTTAAACATCACCTGCCCGAACTAAGAATATATGATAGATGCTAATCCAAGGCTAATATTCTTCGTACTGTTTACCGCCGGTCTCGCAGCATTCCTGTGGCTTGACCGGGAAAAAGTCCAGAGACACTTCATAATTTTTTACCGCCGTACACAGCGCGGTATATCCTTTATCGATAGAACCGCCAAAAGGTTTCCACGTTTCTGGAACGCATATGGGTGGGCTGGCGTCTTGACAGGAATAATCTCGATCTTCGGTTCCCTGGCTCTGGTAGGGTACACATTCTTCGACATCTTTCAGACCCAGAGCCTTCAGAACGGACCTTCACTAATCCTTCCGGGAATAGTAGCTGAAAACCAGTTCAACCCCGGAGTCTCATTTATTCCAGTCGAGTACTGGATAGCAAGTATCGCAGTACTGATGATAGTCCACGAGTTCTCCCACGGTATCGTTGCCAGAGCTGAGGACTTCGAGCTTAACTCGGTTGGCTGGGGAATAATGGGAATCTTCCCGATAGCTTTCGTAGAACCTAAGGGCGAGGGAATGCTTCCAGGCGCAGATGTCGATGAAGATGTTGAAGGACACTGGCACCAAGGCAACTGGAAACAGAGAATTAAGGTGCTTTGTGCAGGAAGCTTCGCGAACTATCTTACAGCAGCGCTATTCCTTGGCGGCAGTCTTGCATTTACCGCGTTCCTCACAGTTCCGTCAGGAGTTTTTTACGACGCTCAACAGGGTTACCCTGCTATGGACGCCGGAATGGATAACGGAACTATCAACCAGATCAACGGACAAGATATAGAAACCTTAGAAGATCTGGAGAACGCTGCCTCAGATTTAGAGGTTAATGACACGGTAAATATCTGGAGCTCCGAAGGCAACTTCACATTCCAGACCGTAAACAAGGAAGGCGAACAGGGAGGTTACATGGGAGTAAACATAGGTCAGACACAGGTAATGAAATCCGCTTACTCCGGTTACTCAGGAATACTAAACTGGTTTAACAACCTGCTGCTTACGGTCGGATTCCTCAACTTCCTGATCGGAATGTTCAACATGCTTCCTTTGAAACCGCTTGACGGAGGATGGACTGTTGACGCCGTACTGGAGAAGTTTGCAGGAGAAGGCTCGAGAAGTGTTTTAGATGCTTTCTCGATCCTAGGCTGGATCCTGCTTCTAGGAACTATGTTCCTCTCACTGGTTCTCTAGAAAAAACCCAACCCTCCTCTCTTTCTATCTATTGGATAGAAGTCTCGAGTTATTTTTGGTCGTTTCACCCCTCGTTATTTCAATTTTAGACAGAACATTCGAAGTATGACACACAAAATCGAAGTTGTCGATAGAGGCGATGAGGTTGAAGCTGAAGACGGACAAGATATTCTCAATGCATTACTCGAAGGCGGAGTTGAATGGCTTCATGCCTGCGGCGGCTTCTGCAACTGTACTACATGCAGAGTGAAGGTCGAGGAAGGAATGGATAACCTTTCGCCTCGACAGAAGGATGAGGAAAACACCTTGAAACGTTTCCAAGGCGAAGAAGTACTCGAAGGACCTTTCCGTTTGAGCTGTCAAGCTAAAGTTTACGGAGACGTCAAGATTTCGGAACCTGAGTGGATCTAGATATGGAGTGCTGGAACTGCGGCGGAAAGATGTCAGAATTTGTTGCGTGCGAGTTGAAATGTTTTAATTGTGGTTTTGTGCGTGATTGCTCCGATCCCTAAAACTTCTGGACTCTTTCACTCGTATGTTCGTTGCAAAGACCGAACATAGTTACATTGCTACATCCTTTTTTCACGCACTTCCTCATCACCTAAACAGACAACCCTTAGATTAAAAGACCCTTGCTAGATAGTGTTTAAGTAGTAAAACAAAGCTAATAATGATTTTCAGGTATGGAATTTCTGTTTAAAGGTAATTTAAAACGATTTACTGCTTTTAACATCTTTATTTGATATCTGAACGTTCTTTCATTAAATTCTGGCTGGAGGTGCAGGGATCCAACCCAAGCTATAAAACATTTACTATCAAATAACAACATTATTATGAAGTGTAAGGTCTGTGGAAGGACGAGGGAGGAAGTTGAAAACGAGTTCGACCAAGAGGTCGAGATCAAGGAGCACCAAGGAATCAACAAATGCTCCAAATGCATCAGAGAATACGAAACCTACCAGGACGTAGGAGACTCTGATGAAGCCGAAGAAACCGACCAGGGCAACTGGAAGGACGAAATCTTCGCATAAAAAACCACCTTTTTCCCTCAAAAAAGAGATTTTTTACTCGAGAATAGTATGCTTAGAACCATCTATACCTCAAATATTTTTTAAAAAGTCCTTGCCCCTCTTGGATTACATGACGGACGACGACTATGGAGATATACTTGATAACGACGTCGAGGACGTGAAGCAGTCCATCAGGGATCTTAAAAACCCTGACTACGGAAAGCTCCTCGACCTCGAAAAAGAAGGTAAAGACAGGAAGACCATCAAGGACTTCCTAGAATCAAAGGCAACCGATACTGAAGAACCCGAGGAACTGGATGAAGTAGCGGAGGAGATCGAAGAAGAAACAAGTAACGGACTTCTAGGATCCTACTCCCCAGAAGCAGTTCTAGCCGGAGGAGCAATCATCGGTATCGTAATCGGACTTATCGGGGGGCTTGGAGCAGCATCTATGACAGATTCAGGTAGTATGCAGGACGCCAGAAATTCTCTGAATGAACTCCTAGAAGTAACTGGTTCAGAAGCAGAAGTAGTAGATATGAAAGAGGTTAGCGGCGTTTACCAGGCAACAGTCAACGTCTCCCAGGTAAATCCTAGGACCAACCAGACGGAGGAAGTAAGTCAACCTTACTTTGTATCAAAGGACGGTAAGTACCTCTTCCAGGGCGCTCCGATAGATCAGCAGATTCAGCGCGCTAAGCAGATTCAGCAGATGAGACAGAGGATGGCTAACGGGACAGCTAACACAACCGCCCCTTAAAGGACCCTTTTTTCTTCCTCTTATATTTCTTTAAGAACTCGAAAGGTTACCTGATAGGAACGTAAACGTACATAATCCTAGAACCAATAATTCTATTTATTAGGTGAAACTAAGAATGGCTGAATACGAACTTGTAGAACTACCTTACAACTACGATGCTTTGGAAACGGCGATCTCAAGAAAAGTGATGGAGTGGCACCACGATGTCCACCACCAAGGCTACGTCAACGGTGCGAACAAGGCCGAAGAAAGGCTGAAAGAACAGAGAGAAAACGATGATTACTCCGATACAGGCGCAATTCTAACTAACTTCACACACAATTTCTCAGGTAACGTACTACACGAGCGTTTCTGGAAAAACATGAGTCCCAATGGAGGGGGAAAGCCCGAAGGAGAATTAATGCAGAAGATAGAGGAGGACTTCGGCAGTTACGAGAACTGGAAGAAAGAGTTCAAGGCCGCAGCTTCAAGCGCTTCAGGATGGGCTCTACTAGTCTACATCCCACGTGAAGATGAGCTTCACAACGTTGCTGTTGACAAGCACGATGAACATGCGGTATGGGGCGCACACCCAGTCCTTGCTTTGGATGTCTGGGAACACAGCTACTACCACGACTACGGACCGGAGAGAGGAGATTTCATCGACTCTTTCTTCGATGTAGTTGATTGGGATGAAGCTGGAGAACGGTTCTTGAAGGTCTCAGACCTCGAAATCTAAGCCTAATTAGTTCCCCTATTTTTCTTTTTTATTACAGAGTAATACCTTAGATACTGACTTATTACTTACTAATACAATTACAGAAGTATGAGTTACGAAGAAACCGTCGGCTACACCCTAGATGAGGATTTACTCGAAAACTTCGCCTCCAATATTGATATACCTGAACTGGATGAGACAACCGAAACCGGTCTTGAAGCAGTAGAAAAAATATTACTTCCAGACTTTAGAAAATTTGATGACGTAGAGAAAAATCCCTCATGGTTCGCATACCGAGGAAATCTTCAAGCTGTCGACACTAACAAATATGGCGAGTCTGAAAATGTTCGTGCTTACGCACGACTAAAAAGGAAGGCTGATTAAAAAGATCTTTTTTACAGAGCCGTCAAATGAACTGACGCTGAAGCGATTTAAAGAACATCCATTTTCAGTAAGTAATGGTCTCCGAGAAAGAAATCAAAAGTATCCGGAAAATGGCTTCAGACGGCAAATCAGTCAACAAAATAAAACAAGAACTAAAAATACCTAAATCAACTGTCTATTACCATTTCCGGAAAGAGGTAGGGCAGAAACAGAAGGAGAACCAGCCAGAGATACCTGAATGTGAAGAGTTTAAAGGAGAGCTATGCGGAATATTCGCAGGAGACGGAAACTTTTACCACGAAAAAGCTAATCACAAGTACCGCATAACTATCACCCTTAACATAAACGACAATTACTGGGAAGAAGTCCAAGAACTGCTAACAGAAAAATTAAACAAAGAACCGCTAACACTCAAACAAAAAGAGTTCAACCGACTTAGACTGCGGTACGAATCCAAGGTAATCTACAAATTCTTCTCAAAACACCTAGATTGGGACAAAAAAGACAAAACAGCTTCAATACACCTAAAGCAAAATGAAATCAGCAAAGAGTTCAAAAAAGGATTTTTGAGAGGGCTTATAGACACAGATGGTCATCTAGATCTAAATCAGAAACGACTAATTTTTAATACCATTAGTAAGCCACTCGCGGAAACTACGGAGAACTTACTATCAGATTTTAATCTAGAACACAACACTTACCGCTTTATAGACAAGCGAGAAAACTGTAGAGACATGTACAGAACATACATAACCGGAGATGAAGTAGAAGAATTTCTAACTAAAATAAAGCCGAGGCATCCTAAAAAGCAATTAAAGAAGCTATTTGATGGTAAAGTGCCTTGAGAGAACATTAGAGCGCGGAGCCCGGGATTTGAACCCGGGTCATCACCGTGACAGGGTGATATGATGGGCCAGACTACACCAGCTCCGCATCCTGTATCGTTGAATTAAACGTAAATTCTTTTAAACCATATCGAACCCTGATTTTTGAGTGAATACTAGGGAAAGTCTTTAACGGCCGGGTTGTCTACGTAGTTGTTTCCGACTTGGACTCTGTATCCTGCATCCATTAGCAGTATTTCTATTGTTGCGTCTACCCGATCCATCTCAAATATTGCATCTTCAGGAATTTGGTTGAGTACGATCCTGTTATTTTCTGATCCTAGTTGTTCCGGACGTGTTTGTGCAAGATGTTCGAGCCCTTGAGTGTCTTCAATCTCGTTGGAAGGTCTGACGCTCTGGACGTCAAAGTAATCTTTTTCGGGAGTATAAAAGATCGTGACTTTGCCTTTCTTGTCTGTAACGCCTTCCGGATAGACATCCATGTTTATTGAGAAGGAGGTATCATCGTCCTCGAGAAGTCCTTGTACTGCTTCGGTTGCTGTCTCACCGTATACAGGATGTTCGTTTCTTCGTTCTAGAAAAGCCCGGGTGGCCTCCACTGTGTACCCGTTTTCTTCCAGTAGTTCTGCGACCTCATCAACCTTTCCAACATTTCCATTTAACGGATTCATGTACCAAACGAGCGGTTTAAACAATAAATGCCTTAGATAATAGACGTAATCCAACCAAGAAAAGCATCAGTAGCGTTATTTTCTCAAGTCGGTCTTCATCAATAAAGCCAGCCATCCTCTGCCCTATAGCAATACCTGCTAATCCGGGCAGTGCCGCAAGTGCCGAGATCAGGAGCATGTTGCCCGAACTGTATAAACCCAAAGTAAACGACATGACTACTCTGAGACCGGAGATAAACAGGAAAAACATAGCGAGGACGCCGATGAACAGTTCTCTATCAAGTTCAAGTGATTCGAGGTATGCGACCACCTGAACACCTATGTTAGTTGAACCGAATATTAGGCCTGAAATAAATCCTAAAACTGTCTTAAAAACGGTTTTTTCCTCGAAACATTTATCGGATATTATTTCAGAGATCTTATCTCCGTAGCCAGTTCTTGAAACACTGAACAAAATTATGAAAACTCCAAGACCTGCTGCAACAAATCTTTCAGACACCCTGTTGAGCATAAGCACACCCAGGAATGTGCCGGCCATAGCAGAGAAGATATAAGGGTAAAACCGCTTGAAACACCTCTTGAAAGATGATGAATCTAGTTCAAAAACCAGATCGAGTTGTGCCGCCATTAAAGGAATTATTACCACCACAACAGCTTCTGAAGCCGGTAAAAAGAACGAAAGGATGGATGTTGCAATTACGGCATATCCAAAGCCGTTCAAACCTTTCATTACAGCGCCCACTAGTACAGCAGAGCAAATGAGAAAAAGCTCTAGTACCACAAAGAATTTTTTTGGTGAAGCCGGTTTAAAAACTAGAGGTCATGGTACGAGGTAGTTTCCTACAGCCTTGAGACCGGATCTCAAGCCATTCCGTGATGCTTCGAGCGGTTCCTGTGGCTGCGTTGCTATACCACATCTGCCTGCTTTCAAAGTTCTTCGACTGTTGGGCGAGAACTTTCCAGATTCTACAGGTTCAGCCGGTTCAATAAATTCAAGTTCTTCAAATTCATCTCCCGTGTATGCCTGTCTGACCTCCTGCATATCCCGATCGATGAAGACATCGTACATGAAGACAGGTGGCTGAGGATCATCAACCAAAGAACCATCGGTTTGATTGACATCAGGATAAACAAATCCCAGTAGTTCTGTCGACTCTATATCGATTTCAGGAGATATCTCTTCTTCAACCTCTCTCTTTACCGCCTCAAGAGGTTCCTCATACATATCGATAAATCCTCCAGGAAAAGCTATTTTGCCGTGTTCACTTGAGACATCCTCTCCTCTTACACCCATCAGAAGTTTGTTATCAGAAGTAACAGTTCTTCCTACCACTGTAGGTGACTGTACGGCGTGCATGTATTCCGAAAATGTGGTTTCACCAAGGTACACGTCCATGTGACCACTGTACCTCTCTATATGTTTTATGAAAGGTAGTTTGCCATCGTGTTTTGTTGGATCCTGTTCGACAACATTATTCCTGTACTCCTCAATATTTTTTTCGACCTCCTCCGTGCCTTCTAGATATCGTGGTTCCCACCGCTCTTCCGTCTGTATAAAGTTTAGATCTAGAATCTCCTCGACATTTTCCCGGCAGTAGGGTTCTTTCCCATTACATACCAAGGGTGTAGATGAAGCCATAGGGTCGAATTGATTTGGACGAACTAAATAGAGTTTATATGTTAGAGTGCAACTTTTGCCGGAAGTTATAATCTTTCGTTCCGAAACCTGCCACATGAAACACGTCATAATTGGAGACGGTGTAGCCGGAGCCACCGCAGCGGAGGAGATAAGAAAAAAGGATGAAGACGCAGAAATCCACGTCCTGACCGATGAAACAGATCCTCTGTACAACCGGATCATGCTGAAGACCTACATGAAAGGATCTTTACCTAAACAGTACACACGTCTACACGATGAAAACTGGTACGACAAGAGAGACATCCAGCTCCACTTAGAGACCGAGATTAAACAAGTTCTACCTGAGAACAACCAAGTGGAAACTAGCGACGGAGACAGGTTCGGTTACGATAGACTTCTGGTTGCAACAGGAGGCTCACCGAAGAAACTTCCGCAGGACGAAGATTTCGACAATCTCCACTACATGTGGACGATGGGAGATGCCGAACACATAAAGAAAGCGGCAGAAGAATCCGAAAAAGCAGTAGTTGTAGGCGGCGGACTACTAGGTATCGACCTTGCTATGGCGTACGCAGAAAACGACACAGAGACATACTACCTTATAAGAGGTGACAACTGGTGGCAGAGAGGTCTCGACAAAGATGGAGCCGAAATAATACACAAGAAGATGGAGGAAAAAGGAGTAAACGTTTTAACCAACTCTGAGGTTGAGGAGATCGAATCCGAAGACTCGAATGTAAAGGTCGTAGTCGACAGTAAAGGTGAAAGATACGAGTGCGACTCTATGGCGGTCGCGATAGGTCAGAATCCTAACTCCGATATTCTTGAAGCTGAGAAAAACGAATACGAAATGTTGAAAACAAACGAACAGCTCGAGACATCTATTAACAATGTCTATGCGGCAGGAAACATGGTAGAGTATTACTCACCGGTTTTCGAAAAGAGAACATTCAACGGATCATGGGATCACTCAGAAGCAATGGGTGAAACAGCCGGAGAGAACATGGCTGGAAAGGAAGAAGACTTTGATTTCGTTAATACTTACGGAGTAGGTCATTTCCAGGCACAGTTTTTAGCGATAGGCGACTGGTCTGGAGAACCTGTCTCGAAAAACTACGAAGAAGAGAACCATTATAGAAGGCTTTTCTTCAGAGACGACAAGCTTGTTGGAGCTGTTATGATTGGTTATACACGAGGTCAGGAAGAGCTGAAAAAAATAATTAGGGAAAAGGAGGCAGTTAAAAACCGGGAGAAATTGCTCGAAAAGAGTTATTGGAGCTAGATACTTTTGAATTCAAGAGTCTCTTCTTGCTCGTCTATTACGGCATAATCTCCTTCATACCAGGAACCGTGAGTGATTAGGTGGAAGCCCTCTTGCCCTAGATCATAGGTTTTATCACCTGTACCGTACTCCAAATCAAAGGTATCCGGACTTAATACATGCTCCCTCCGGTGATCATGACCTCTTACCATCAAATCGTAATTATTTCTATCCATGGCGCTGAAGTTTTTCCTGTAATCTTCATCATCCCAGAGACGATACCAGAGCTTTTTCACGTTCTCAGGCGTCCGCGGGCTTTGAATATGACCATCTAGACCACCGTGAACCAGAACACCACTCATGTCTCCTAGGCTGAACTCCCTTACAGGATTTGCGACAAGATCCTGTAAATAGCGTCTAGCCTGGTCATCCCTGTTGAGCTCTTCAGCCAGTTCTTGAAAGCTATATTCTTGTGCTTCAAGCGTTCCGGAGGTGATCGGTTTTCTCTCAAGCATGGCGTGATCGTGGTTGGCGCCTACATCTATAAACTCCGTATCCTGCTTTAGTTCAAGAATTTCGTGGATTACTTCTACATTATCGAAGTCTCCTGTCGATAGTATAAGGTCTCCTTCAAAAGGTTGCTCGTTCTCGATAAAACCTTCTATGCTTCTACCATGGTAGTCTCCCAGCGCGTATACAGTCATCGAAACTAGTTTATCTTTTCACAATAAAGCAATTATTTTAATTGATTTCAACCTTATAATTCGCTAATTAGATTTAATCGTGCCTTCTTTGTGGAAAACACGCCTCATGTCCATGTATGGGTCGCCGGTTACTTCTCCATCCAATCCGAGGTAGTTGAGAACAGCTCTTTCAGCATCTTCGGTCGAGACAGTGTATAAATCTACGATTCCCTCTTCTCCCGGAACATCTCCAATGTATATGTCGAGTACTTTAGCCATTTCCGTGTTTGAAAGGTTTTCCTCCCTTTTCAGTCCTTCGTCCATGACATCAATCGGTCTTGCAACAACAGTTTCCCAGTTGTAGCTATCGGGGTCGCTCCAGAATCCTTGGCAGTCACCGTCTCCTGGGAAGTAACCTATATTATCGGGTTTGAAGTCCCTATAAGTTACGCCTTCCTCACGCATATCAAAGAACATATCGAGATCCTCAGCCACAAGCTGGTCCACATTAGGACTGTACCTATCTACAGCCTCCGCGTGCTCTATACCTCTTTCCATCCTCACGAGCATGTACTCGAAGGGTGCATCAACTTCTCTTTTTCCCACGTCGGTCCATACTGCTCTATCAAGCTGTTTAAGTAGATTTTCTTTTTCAGAAGGATTCATACCTGCGTCATCGCTTTCCGGATCGTAAGGTCTTGACTTGATTATCTGGTTGTAATGGTTCCTGTGTGCTGATGTGTTGGCGCCCTCACCAACTTTTGTGTCGTCGCGTTGGAGAAGTCTTTCGTCCTCCCTAAGAAGATTTTCTTCGGATCTCTCAAGCAAAGGATCCATACTCATATACTAGATATATTGTAAATTAGTAAATAAATAACTTGTTGTTGGAAAGACGTAACACTATTTTGTTTCCATTTCTTCAACCTCGTCCAGAGCATCAAGTGCCTTAGGAGAGACAAAAGCTAGATCCCTCCAGTCCTTAGTCATACGTGGACAGGCACAGTTAACGTAGATATCAATCCCATAACCTTTGTAGTCAGACTCGAAAATTCTGTCTTCAACAAAGATGTAGACCTCTTTACCATGCTCCTCTAGCTTCTCTTTCGCAATCTCTACTGCCCGCATGTAGTTTTGACCTTTCTTCGAAGAGGTTACTATACCCCACTTCTTCTTATCCTTGTGCTTCATAACACGGGCTATTTCAGCCTGCATCTCATCCCCCAAGCTGTTTGCTGGTTCAACCCAGATATGCTTTTCGTAGGGATCAACAACGTACACTTCCTTCCCTGTCTCCGAGACCTGGGATGGATGGAAGTGTCCTGAACCAAGGAATACAAACGCATCGACCTTGTGCGCAATATTGTGTGCAGCTCCTGCATCACAACCTAATACCTGTCCCGGCTCAGTTGTTCTTAAGCCAGTCTTCCCTTCAACTACTTCGAAGCCTTTATCACGTAGAAATTCTCGTGCTTTATCCGCACGGTCCATGTACTGAGTTACGCCGACGAGACCGACCTTTTCAGCTTCGATCTCCTCATAATGTTCTTCCAGAACTCCCATGAGGTCCCTGTCTTCCCTGTAAGGGAGATAGTAGACATCGAAGTCTTTCATATCGGCTTTCTCCGGGTGAAGAAATCTTGTATGTCCTACGTGGATAAGTGCATCAGCACCCATCCGTTCAACTTTCTCGTTGGCTATTCCACAGGCTCCGAAAGTTGAGGCACCAACCATTACAGGTTCAATATCGTGTTCTCTAAGTTCGTCAGCTATCTCGATCAATTCAGGTTTGATTCCGTCAGGACCCTGTAAACCTACTTTGTCGTAGTCTTCCTTCTTGACTTCTTCAAGAATTTCGTCTAGACTTTCGTAATTGTACTGTTCCCTCTCCGGGTTTTCCTGTTCTGTCATAAAAAGTAGAATGGTACGGAATCTTTTTTAGTCCAGATCACGGAGACGGTCGATCATAAACTTCTTCTCGGCTCGTGCCACCTTTCTCTTAACCGAGTTAATCGTTCTTTCTTCCGCAGCTATCACGTCGAAGTCTTCCTCTACGGCTTTTTGAAGCAACTCAGGCGATGGATTGTCGACCACAAGAATCTTCAGATCTGCCTCGATGTACTCTATAGCGTTCAACAAACCTTCTGGTTCAAGACCACGAGTATCGAAGATAAGATTTTCATTTTCGAAAGCGAACAGCTCACGGAAAGAATTAACATATCCCTGCCTATCTACATTCCCTTTACCTGAGTTACCAAGCGTAAAGCCCTTCCCATAGGGCGGAGAAAGATGTAAGCCTCTGCCTCTTGAAGGGTTTATTGGCAGAACTTCTGTAGCATTAATATTTATTTTTTCCTCAACTCTTTCCTCGTCATTGTCTTCTTCCGGAGTTCTCTCGGTTTTTTGCTCTGTTTTGCCGGAGCTAAACGGGTTAATATCCTGGAGCTTCGAACTGTTTTTCTGCTTTACCTTAACCGAGCTCTCCGAAATTTCTATTTGTTGTCCGTTCTCAAGTTCTCCGTTAAAGCTGAATATCGCAGGTTTTTCTTTTTCTCGTGCTTTTTCTGCATCTCTCGAGCTGTAACCTCCTTTCCGGGAGATCAAAGCTTTGTCGTACTGACCAGAAGGTATAGTGGCATCCGAAAACTCGATATCTCTGCCTACCTTTCCACTTATAGCGCCATTTGAAACTCTTACACCGTTTAAACCGTTCTGTGCGATCTCGGGGTTTCCTCTCCACACATCGACAATATGGAAGTCTCCTCTCTTATAGGCGAACTTGAGGTTCATACCTGAGCTCGAAATCTTCTCAAATAACTCTTCGACCTCTTGATCCGAGAAAGGCATGCTCCTAGGCTCCGTATTTTTCCGTTTCTCATCACCGTTAATCGGATTTCTAGTGACTTTAAGCTGTCTTTCCGCTTTCCTTTTTTCTATAACTTCGTTTCTTTCGACCATGTAGAGGTGTGGCGTTGATATTCCTTCTTCAAGAGACTTTCCTAGACCTTCGACGACCTCGAGTATGCTTCTCCTGTTCGAGTCGATCGCAGCTCCTGAGTAGTCCGCTTCAACCATTTTCTGGACTATGATAGAAGGATCATCATCGTTCTCTTCATAGTAGGATGCTGCGACTTCCTTGATTGAGCGGAAAAGATTGGAGGAACCTATATTTAGTCTGTATTCGTACTGTCCTCGACCTGAAATCCTTATAGATACTAGTTGATTGTTTCTCTGTCCCCCCACAAGATTTTTAGCTCTGCCAGCAGCCGTTCTGACCTCGGAGCTCATCCCGATATCCTCGTAAGCGTCTTTAATATCGTTCTTAACCTCTCCCTTAACTTGCGCGTTAAGCACACGTTCATGGTCTCTAACGTCTTTGAATAATTGAGATACTTCATCTGGAGTTATAACAAAGAAGTTGGGTACCGGAAATGCATCAATCCTGTCCAGTAGGGAAGCTTTCTCTCCTACATCTCCTTCGAGTTTTCCTTTCCACTCTACCATGGGAAAGAACGGGTTTTACTCGAATTAATAGTTAAGGGAAAAAAGGAAATTGAGAAGAATCTACTCTTCTACAAGTACCCGGCATGGTACCGGCATCTTGTGGTTAGCACGCTCCAGAGCCTTCTTGGCTTCCTGAACGTCACCTTCATCGACATTAATCTCGTAGAGAATCTGGTCTTTGTCGACGATTGCTGCTCTTCCGATCGGTCGTCCGAAAGGCTTACGCATACCTTCGTAGTAACGGTCTGCCTGTGCAACACCAGCCAGAGGGTGGTATCTCAGAACGTGGTGAGGGTAAGGTCTGATCTGAAGGAAGTAATCCTCTTCAGGATCCATTACCTTTGATAGGTGGGAGTTGGCTGCAACCCTCCCGGCTTCTAGTGCCTCGGATCTTACGTTGCAGTCTTCCCCAATTCTCATTACCACTTTTTTCTGGAACTCTTTCTTTTTGGCTCCCTGTTCGTACTGGGTTACTCTTGGAGCCGGAGCTCCCTTGATGTAGTTGTCTTTTCCTTGCTGGGACTTCCTGGTGTATGGCTGACCAGGATGTTCCCTGTAGATTCGTGCAGGTCTGTCTCCCATTGTTTTGAAAACCTCTTGTAGAAACGCTGGAAGTTAAGTTTTAAATAGGGTAGGAGTTTTGGCAGTCTATACGCCCGTCTTCATCCTGAGACCAAGAAGATATGGATTTTTGAAATCTTCTAGTTCCATCTGCATTCTCTCGACGTCTTGTTTGACTCTGTCGTCCCAGTTACCGTTAAATAGTACCCGGTTAACATCTTCAGCCTGGTGAACAAGATCTCTTAGGTCCTTTGCATATTCTTCTAAATGATCCTCGTTTTCTTCTACGCTCTCCAAGAATTCCTGGTTATTGTAGTCTTCTAGAAAATCATCTACACTTCTGGAAAGATAAGACTTTCCTGTCATGCCCTCATAGGCTTTACTCCAGTAATCAAGCTCTCTAACAACGGAAAACGCTTTCATAAAGTTTCTTGAAAGGTCTTCACCGTCAACATTTGACTGAACTTGAGAAGCATCCGACATAACGTCTCTTATGTACTGAGATACAACAGAGCTTACACCTGTTTGTCTGGCGATTGCGGCAGTATATACATCTGTCTTAGAAGCGATATCTAACTCCACTATATCCTTCTGGAAGTCCAATAGATCTTGGTGATGGTCGTCCCTATCTGATTCATCGTAAAGCCTAAGAGTAACGGTTTTCGACCCTTCTTTACCACTCTCCTCTTTAAAGCCAGGAACTATTTCCCAGTCTGGATAAACCTCAGAACTCATCTTATCCCCCTTTAACTAACTAGTGACTAAATGTTTAAATACTCGTCTGTTGTCCGGACCTAAAAGCTCAAACAGATTAAGCCTCGATGCAACTTGAACAACTGTTTTTATACAGAGGTATTCGAAAGAATCTATTGTGAGAATCAAAATATTTCAGATCGGAGTAGGAAGCTTTGGTCGGTACGGATTTGAAAAACTTGTGAGAATGAGCAGAAAATTCGAGGATGTCGACGTAGAGATCGAGGCCGTATGCGATACCGACTTTGAGAGGCTTGAAAAAGCCGAAAAGTTCGCAGAAGCCAACGGAATCGATATACAGACATTCCAAGATCCAGAGGAGATGTACGAAGAGGCAGAGAAACACGAAAAAGTCATGATCTACGACTCCGGTCCTACAGAGACACACCCCGAACACGTCATGAAGTCGATAAGACACGGATTCTTCCACCTAGCCGAAAAACCTGCCTCTCTGACCCGAGACCAACACCTGGAAGAGAAAAGACTGGCGGAAAACGAACGGGTGATGTGGAAAACCGACTTCATAGAGAGAGAAAGCCCAGTCATAAAGAAAATGACTGATTTAGTGAGAGAAGTTGATGAGATAAGAACCTACAGAGAAAGCTCAGTGGGCGTTGAAAAAGCTCTCGAACCCATGAAACGTGCAGGAGTCAAGGGCGGCGATGTACTTGACAAAATGGTTCACAAAGCCTACATTCTAGACTTTTTAGAGAAAACACCGGGAGAGACAGAAATGGAATTAGAAAAAGTAGAAACAGATCACTTAATGCCTGCAAAAATGAACTCCGACCGCCTGATGTCCATCCATGGCGGGAGAACAGAGAATATAGACGAGGAAACAGCAACAGCAGTAACACAGGCAGAATTTAATTCTAGCGACATGAAAGTAAAGATGCATTCAAGCTGGTTCGGTCTCAGCCAAGAACTACTGATGGAAGCTAAAAGGATAGAAGAGAAAACAGGACATCGACCTTTCGAAAGAGGTTTCTCCCACCTTGAAGGAACCGCCTATGTAGACGAAGAAGCAAGACTAGTGGTAATCGAAGGAGACAAAAATTTGGCAGGCGATCTTCTCCACAACAAGCTATTCGACCTAGATACAGGTGAAGAAATAGAAACAGAATACTTTATGCATGACCAACTTTGGAGAGTTCTTGAGAAAGCGATCTTGGAAGCTGTAGGAGATAAAGAACCTGAAGAAGTGGAGAAAGAAACAGATATTTTCATGGAAGCGATTTTCAACATCAAAGAGAATATTGGCGGCGACTACATGGAAGAGGTTGAGAAAGCGAACGACAAACTGAAGTCTATGGTTGTGGATGATGGAAAGCTTATTGAAGCTGAAGGTTCTGAGACTTTGGCAGGATGAAAGCCGTTATCCCGTGTGCGAAGAAAGAAGACTCGCTTTTCCCACTAATTGAATCGAAACCTACAGGTTTGATGCCTGTGATGGGTCAGCCATTGGTCAAACATCTCGTCAGAAAACTGAAATCATCAGGAATAGACGATATTTATCTTGTTACAAATTACCGGGAGGAGATGTTCCGTGAAGAGTTCGGCGAGTTCACAGATGTAAACATAGTTACGCAGGAAGAGATAGAAGGCACAGGATCGGCAGTAGAGGAATGCAACTTTATCGAAGACGATTTTCTGGTTGTAAACGGCGATGTCGCAACCTCAGAGAATAATCTGAAATCTCTAATAGAGAAACATGAAAGCTCTGACTCAGAAGTAACTGTTCTGAGTAAAGAGAGCTCAAGTCCCAGAAAATTCGGAGTTCTAAGCATTACGAACGATAAAATTGACTCAATCAAAGAAAAACCTGAAAACCCAGAAAACACGCTTGTGAATACGGGCATTTACGCTTTCAAACCTTCTGTCTTCGAATATTTAGACGATATGGGATCTGAAAAAGATCTTACTGAAGCTGTCGAGATGATAATTGAAAAGGGTGAAGCAAGGTTTGAGCTCGCTGAGGATTATTGGATCGATATCGGATCGCCTAGAAAGCTCTGGGAAGCCGACAGAGTGATGAGAAACAAAGAGATCAGTGAAACCAAGATAGATGGGAATGCGGAAGTTCATGAAAACGTCGAGATACTGGGAGAAGCTGTGGTGGAAGAAGGCGCTGAAATTAAGCCAGGGACAGTTGTCGAGGGATCTTGCTATATAGGAGAGAGTGCGATTTTAGGACCCAACGCAGTTGTTTCGGATTCCACAGTTTCCAAGGGCTGCCAGCTACGCTCTTGCAACGTCGAATCTTCCCTTCTTTTCGAGGAAAATATTGTGGATTCTTCAACTGTTGTCGAACAGTCCGTGATCGGTGAGGAGTCCGACATCAAGTCAAACACCTCAATAAGAGAGTCATTTATCGGTCCAAGAAGCTTCATAGAAGTCAACAACTCTATCTACGGCGTGAAGTTCGTCCCGGATGCCAGAACAGATCTATCCGAGATAAGTAAGTGAATTGACTTCATGAAACCAACCTTAACTCATAAAGTATTTCGTGGCGCTTGGAATTCATAATGAAAGCCGTTATACTGGCAGCGGGAGAAGGAACCCGGATGAGACCCCTAACCCGTGATACACCAAAACCTCTTCTACCCGTGGCAGGTAAACCCATAATCGAACACAATATAGAGCTAATCAAGGATAAAGTTGACGAGGTTGTAATTGTAGCTGGCTATATGATAGAGGAGTTTGAGAAACTTTACGGCGAAAAGTCCGGGATAAAGATAGTTGAGCAGGATAAAGCTCAGGGTACAGCTGATGCAGCACTACAGGCTAAAGAAGAGGTTGATGGAAGGACTCTGATCCTGAACGGCGATGATATCTACGGTGAATCAGTCAGAGAAGTTCTAGATAACGACTCGGCTATACTTGCCAAAAAAGCGGACAAGCCTGAAAATTTTGGGGTATTCGACATTGAAGACGGGGAAATAATCGATGTGGAGGAGAAGCCCGACAACCCTAAATCAGACATGGTAAATATAGGTTGTTACTTTGTTGAGGAAAGATTCTTCGAGCTGCTTGAGAAAGTTGAAAAGTCTGAAAGAGGAGAGTATGAGATTACTGACGCCCTCAACCAGTATATAGAAGATGAAGAGGTTAGGTGTGTTGAAGCGGACAGATGGCTTCCATGCAGCTATCCATGGCAGCTGATCGAGGCAAACGAAGTCCTGTTACCTGAACAAATCAATGAAACCAGCATAGGAGGTGATGTTGCTGATTCAGCCGAGATAAAAGGCAAAGTGATAATCGAAGAAGGTGCTAAAATAGATTCTAACTCTGTTATAGAAGGTCCTGCTGTAGTGAAGTCAGGCTGTGAAGTAGGTCCTGGGGCTTACATCCGACCTAGAACGGTTCTTGAAGAAGATGTTGATGTCGGAAAGTCTGAAGTGAAGAACTCTATAATAGGAGAGAAAACCGGCATCCCTCACTTTAACTACATCGGAGATTCCTACATCGGGAAAAAGGTGAATCTAGGTGCTGGAGCAAAAACCGCGAACCTGAGAAACGATTCGGAAAACGTTAAAATGAAAGTGAAAGGTGAAATGTACGATACAGGTAGAAAAAAGCTCGGAAGCATAATAGCGTCCGAAGTCAAGATCGGTGTTAACTCCACGATCAAACCTGGGAGAAAGATAGGTTTCAGAGCTGCAACTGACAGCAACGAAAAAGTGACGCAGAACATAGCTGACAACACATTATTGAAGGACGGTGAAACCATTGAGGATTGGCGTTGACTTTGACCGGGTGTTGTTCGATACAGATGCGTTTAAAGAAGAACTTGAGAGCAGGTTTTCCCGTTTCTCGGAAACTTATTCTAAAGCTAGAAACCATGAAGGTTATGATTTCAGGGAGCATGCGGATATTCTAGGAGTAAAACCTGAAACACTTCTTTCAGAACTTGAGAACGCCGATAACTTTCTTTTCAGTGATGTGAAACAGCTAGATAAACTTGACCATGAGAAGGTTATAGTTACTAGAGGAGATCCTAAATTCCAGAGAAAGAAACTGGAGAACTCTGGTGCTCTAAAGTATTTCAGCGATTTCTTCATTGTTCAGGATAGGTCGAAAGAAATTCATGATATTGATGTGCTGGTTGATGATACTCAAGAAGAGCTTGACAGAGTGGATGTCTCAGGCATTCTATTCAAGAGAAGTGAGATGGGGATGAAAGATCTTGTAGATAAGATCGAGAAGAACAAAGAAACATATGCGAAGAAACATCTATAGATAGGCACATAGACTTTAATGTTCGTCCACCGACTAATCGAATGCAGGAATGACAGACGAACTGTTCCGAAGATACGATATAAGGGGTAAAGTGCCAGAGGAAATCAACTCCGAAAAAATCTACAGACTGGGACGAGCACTCGCACACTTCTATAACAACACCGGAAACATAGTTGTTGGTCGAGACGGTAGAGAATCCTCACCACGTTTCTACAGACAACTTAGCAAAGGATTGAAAGATGGAGGATGTACGGTAACCCAAGTAGGTATCGCTACCACCGACATGATATCATACATGGTCAATAAGAAGAATTTTGATGGAGGCGCCAACATCACAGCCTCACATATGCCCCCTAACTTCGGAGGAGTCAAAGCCCTGGATCAAACCGGAAAAATACTTCACGGAAAGAAAAAACAGCAGCTAGAGAAACTATACAAAAATCAGGATTATGAATCAGCGGAAGGCGAAATTCGACAAAAAGATCTCGGTAGAGAGTACATAAACGGAGTAATAGCGCGTTATAACCAAATTTTCGAAGATGATTTGAAAGGGCTGAAGATTGTAGTTGATCCCGGTCACTCAGTTTCTGCGCCGTTCCTTCCAGAAATACTGGTGGAACTGGGCGCCGAAGTCGAAACCGTAAATGAAAATATTCATCACAAATTCCCAGAAAGATCTCCTGAACCCGAAAAAGAAAATATAAAGAGTCTTAAGAAAAGAGTAGAGAGTTCAGACGCCGACATGGGTGTTGCAACAGACGGGGATGCTGACAGAGCTGTTTTTGTAAATGAAAAGGGGGAGTATATTCCTGGAGACCACACCTTAGCGCTTCTTGGCGCCAAGTATCTCGAGTTCTCCAGTAAAATTATCTGCACAATAAATTCAAGCGGGCTTATCGAGGAAGTAGTTGGAAAAGACAAGGTAAAGCACGTCGAGGTAGGTGACATACTTACAGACGGGGAAACGGTTTTTGGAGGAGAGCCTAACGGTCACTTAATGGACTCGAATTTCACGCCCTATGACAGTGGCTGTCTCTTCACAGCTGTAGTAGCAGGACTACTAATTGAAAAGGATGAAAGGCTTTCCCTGATGCAGGAGAAACTGCCTCAGAGAAAGATATCCAAGAAAAACCTTGAAACAGACCAGAAGCACGAAGCCGTGAATAAAATAGAAGATATAGAGACTGAAGGAACTGTCAATAGAAAGCTTGATACTGTTATAATCCGAAAAGAGCAGGTTGAAGCGAAGATAAGATCTTCTGGATCGGAGCCAATAGTCCGTGTCACATTAGAGGGTGAAGATGAAGAGGAGATGGAGAAGCTTCTGGAGAGAATAAGATCGAAGGTTCCCGGAAACCATAAAACCGTCTCGAAAACTGTATAGTTTATGAACGAGATCTTACACGAATTCAAAGAAGGACCTCATGATGTCCTCGAATTTAAGGTAGAGGCTGATGATGGAAAAGCTGTAATCACTATTAACGAGGGAGACCTAGGTAGATTGCCTATAGAGAATATTGAGACCGTTGAAGAGTTAAGGGAAGCACTTCAGGAGATCGAAATGTACCTGGATGAAGTCGAGAGAAGGGGCGAAGAGCTCTAATACATTTAATTTTCTTTCTTCGTGAAAATAAAAAGGGAAACAGTTGAAATTAGAAAGCTAGAGAACGTATTTTAAACGTCTCTTGCCTTGACGGTCTTTCGTCCGTTTTCCTGTGCTCTTTCTACTGCTCTTTCTACAAGGTCCTTTACCTCGTCGTCTAGAGCTTCATAGAAATCGGAGCCTACGTTGACTCCGTCAGCTGCGTCACGGACGCCAGACTTCTTAAGTACGTCTACCATGTTCTGATCACCAAGGAAACATTATGAAGCCTCTTTTTTATAGGTACGGGCGATACTCCCTGAAATCTTTACTACTAAGGTCTAAAAACCGGGTTCTCGCCGAAACCCTTAAAAACAAGGTCGAGAAGAGTTAATACCAGCTCACACCTATGGCAACACATAAAAACAGGTTCAGCGACCTACAAAAATTTGTTCGACTCAACTCGAACAAACAGATATGAAAAATAAAAGATACCCTAAGAAAGTTTAGATCATGGAACTTGACTTCAACGCCGTTAAAGCACTCTCCTCACCAACAAGGATCAGGATACTAAACAGCGTAATGGAGAAAGACGCAACACCTACCAGCATAAGTAATGAGATAGGCAAGTCCAAGTCAACTGTCTCCTCTCACCTGACAAAGCTTCACGAAGCAGAACTCGTCGAAAAAGACGAGAAAGATGGACGGAAGCGAGTGGTTTACAAGCCTACGAGAAAAGCTGAAACGATAGTAAACGGAAAAGAAAGAAAAGTCAAGTTCTCACTTACCGGCTCAGCGATTTCAGGAATTGCCGCGTTAGGCATAGGGACTTATTCGTTCACACAGCTTGGAAAGCAGAAAGCTCAGGAGGAAGCAGCCTCTGCCATGACTACGATGAACCAAATGGGAGCTATGGATACAGCAGAAAAGGCGCAGAAAGCTTCCGAAAGCGGACTTGTATCCGCAGATCTGTTCCTATTCCTAGCTCTAGGACTCTTTGGAATATCAATGGTTAGCTTCGTTTATGGTTACACTATGAGGAAACTCGGGGAATAAATCCGTTTCATTTGAAACCGATATAGAGAGAATCAATCCGTTAGATTTCCAAAGGCTTCAAGTACATCTTCTTCGCCGTAATAAGGTACTGTTAGACTCAAGGGGACAACGTCTACCTTCAGTTCCGGATCATCTGGATTCATACCTAGTTTAGGATTATCTGGTTCATCACCAATTTAATAGTCAACCCCTTTCTACATACCATATTCCTTGAGTATTTTTTCTTGTAGATTCCCGAACTCGGTTTCATCCATTTCCCCTCTGTAAAGATACATCCCCCGTCCCATGCTGTATAATATCGTTCTTGAAGTCAAATAATTTAGGAAAAATTAGGAAAGAGGAGAGAAATAGTTTTAGTACTCCCAGAGTCTTTCAACCCTGTCCTGTACCTCAGGATAAGAATCCTTTAAGTCCTCTACTTTGTTCTCTCCATCTACGTTGATAAGGTGGATCTCGCCTCTCGAACCAGAGTAGACATCCTGAAAGTCATAGACAACACCGTAAACATTGACATCATCTGGAACCTCTTCTGACTCATCAAGGAACTCTACCTGTCGGTCAACGTTGTATTCTACAAGCCTGTTAATAGCTTCTGGTCTTTCAAGTCCTTCAGGGAGCTCATCTACTCCTTCTTCAAGTCTTGATTCGAGAAGCCCTACACAGTACTCTATTCCCTCGGGTTCTTCTCCTTCAAGACTACCTGTTAAAGAATCATAAGTTGCCGTTACAGCACCGCATCCCGTGTGACCCATGACAACAATATTGTCGGTATCAGTATGGACAACTGGATACAGAACATCTCCCGAAGGCGTTTCACCATTTTCTGTTTTTTGGTAAGTTCTGTTTCCGATGTTACTTACCGTAAATATTTCACCTGGTTGATCGTTGCCCCATGCATGATCCTGGAGTACTCTTGAGTCAGAACAACATAAAGTTACAGAGTGTGGCAACTGAGAGTCCTGTAAATCATCAAAGCAGTCTTCGAAGTTTTCCGAATGTTCTAAATTGGAACGTAAAAGTGTCTCTATATCCGACATAAAATTTACGAGAAGGACAAAATGTTTAAACCATTTGTAGGAGATAAATTGGTTTTTGATTTAAAATGTTTCCGATGCGGCGTAAAGGTATTAAACCTCGGGAAAGAGTTTGACGTTAGTACAAACACAACTTAGCGACTATATATCCGTGAACCAAGAATGTCATCGTGTGAACTATGTGGACAAGAAGCAGATTCTCTGAAGAAAGTTAAAATCGAGGGAACAATCCTCAAGACCTGCGAATCATGTGCATCGATGGGTGATGAAGTAGGCTCATCTTCAAGCAGCAAGAAGAGGAAAAAGAAAAAAAGAAAGAAGAAATCATCGAGCAAAGACGTTCTCGTCAACGGTTACGGCGAGAAGATCAAGAAAGCACGTGAATCAAAGCAGCTTTCAATCGCAGAGGTCGCAGAGGATATAAACGAGAAAGAATCACTTCTCAAAAAGCTTGAGCAGGAACAGTTAAAGCCCGACAAGCCTCTGGCGAAAAAGATATCGAAGAAGTTCGATATCAAGCTCTACACCAATCCTGAGGTCGCTGACTACTCCAGAAACGACGACGCTGACTCCAGAAAAGCGACGATGGAAGACGTCGCAGACATAAACTAACGGAGCTTGAACTCTCCGTCAAGTATCAAGTGGGAGCTTATTCCCAGCATTACAGCTACGGCCGGGGCAAGCGTTGAAGCCGAGTAAAGACCGAAAGCGGCGACAAGCATGGTGACTGTGAAAGCGAAAAGAATTGAGTGAGTGAAACCCCGGTGCTTCATCTTCAACATGGAGAAACCTATGTACACGGCTGTAAAACCTGCCATTCCAAGCAGAAATCTGTCTTTTACACCGAAAGGAGCAAGCAAAGCCAAGAAAATTCCTGTTGAAATACTTAGAGTTGCTTTTGCGGCTCTATGCACGTAAGAGTTTTTGTGATCTATGTCAGGAAGTACCGATCCTATGAAAAGCATGGTTCCCGCCATCACTGTCTCTGCACCGGTCAGGTTGACGAAGTCGCTTACGAGGTAGAACGCGACCGAGGCTGACAGCATTCCGAACAGGACATGTTCAGAGAAGTCTCCCATGGTTCCGGTTTCACTCCGGTGTTTTAGTTAGTTCCGAGTCCGTCGAACGTTCGCTCCAGCTTCTCAAATCTTCTCTCAACATACTCTTTGAGAGATTCGTCACTCTCCTCCAGGTTATCGGTGCCGAAGTTGGACTCCATGTACTCTCTAGCAGAGCTTAGATCTTTAGAAACTCTGAGATCCGCTTCAAGGGTTGCCCATGATTCGGCATCCAGCTGTTCGCGCCATGAATCGAAATGGGCTTCCACAGGGTAATAGTCGATTTCAAACCTGAAGTCGTCGCCGTATATACAGACCGAGCTATGTCTTTCGTCCTCATCGAACTTGGGTCGGGCGTCAAAATCGAAACCGTGCTGGATTAAAGAGGATGTCAACTCTGCGTAGACCTCTCTGAACTCCCGATATTCATCGATCGGTTTGGAGGCCTTGAAGCTTCTCATGCCGAACTGCATGTAACTCTCGGCGTTCAACTGCCTTTTATCGATTCGTGTAATCGTTCACAACGACTAACAGACCGATTCTCCCACCCATATACCACTTGTATTTATATACCTTCAGTGATTTTTTGGTGGATAGGCGATCACTAATGCAAGGTGGATACGATCATCTCCCTGGACAGGGAAGACGAACAAGTTTCGAATAGCTCTCAAAATCTTCTAGATAATTCTAGCTCACAGATCCGATCAACCAAGGGTGACCGGGTTCACATGCAGCTCTGGCGTATCTTTTTCAGGCAAAATAGATTCTAAAGGCCGTATAACGGCCCCTGCTAGAATCAGAGACAAATTTAACCTGAAAAAAGGAGACAGGGTTTCAATTGCACTCCGGTCTACCAGAGTAGTTAGAGAAAAGGTTTCATCAAAATCTGAGGCCCTGGAAATTGTTTCAGACATCAAAGATGTGAAAGAGTTCAGCTTTGATGGAGAAGTACTGGAGGCAGTTCTCCGTGACAAATGAGTCTGTTATCGGGGTTCCGGAGAAAGGCAGAAATGCCGGAACAGCCTTAAGAGAGGAATTACCCGAAGAATACGATAAAGATTACATACTGGACGTCCTGAACGGCGTGGGAAAGATTTATGCAAATACCGGTTTGAACCGTCACTGGATTGAAAGGGCGGTTGTGAAACTTGACTGCGTCAGTTTCAAGGATACCGGTCGAGCTTTCAACAGACCTGTTTTTACCGAGACAAGCTTCAGAGACGTAAAAATCCAGTCCTTCGATCAGAACCCTCTAGCTTTCAACCCGGACAGGTTCTACCAAGGCTTTGATTGGCTAGTAGAAGGAAACTACACAGAAGATGAGATCGATAGGCCATTTGAAGAACTGATCGAGGAAACTGTCGAAGAAAAAGGTTATCGGCTTGAGGAGACGTATGGCGACGAGGTGAAATGGGGAGTAATGAACACAGATCTGAATGTAGTGCCGGAGACTGTTCTGCTGCCCGATGAGTTTCAATCGGTTGGGAAAACAGCCGCTGAGAGGTACTGGGGCTCCGATCCCGATTACATCTCTTTTTCCGACTTCGCTGATTTCGGTGAGGAGGAAGAGTTGCTGGCAGAAACACCTGAAGAGGTTGCCGGCGTCTACATGTTCGTTTCCGGCAGTTCAGCTGAAGATGTAGGGCTTGACTACGAAGCTGTGGAGGGAATGACCAGCCGGCTTGGAAGGTTTGAAAGAACTCAAAACCAGTATAAAAACTCGGATAAAAGCCCTATTTAAGAGGACTAGTTAAAAATGGCAATCAATCTGGAGAGTCTGAAAGGTACCTACGATCGTTACCCTAATGAATGGGCAACATGGAAACACCTGATCGAAACAGTAGAGGAGACTGCGGAGGAGTTTGGTTTTAGGCAAATCGAACCGCCAAGCATCGAGAGACAGGAACTCTGGACAGAAAAAGAGGAGGACTCAGTTACAGATGAAATGTATGCCTTTACAGACAAAGGAGATAACGAGATAACGCTGGTTCCGGAGCAAACTCCGACAAGAGCAAGGCTGATCCAGAAGAGGAAGGATCTCAAAACTCCGGTGAAGTGGTACAATACTTCCAAGAGATGGAGGTATGAAGATGTCACGAGAGGTCGTGACCGAGAATTCCTGCAGGGAGACTTCGATATCTTCGGAGTTGAGTCTGTGGAGACAGATGCAGAGATCATCGCGGCAGCAGCGACTATCTACCGGAAACTTGATCTGGATAACCGCGTGAAGTTTCTGATAAACGACCGGGAACTCCTTGAGTCAATTCTCGAATCACATGGAATCGAGAAAACCGAGGAAGCTATGAAAGTGGTTGATGACAAGGAGAAGCTTTCCCGTGAGGAGTTCCTAGACGATCTTGGGGAAAGAGGTCTTTCACGAGAGGACGCTGAGCAGGTGGACGAGCTGACGGATATTTCCGGACCTATACTTGATCAGATAGATGAGTTAAGAGAAAAAGCTCCGGAAGAGGTTCAAGACTCTGTTAACCGGATGGAAAGCCTTGGTGAAGCTCTTGAAGCCTACGGTGTTGCAGATATGTGCCGGTTCGATCTTTCGATTGTAAGAGGTCTGGCTTACTACACCGGTCTTGTGTTCGAGGCCTTCGACTCTGAAGGAGAACTTAGAGCTCTATTTGGCGGGGGTCGCTACGATGAACTTGTCGGTCAATTCGGAGACAGAGAAGTTCCTGCAGTAGGTTTCGCATTCGGTTACTCCACTACTATCGAACTGCTGAAGAAGGAGGATCGGTACCCTCTGAAAGAGGTTGAGACAGATGTCTACGTTCTCTCAGTCTCTGACTCAGTAAGAGATGTCGCCCTTGATTATGGGGTCAAGTTGAGAGAGAAAGGTCTGTCTGTGGAGACCGACTTGGTCGGAAGAGGGTTCGGCTCCCAACTAGGTTACGCTGACGACATAAATGCAAAACGTGTTCTTATAGTTGGAGAAAGAGATCTTGAAAACGATCAAGTGACTGTGAAGCACATGGAATCTGGTGAGGAAGAGGAGATCGGGAAAGATGAGATAATCGAGCACCTGAAGTCAGAGAACTTCATCTAATCACTCTAGACTTCTTCACAATCATTTTTCGTTGGGAAAAGCCTTAGAATTCCTGAAGGCTTTTTTGTTTCTCTTTCTCTTCTTCCATGTAGAAGTTGTATTCTCTAACGATCCAGCGCATTATAACGTTGACAATTGAGTTAATGTCGCTCTGTTTCAGCTCCCTATCCTTTCTAATTCTATGCGCTCCTTCAAGCTCTCCTCGATTCGAAACATTACAGGCATGCATAGCCTTGTAGACCGGGTTACCTCCACGAGGAATCTCTTTTCCGTTGACTAGTTTATCCTCCACCATCACCTCAGAAATCTCTTTGATCTTGTCGATCCCTTGCTTCTTGATCAACTCGATGTCCTTTTCGTCGAGTCTGGGTCTTGAAGGATCTCTCCCCGGGAGTTTGAACTTTCGCATACGTAAATGGTTACGGGACGAGCTTTAAGGGCGAACCGATAATATTCTGAACCGACTTTTAAGCTTTCAAAATCAGTTCGAGTATATGCCTTACAAAATCGGGCTTGTCGGAAAGCCCTCAGTCGGAAAATCAACGTTCTTCAATGCAGCAACCATGAACTCAGTCGATGAAGGAAACTACCCTTTTACAACTATAGATCCTTCTGTCGGCGAAGCATACGTACGCGTGCAGTGCGCTGCACCAGACTTCGACGAGGAATGTGATCCAAGAGTCGGTTACTGTAACCACGGAACACGTTACGTTCCAGTCAAGCTTGTAGACGTTGCAGGACTAATTCCCGGGGCACACGAGGGTAAAGGTCTCGGCAACAAGTTCCTTACCGATCTTAACGAGGCTGATGTCCTTATTCATATAGTGGACTTCTCTGGAGAGACCGATATTGAAGGAGAACCTACTGAAGGTCACGATCCAAGAAAAGACATCGATTTTCTAGAAGAAGAACTCGACATGTGGTACTTAGAGATTCTCGAAAAAGGAATCGAACGCTACGAATCTAAGAAAGGACCTCAAGACGTAAAGCTTGAGGAAGAGCTGGCAGAACAGATGTCTGCATTTAAAACAAATAAGAACGAGATTAAACAGATAATTTTATCGCTCGATCTTGATCTAGATCCGGATACATGGGATGAAAATGATAGAGAAGAGTTGGCGAGGAAGATCAGGAAGGAGACGAAGCCTATGATTATTACTGCTAACAAGATGGATACGGAGAAAGCTAGAGAAAATTTCGAGGAGATCACCACTGATCCGGAATACGAACACTTAGAGATCGTTCCATCATCAGCCCACGCTGAAAAGGCGTTGAAGAATGCGGCAGAAAAAGATATTGTAGATTACCATCCAGGTGAAAAAGACTTTGAGGTTCTTGAGGATATACCAGAGAAGAAACATGAAGGTCTAGAAAAAATAAGAAACTTTATGGACGAATATGGAGGAACAGGAGTCCAAAAAGCTCTTGAGACCGCTCTGTTTGATGAGCTTGGAGTTATGGCAGTATTCCCCGGAGGAGCTGATGGTCTAGGAGACGAACATGGAAATATTCTTCCTGATTGCTTCCTTGTCCCCGAAGAGTCAACTGCGGAGGACTTTGCCTTCACGATTCACTCAGATCTTGGAGAAGGTTTCCTGCATGGAATTGATTGTAGAGAGAACCGTCAGATCGGCTCAGACCACGAACTAGAACATAGAGACGTTATAGAAATTGTCTCAAGCAACTAGAAGAGACCCCCGAACCAATTCAAGAATCCTTCAAAAACGCTCATTCTTCTCTCAGTATTATCTGCGTCTATCTCTTCAACCGCATTAGTTTGATCATCGAGCGAGGTTTGGTTTAATGGCGTTATCGATGTTTGGTTGAATTCACGGGATTCATTATCAAAATCCGGATGTTCAAAGGTCTCCACCACCTTTCCTTTGTGGTATGGACGCAGCTTATAAGGTTGGGAAGAATTAAATGAGAGTTTATAGTTTATCTGTCCTACACACTGCGTGCACGGCATCTTGGTCGGCTCTGAATCTATTTTTAACGCAAAAGTCCTGTTGCCGGTTTGTTCTATGTCCGCTTCCAGCATTCTACAGGGAGTAGGAACTTCGAGCGCACCCTCAAAACTCACTCCTTCTTCGTGGAACTTTACGTTCCTCAATGTTTTCGAGCTGTTGGAACATGAAGCACCTATTTTTTGTATTTGGAAGCTCCATGACTGATTCGGATCGTTACTTGATGTAGAATAACTGTAACTTGATGAATAGTTGGTTTGAAAGTCAGCAGCTACAGGTGCGGCAAGAATCGATATAGCGGCAATAGTTACTAGGATTTTCTTCTCCATAACAAGACTTTAGTCGGACTCAGCCCTCAAAAAGAATTATCGGCTTCAAAACCAGTTAACGAAATGATTCAACCAGCGACAGATGTCTGACATACTTGAACTTGAGTTCAGAAAACAGAAATCTAAGAGGTACGATAATCGATACGTTGTAGATATAGTGACAGAGCTTTACTTTTACGAGCTTGTTTATCGTTCAAATGGCGGATTAATGCATCTAAGCCTCTCTAGAGAAACTTACGGAAAAATACATGAACGTAAGAACAGTTTTGTAGATGTAGAAAACAACCCTTTGAAGATAATAGAGCATGCTAAAGAAACCGTTCTAGTGATTGAGAAGCGTTCAGAGTGAGATAAACCAACAAAACCTTTAATCAAACACCAAATAAAACATTACTATGTCTCTGATTGATTCGCTCGTCGTCTTCGCCGTCAGTCTCGCTATAGGCACACTGGGCATCTACACCGGTGCAAAACTGGTAACTGGCGAGGACGACTTCAGCTATGCCCTTCTTACAGCATTAATCGGAGGGCTAGTATGGTCAATTGCAGGTTTTTTCCTTGGATGGATCCCGCTACTAGGTCCTTTACTTGCGTTCCTAATCTGGCTTGGTTTCATTAATGCGCGTTATGAAGGAGGTCTTTTCTCAGCCATCCTAATCTCAGTTATTGCATGGTTTACCGTAATTATAATATTCTACATACTTGGAGCCTTTAACCTCGCTAGTTTCGGAGCAATAGGCATACCCGGAATTTAAGAAACAGTATAGAAATTAAGGTCTACCTCTACACCAGTATTCGACTCCAAACTCTCCTCTAGCTCTGTCGAGTTAACACTCGATTCAACAACTACAGATGTAACCTCCAAAGAATCAGAGTTACCTTCCACATCACTAGAAAGAAGTCTCTGACCAAATCTCTCATCTAAATTTTTCTGAACTGTCTCGACCTGTCTAGATTCCTGGAGATCTTGATAGGAAAGAAAGCCGACAATCCCCCCTATCAAAACAAGCGAAATACCTGATACTGCTACTGCCTTCCTCATCTTATCCTTTGAAACCTTTTTACGGTAGTAAGTTGCTGGCGACACTCCAAGAAGCTTGAAAGTAACAGATCCGGCAAGTATTAATGCCATGACGTTGCTCAGAATTACAAGAGATACATGAAACATCAAATCAAAGTTTAAAGCTGAGATAGCTATTCCTGCAACAGCTGATGGCGGCACTAAAGCGATTGCGACAGCTACGCCTGCTAAAGTTTCTCTTGCCTCTGTTGAAAAGGCAACCGCGGAAGCGCTTCCTACAAAGAGTGAGAGAGGGACTGTGGTGAATCCCGGATCTGCTATCAAAGATATCAAACTATTCGTTTCTATATTAAAAGGAAGTGAAATTATTGCTGAAAATATTACAGCCATCAGTATACTTCCTGCCCCGTAAACCATGCTCTGTCTTATTATCTTTCTGTCCCCAATAACAAGTCCGAAAGAGCTTGACATAAAAGGACCTAGCATCGGAGCAATAACCATAGCGCCTATAACAACGATTAAGTTCTCGGCAGCAAGCCCCATAACCGCTATTGCGGATGCCAGACCGATCAAAGACCAGGACTTAACGTCAAAACTGGAGAAATCAAAAGCCTTCGAATACATTTCATTCGCAGAGATAGAGGAACTTCCGCCTTTCCTTCTTTTACCTTTCTCAACGTAGGCCTTTTGCTCTATAAGCTCTACCGTAAGATCGCCTGAATCAATCTCCTTAATGTCTTTTAGATCCTGTATTACCTCGTCGACTTCAGCCGAGTCCTGTACAAATTCACATCTGACAATATCTTCACCGTCTTTTTCAGCCTCTATGACCGTTGCGGTATGATCACGATCCTCCAGTACTTCCAAGACGTCCTGTTCATTCTTCTTGGGAATTGTGACCTCTATGCGTTTCACAGTCTAGAATTGAGACGAACCTATGTATATAGGTTTTCAGTCAAGCTTCTGAGCTATCTCGGCAGGCAACTCGATTAATTCGTCCAGCTCTTTCTTGGTGAGTTTTCCCCCCGCAAATGCGTTTAATCTAGCAGCCAGTTCCGAACTCTTGATCTCCTCAGGACTATCAAAGAAGTCTGCCAAAGGAGAATGCCTTAGTCTAAACTTTTGGTGGTAGTTCTCCGCATCGTAGAAAACAGTCATCGGCTCCAGATCTGTCTCTGTATTCTCTCTCATCGATCCTTCAGCCTTCTTCCTCTGAGATTCGGAGTGGAAAAATATTACAGAACGGTACTGATCCTTCCTTTTCTCACCGAAATCATGGTTGCCCCAGAATATCTCGAGAAGTTCATCGTAAGAGATTATCTCAGGATCAAACTCTATCTGAACGGTTTCTGTGTGTCTTCCTAAGTGGTGGTAGTCGGGATCATCCTTTTCGCCTCCCGAGTAACCTACTTTAGTCCTCTTAACGCCTTTGGTCGATCCAAATAAGGCTTCAGGACTCCAGAAACATCCCATTCCGAAACTTGCTTTCTCCAGACTCATACCTAAACATGTTCATTGACAGGGTTAAAGACTACTCCTCTTCTTTATCTTCGATAAGTGGGGCGATTTTTCTGTAAACGTTTGAACGTATTTTTCTGTAGTCAGCGGATTCTTTTACCCAGGAATGAACCTGCATAACAGGTTTTCCATCATCTAAACCTGTATAGACAATTTCAGGTTCAGGTCTTCCAAGAATCTCTTCCTCCTCTTTAATTATGTCAAGGATTTTCTGCTCGAATTCTTCCGAAGCTTCTCCTTTAAACTCAAGGCTTAGCTTGGTTCTCTCGGCTTTCGTAAAGTTCTTGACGTTGTTTGTAGTCAGGATGCTGTTTGGAACTATCTGTTTTTCCGAGTTATGACCGTTGAGAACTGTTGTCCTCAAATTAATTTCTTTCACTCTTCCCTCTGTTTCGTTTACCTTGATGTAGTCGCCTCTGAGGAACGGATTGTCTGTGTAGAGGAAGAATCCTGCGATCACACTAGAAACTTGATCTCTCATACCGAATCCGATAGCTACTGTTGCCGCAGCTGCTATAGTTCCTACAAGTGTCAGAAGGTTACCGAACCCTCCTACCTGTAAAGATAGAACTACAGTTACGAATATGCCTAGAAGCCCTGTTATGTTTTCTGCGGAGTGCTCTGCTTTCTTGCCCGGTCTTTTAGAGAAAAGCCGTCCGGAGACAGGCATCAGCACCGCCCGCGTGAACAACATTCCGAGGATAAAAGCAGCTCCAAACCTTATTGTCTGGAAGTAGATTGATGTGCTAAAAAGTATCTTGTCAAGAATCATAACTCATGAATGAACTGATAAGTTCAATAATCTTTCCGGAAGAATAAAACATCCTTACCTACAATAACTAGGTATGAAACTAAAAGAGCTTGAAGCCGGAAAAATAATCGGTTTGCTAACACCAATAATTATCCTCGGAGGTCTGACCTACTTCTTCAGACCATGGCTACATGGCATGCTGATCGGCATATATTCAAACCCGTATCTGCTGCAGGTAGCTGGTCTAACAGTACTCGGAGTTGCGATAGCAGGAAAGACTCTTGCTGAAAAACTACAAGCACTTGACTCCGAAGAACAGTTCGATGCAGGAAGAGCCAACGTATGGCTTCTAGGGATCTCAGTACTACTAGTGCCTCTACTAGTATTTGGAATGCCTCTCTCAAACGCTTTTGAGATGGAGGAACTCGCAGGAGAAGTTCAGGATAACGCTAACAAATTGCAGAGTTTGCCGGATATCGACCCGCAGAGACCACGCGTCCTACCTAAATCGGTTGCAGAGGAGTACGCATCAAACTCTCTCCAAACACCTAGATATACTTTAGGCGACGCAGATATCTCTATCTCGGATAACGGAACGCCTTACTGGTCGATGCCGAAAAAACCTGACGGACTCTACAACTACTTTGCGTTGGAGCAGAAAGGAGCAACCTTCGTAGACATGACAACCCAGAACAAGAGAATCAGCTACACGGAGGACGAAATGGAAGCAGGACTTGGAATGGGAGTAACCGACAACGTGATGTGGCGTTTGAAGAAAGAGAAGTACTGGGTTAAGTACGAAGATCCTATCAACATCGAACACGATGGAAAGACCTACATCGCAGTTCCTTACAAGGACTACGAGTTCCACTTCGACTCGCCAATATTCTACACGACACCTGACTGGTCTGGAGTCGCACTGGTAAACCCTGAAGGAAACATCGACTTTCTGGAACCTGAAGAAGCAAGACAGAACGAAGTGCTTCAAGACCAGAGACTCTATCCTTACGACCTAGCGAAAAAGAAGGTAAGTTCTTTAGCTTACAAGAACGGTATTATCAACGCCTGGTTTACGCACAGAGATCAGTTGGAAGTTGCTGGAGTTCCAGGGGTAGGAAACGATCAGCCGTTCACGATCCTGACACAAGAAGGCGTGAAACTTTTCGTAGCAGCCGAACCTTACGGAAACGCTCAGGGACTCTTCCAGATCTGGACGATCGATGCAGATACCGGAGACTACTCCGTACTAAAGCTTAACAGAAGTGAGGCGCTTCTAGGAGCAAACAAAGCAACCAACTACGTAAGGAAGGCGAACTCGAAGGTGAACTGGGCGGACATATCAAGCTCCAGCGAAAACGTTCAAACCGGTTTCAAACCTTCAGAGCCAATCCCCGTGGTTGTTAACGACCAGCTCTACTGGCAGGTCAGAGTGGTTCCGCTTGACTCCGCCGGAATAGCATTTACCTCATTCGTCAATGCACAGAGCGGCGACGTCATAAACGCTGAAACAGATCAGCAGATCATTGACTTCCTACAGAACGAAGAAGTTGAGAACGGAACACCAACAGAAGGCAACCAGACCTCAGGAGAAACAACTGAAGGAGTATGGAACGTAGTCGTTATGGAGAACGGAGAATTAGTAAACAAGATAGAGATTGGAGAAAACCAGTCAGTGAGGTTTGAGAAAAAAGACTAGAATTGACTCATTTTTTCTCTTCTACTTCTGAAAAAGAATTTATAAATTTTTGTTACGGTAGAGTAATTATCATGGGTCTAGATGAAAACAAGGTTCGACAGTTGATACCAGACGAGACGTTAGAAAACATACCCGAAGGCTATGAGCAAGAAGTATACGATGCTGTGGCTTCAGGTAGAAAAGCCTCCGGAGCTATTGGTGCCGTGCTACACTATGAAGAAGACCTAAATCAGAAGGAGGCTGCTGATAAGGCAGGAGTAACTCCAGTAACAGTAAGAGAAACAGGTGAAGCACTAGGCTACGGCGAAGATAATTCAGACGTTGTAGAAGGATATAAGGCATTAGTTCCTGAAAAATTCCATACCTTAATCGACAACCATATCGAAGAAGACGGCGGGAAAGCAAAAACATATACTGCAGGAATCTACAGTGTTTTGACGGAAAACACGCCTGACGAAGCTGCAGAAGTTTTCAACGCAAGTAACTCCCGCGTAGCTAGAAATGCTTCAAGAGTAGAAAAATACCTTGAAGCAGAAGAAATAGCCGGGGAAGAATTTAGAGACGAAATTTACAGTAGCAATAAACCTAAAGAGGCTGCTAAGGCTATTGAAAAACATTCCGGAGTGTTTGCGGACAAAATTGCTTCGTCTTCTGAGCCTAAGAAGACTTCTCAAGCAATAGAGTTTTTCGTGAATGATGAAGGTCTGAAAGAGGAGGGCGTTTCATTTGTGCCGAACCGACAGATTCAAGACCTGATGTATGGCGAAGACGGGCTAGGTGCTGAAAAAACAGCAGAGATACTTTCAGAAAGAGTTCCGGACGATTATGAGGAAGATCTAATGAACCTCACAATCTCTGGCAAAGATCCTAGAATCGTATCATCGGTAATACTGGAAAACGAGACCGATATGAATAAGAAAGAGATTCAGAAAACTGCCGGAACAGGAACATTCGAGACCAAGAGACACAGGGACGAAATCAACGAACTATTTGAGGGTTAACAGAAATCCGCATCAAATCTTTTTCTTTTCATTTCTAGGAAGCTGCCAGGAGCATAAAGTTTAGAAACTATAACCGGAGAGTGTTTAACTATATGAACCATGCCCGAACCGAGATTTGAACTCGGGTCTTTGCCTCGAGAGGGCAAAATGATTGGCCAGACTACACCATTCGGGCTTGTAACCTGACTTTTCGCCCTAAATTATTTAACTTGATCCAAACCAAGACTTCGAAGGGTCCTACACTTGACGGACATCTCAGAGCTATACAGCAAAGTTGAGACAGCAAAAGCCGAACTCGGTATCGCAGAACATGTCTTCAACACATATCTTGATACCTTGGAACAGTACAAGGAGACGACAGGAGTTGAAACAGGACAGTACTGCGAGGAAACCGATAAAGCGGCTGAAACACTTATTGCGACAGAGGAAAGAATGAGACAACTAAGTAGTATAATTAATAAGCTTAAAGATGTCTCCGATCACCTTGAATCTCCCAGAGATGGTGTTAAAGCTCAAGATGTTCGGGAATCGGCGAAGGAGGTCTACGAAAATTATACAGACGTTAGAGCCGACTTTATACTTGAGTGTTATGAAATGACTGATGATGAGATAATAGCAGATCCTTTGGAGAGGAATGAGAAGAACTGGAGAAACGGGAACGGTGGATTCAAGACTGAACCCGTTTAAATTTTTCTTCTCCATACAGTTCTATGAATTTAGAGAAGCTTGTACCTGACAACTACGGTCAGCTGGAAAACTCCGATCTTGCATTATCTGAGGGGAGGATCGCACGACTTCTAAGAGAAAACATGGACGAGGAACAGACACTAGACGGAGATGTTCCACACGTCATAAACTGTGTTCTCTCCGAGCTTCTGGACGAGATTATCGACCAGACTATGGACGATGCAGAGATGATGGCGAAGGTAAAAGAGGCTCATGTACGTAAATCGTTGAGAAACATTGAGATCGACGAGCAGTACAATGCGAAGACAGAGGCTTTCATCGAGCAGCTTCACTCAATCTCTGATGAGATGGAGAAGACCGCTGAAAGACTTGAAAACGGGAAATAGTTAGATAGAGTACAGCGTTGCTTATAACTCGGGAAGTAGGAAAACCTCACAGGTGATCAAACTTTATGAATAGAAACTTGAACTTCCTAGACTGGGCAACCCTGACCCTTGTGATTATAGGTGCCTTGAACTGGGGTCTTATCGGCCTAGGATACTTCTTCGAGAGCAACTGGAACCTTGTAGCCATGCTGTTTGGAGACGTTATGGAAGGGACGCTTGAGGCAACAGTTTACCTGCTTGTAGGGCTTTCAGGTCTCTACCAGATCTGGTTCGGCTACAAGATATCGGAGATGGAATAGCTCTCTACTCCTCTTCTTTTTCTTCAAAATCAGCTTCCTCGATATCATCAAAAGAATCGTTCATCGCTTCTGTTGCTTCAAACATCGAGTCCATCTGCTGCTGCATGGCGCCGAGCTGGGACCTTATTTTCCACCTAATGTAGAGCACTGATAGCCCAAGACCTACGAATGTTCCGGCGAAAAAACCGATTGCTGCGTGTAACAAACTCATATTTCCCTATTATTTAGCTGTAGAGATTTAAACCCCGGACTTGTTTTTATTGAGTATGGAGATCGACCGCAGGGCGACCAAACTTTTCGCTGTATTCTCCATCCTGAACTTGTCTATAATGGTTTTAACAGCTGTAGCCATCACTACTATCGGTCTAGTAGAGGGTTTAATTGTTTTCGCGACATTGATGGTTGTTCTTGTAAGTATTGTTTCAAAATACTACTCAAAACATTCGAGCTGAACACAAGGTTTATACCATAGAAAAGACCTGTTGTTAGCATGAGATACAAGCTCAAAAACTCGTTTATCACCGGCGCAATAATTCTAGCTCCTTTAGCTGTTACAATATTCGTTCTAAAACTTGTTTTCACCTGGGCTCTGGGCATTATCAACCCTATAGTTATCAACCTAGGTCTAGCTCGGTATACGGCAAACATAGAACTAGTAGCACAACTACTAACCGGGCTTACAATAATCACACTTGTGACTTTCATAGGTCTATTAGCAGCCAGCACCTTTGGAAGAAGAATACTGGGCGGCGGAGGAAGAGCCATCAACCTCATACCACTAGTAAGAACAATCTATTTCTCTGTCAGACATCTTGCTAACTCTATGGTGGAAAAAAGCAGGTACCAGCGCGTCGTACTAGTAGAATATCCTAGAGAAGGTATCGAAAGCATAGGATTTGTAACAGGAGACTCCCCCGAGGAACTTGGAGAAAAAATCAACATCTTCATACCACAAAGCCCCAATCCTACAGCCGGACACCTAATAATCGCTGAAGAAGACAACGTAGAGGATGTAGACATCTCGGTCAAAGAAGGTCTCAAACTTGTGATGACTACCGGAATCCGTGAAGACAAAGAATTACCTCTGGAGATCCAGGAAGACCAGAACTGAGTTTTTAACTTTTCTACATCATCTCCTTTTTGGAGGGAAGGGCTCTTAGCTCAGCTTGGGACGAGCATCTGCTTCGCAAGCAGAAGGCCCCGGGTTCAAATCCCGGAGAGTCCAAACCTGTACTGAACTATATTGTCTTCACATTCTACAGATAGGAAGAAAGTAAAAATGAAGTTGGGTTTTTTCTTTATCTATAAGTCGGCTATTGTCTGGTAAGCTTCGCTTAGTTCTCCGCCGACGGTTCTAGCGTATTCTTGCACATCTCGTTGGCTTGTTGATTCGCCTAGCATGTTTCCCGTGAATTTTAGGTTGGCTTCAAAATCTTCTTGGGTTGATCTAACTGCGGTTTGAAGGTCGTCAACTACAACCGCGTATTCTGAGGCTATCCCTGACTCCTTATCTGCCAATTCTTCATCAAAAGCAGCCATCAGATACACCGGAGTATCGGCTCCTTGTTTGCCATGACCTTCTACAAGTTCTTGGACGACTGATCCGCTTCCATATGTTGAGTTGTCGAATCCTAGTTCTTCCATCAGTTGCCGTCTCTCTAGTTGTTCATCCGGAGTCATCTGTGAGCTGTATCCTAGTGCTGTATTGAGAACATCCACTGCATCTTCTGGTTCAACTAACTCTTTGTCCTCCAGTGCTCCTGGACCGTCATATTCAACTCCAACACTTCCTTTCGTTAGTGTTGTCATTACGTGTTCTGCTTTTGACGGTGAAACTTCCCCTTCTGCATAAACATCTGATGATTTCATTGAAAGTGGTGTAGTGTTTTCTGCCATATTATCACACGTTGTTATTCTTTAGTAAAAGTTAAATGCATCACGGCACGGATACTCTTTCATCCCAAAATCATCGCTCTGCTACTTAGAATGTTTAACAGGTTAATAACCTATTTTTCTACTAATCTGTCTCGTTCTAACAACCTACAAATTATGATTGTACTAAAACCGCATTCTCAACAACCCAATCAAATACGTTAAAGAATGATAAGACCTTTCCCGTAAATTACCTAATACTCAAATCAAAAGGTGCTGGCGAACCCATGAAGATTACTGACAAGATAACAAACAGGCTTGACAGCGTTTCAGAATCAAACGCAAGGATAATGAATCAGACCGGGTCTACAATTGCCGGAATACTATTTTTCGGGGCTTTAATGCTTTTTGACCGGTCTGCTACAACCTTAACAGCTTTAATAGCCGTAGCAGGAATTTTTGATTTCAGCACAGTCTATTTTGTTCACAGCGGCGTGATTTCAGGTACGTTTCAGCGATTGAACAGACCAAAGCTTTTCATGAGACTTCACGTAGGTTCCGGAATGATCGCTTATGTATTCCTAGCGGCATTCATAGTCTCTCTGTTCACAGCCAGAATCGATCTGCTTTACTACACCTTCCTAGGTTTCTGGCTGGTGACCTACACCTCAGGACTTTACTCATTTTTTAAGCTGAGGTGACATCCTCCCCGACCTAAAGGACAGAGCCTTAGACCACATCAAAGGGAAAAATGCTTTCGCCTATGAAACGGTGTAGCAGCTGGTCTCCCATCTAGAAATCAAACTCTATAAGAGTTTGGTCAGCAATCTGAGATTCTGAACCATACTTATCCTTGAATCTTTTAGCTTCACGATCTTTGAGAACTGCAAATTCCCAGTAATCTCCAAAGCGTTTGAACTGGTATATGCTGAAATCCTCAGCAATCAGCAAATCTTTATTTACTTGTTTGACGAGCCTATCAAAGCTGCTTTTGCCGTAATGATCCTCAGGATAGCTGAAATCTGTAGATCTTTCTTCGTTCTCTGTCTTCAGAATCGCCCGGAAAGTATCGCCCTCCTCAACATAGTAATTCTCCTCTCGATCTTTCCAGTAACCAAGCTTGTGACCTTCAAGATCCTCCAATCTAATAGAATATCCTTCAGGAAAAGCGGCTGAAAGCTTTCTCTGCACTTGATCCTCCCCGTAGGAGAAGTCGGTATAAACTCCCCGATCCGAGTACCGGATAATGTCTTCGACGATAACGGCAATAGGTACGTTCTCGTCAGGTTCAAGGCTGTAAATAAATTTATCATTCTCCTTGATGTAGCTCTCTATTGTCTTACCCTGTTCCAGATCAGTTTTCTTGTAGTTCTCATAAGAAGTCCTGACTTCTTCCGGTTCAAATCCTAGATCTTTAAGGATCTCTGAAGCTCTAGAAACTGCCTCATCAACATTTGTGTCGAGAGTTCCTTTTTCCTGACCTGATTTCGAGCTTCTATTTGAACTTATTAAAGATCTCAAAAAAGACAGCATAATAATTTGCTTCAGAGAGCAAACTGATAAATTTTCTAGATACATTCGTAACCATCTTCAAATTATTTCTCTACCATATTCCTAGGTATGGGATACGGCAAACTCGCGAAAGGAATGAGCTCCGAGGAGGCTAAAAGGAAGCTCCAGGAGGTAATGCCTTCTATTGAGAGAGCGAAACAGTTTCAGGGAAAAGCGCCTTCAGTTTTCATAGGTTCTCACACATACCCGAAAGTTAACACAGGAGTTCTATCTCCACAGCATCCTGGCGATTCTAGTCTGCTTGACTCTCCGAAGGACTGGTACAAGAACAGCTACAACGTCGAAAAAGTAGCATCACTGAGAACCTCACTAGTTAACTCGAAAAAGAAGTACAAGGTCGAGAACACCGGAAACTTCGTTATGAATACTAGAGAGGTAGCGATGTCGAAGAAACCGGTTGATATAGAGGTTGAGCTTGATAAGAAGCCGGGAAGCAGTATTTCTGGAGGAAGAGTGAAGCCTGTATCTGCTTCGGGTGATATCGACCGTTTCATGCTGAACGAGAATCCTTCAGTAGAGAAAAAGATCGAGAAAAAGTTCTACGACACAGATGTGAAGACCGAGACCGCGGTAGACGAACTGCACGAGAAAGGGATAGACAATTACAAGATTCAACAGTCTCTGAGTACAGGAATGCTTGGACAAGAAGATAACAGGAAATTAGTACCTACACGCTGGAGTATTACGGCTTCCGACGACATGATATCGAAAAAGATGCGTTCCCGCATCAAGAATTATCAGGAGCTTGGGCAGATAGAATACTACAAGAACAGCTATGTTGGAAACGATTTCCACATCTTTTTGATTCCGGGCAAGTGGGAGTATGAGTTGATTGAGATGAAGCGTCCGGGTTCGGTCTGGAATGCCGCGGAAAACACGCATGTAGGTATCGACCACGAACCATATTCGGGCAGAACAGAGTACGCACAGGAGACTTCAGGTGCGTTCTACGCTGCCAGACTTGGAATAGTAGAACACTTGATTAATAGGAAGCGTCAGGCCAAAGCACTTGTACTGAGAGAGGTTCATCCTGATTACTGGGCTCCGCTCGGCGTCTGGGTTATTCGTGAAACGGTAAGAGATGCTTTTGATGATCCTGAGGAACTTGATAGCTTTAGGCAGGTGAAGTTCGAGATATCTAACAAGTTCAAGTTCCTGTACAACCATTTAAGAAAGAGGTCTAAGATGATTGGCGGACGGCAATCAAGCTTAGGAGATTTCTAAGTAATACATTTGAATTACATTTTTTACAGATTTCAGTTTCTGTAACACAAAACAACCGAGACTTTATAAACAAGCTGCTGGAATTGTAGTACAGAAAGTGGATGTCAACAGTCTCTGTAAGACTATCGGACGAATTAAATGAAGAGATTGATCGAATGGTCGAAGAGGGACTGTTCAAGGATAAGACCGATGCTTTCCACGAAGCAGTACGTTTACTCTTACTTCAGTACGAGGACTACAGCCTCGACAAATAATACTTCCCCCCTCCCTTCTACATTTTCATTTTTCACTCAAGCAATTTTTCGTAGACGTTCAGGGCGTAAAAGTACATGAAGACATTTACCGGCACAGCCACTATAAACACCATCAAGATCACGAAACCGATCAAGCCAAGCATTATGGCGATGCCACCTACAGGTATACCGATCATGGAGAGGATCGCTGCAGGAATACCTAGAACAACTGCCAAAAGTATAATAGCTGCAATGGATCCAAACGATACAGCAAAGCCTACGGCAAGAGAGATCGCTATCTTCAACACAACATAGATAAGAACTTCAAAGCTTTGATCCTTTAGATCCGGATAAACTGATTTCAAGGACGTTATCAAGTTTGTGTCTTTCTTGATCATTTCTGGTAGAACAAAGTCATGAACAAGCGTCATAACTATTCCCGAAATAACTGCAAGCGGGATCAAAACAATTACAGCAGGTATCAAGAATAATGGCTGTACAAATGCTAGAGCAAATGTTCCCGCTAAAAATATAATACCAGCGAGAAGCGCTACCAACTGAAAGCTCATGAACTGGATGCCTCTGCCTATATTCTGGCTGAAAAGACTGCCTAGATCAAAATTTTCTTCGATCAAGCCCTGGAAAAGAACAAAGTTAAACACGCTAGAGAGGAAGAGCATGCCTAACCCTATTATGAAAGATACGGCGATTATTCCTGCAATAAAGGCTGCTGAAACTCCGATACCAGATATTTCTGTTAAAGCCATAAATGCTTCAGGCGGAAGCGGCGGCAACGGCACGCTCAGACTTATACTTCCAACAAAAAATACGACTAAAGCCAGTCTCGACCAAAGACCTAGATCAAAAGGCATCAAGAAGTCCTTGGTTTTCTCGACGGTTTCATCGATAGCATCAGTGGCATGCCAGCTCATAAACCTGATTATTAGATAATAATTTTTTACCTGTTTCCTGAGATGTGTCAAGCTTAAAATCAGTTGCAGTCCTGAGGAATGTTTATGGACTTATTCCCGTTCTCAGAGGTAAGGGAGAAACAGGACGAACTAATAGAAAAAGTAGAAGAAGCGATAGATAGAGAAGGCTCAGTTGTAGCTCATGCTCCTACGGGTCTAGGAAAGACAGCAGGATCAATAACACCTGCTTTAGAGTACGCAAAACAGAACGATAAGAAAGTATTTTTTGTCACTCCTAGACACAGCCAGCACCAGATAGCTATAGAGACAGCAAGAAAGATTAACGAAAAACATGATGAAACCGTTTCTTCAGTAGACTTAATAGGAAAATCACATCTTTGCGAGGGCGAAGCTGGTATTAGAGGGCAGGAAGGACCCGATTGCCCGAGACACGACAATACTTTTACAGAAGCACACGAGTTAACGGATGAAGCCAGGAACCGGATCAAAGAGTTCAAGAACCAAGGTTTGACCGCGGAAGAGGTCAAGAAGCGCTGTACAGATGTCTGTCCTTACCAGATCTTGATGCATATGACGGCTGAAGCCGACTTGGTTGTCGCAGACTACTTCCACATCTTCCACCCTGGCGTGAGAGAAATAGTATTTGAAAAAGCAGGTATCGATCTAAATGACACAATAATAATTGTTGATGAAGCCCATAACCTTCCTTCGAGAACCAGGTCCTTGTTCTCAAGCTCTGTAACAATTCCACAGATAAAGAAGGCGCAGACCGAAGCAGAGAAATTTGGTTACTACAGAGAACAGGAATACCTAGAGCAGCTTGATCGGGCTATAAACCGGATAGCACGAGACAAACTCGGACAGACAAGCCATGAAGAAACACTTGAAAAAACAACTTTGAAAGAACCTGTAGAAAGCTTCTACGATTATGATGAACTCATTCTCGACCTAGAAAATGTTGCGGAGGAAGTTGAGGACGAGCAGGAAAGAAGCTACTGCGCAAACGTAGCTGAGTTTTTAGATCACTGGAACGGTGAGGACAAAGGATTTGTCAGATGTATTAAGAGAGCTAGGACGAGCGGAGGTAACCGCGAGATAAGAATAAACTATTCCTGTCTCGATCCACAGATATCCACAAAGGAACCTTTGAACAAGTCTTTCAGCTCTGTTTTGATGTCAGGTACATTAACCCCACAACAGATGTACATCGATTTAACGGGCTTAGAAGAGGAACAAACCGAGAAGGTATCCTTTGAGTCACCTTTCCCGAAGGAGAATCAGATCAGTCTAGTAATACCGACTCTGACCACAAAATACGAGGAAAGAGACGACTCGATGAGACAGAAATACGCATGGTATCTCGCGAAATCGTTCGAATCAGTTGATGGAAACTGTGGGGTTTTCTTCCCTAGCTACTCGATGATGTACAAGGTAAAGGAGTTGCTTGAAACGAGGACGGACAGAAAACTGTTTATTGAGGATCGTTCTATGGACAAGGAGGAAAAACAGGAGGTTCTTGACGACTTCGCAGCTAGAAAAGGAGAGAAAGACTCTGTACTACTAGGTGTTGCTGCAGGTTCATTTGGTGAAGGTGTGGACTATCCCGGAGAAGTTTTGAAAGGGGTTTTCGTCGTAGGTCTTCCCCTGCAGAGACCTGACCTTGAAACAAAGGAATTGATCGACTTCTACGATGAATTGTTCGGCAAGGGCTGGGACTACGGCTATAGCTATCCCGCTATGAACCGTGCGATACAGGCCGCAGGCAGATGTATTCGATCAAAGACTGATGAAGGAGTAATAGTTTACATGGATAAGAGGTACGACTGGAGCAACTACAGGAAAGTCTTCCCTCCAGGAACCAGTCTAAAAAGTACAAAGGCTCCTTGGAAAGAGATAGAAGAGTTTTTCTAAAAACTCGACACTCAAATATCAAGCCTTAAGTGCATAACCATAGTATCACTCTCCATGAAGAACGTGATGGCTCAGGGAACTTTCGATGTGCTTCATCCAGGTCACCTGTATTATCTGGAAAGGTCAGCTGATCTGGGCGATAAACTGATTGTAGTTGTTGCTAGAGACTCTCGAGTTAGAGGAAGAAAAGATCTGGAGTTTTCTGAGGAAGAAAGAAGAGAAATGCTTGATTCTCTCGAAGTTGTTGATAGAGCTGTTCTGGGCTCAGAAGGCGACATATACTCGACCGTGAAGGAAGTTGATCCGGATATCATCACTCTAGGTCACGATCAGAAACACTCAGACGAAGAAGTGAAGGAAATGGCAGAGGATGCAACAAATCACAAAGTTGAGGTACATAGGATAAAAGAAAGAGAGGGCTACTCTTCATCAGAAATCAAGGGTTAAATACCCAGGTCTCACTGTTAGAGCTTGTGCATCTCTTACCTGCCTTTAGACCCTCAATTGCTTCATCAATCTTTTCTGTAAATTCTTCGTAGATATCTTCATTCCCATCACGATAAATACTGGTCATAAGCCTGCGACCATCTAGTTCTGCAAGAGCTATAGATAGATCAAGTTCTTGTTCCTGACCTGAAGTGAAAGAGTATTCTTCATTAAATCCTATTTCGCTTACGTCCTCAACACCGAATGAATATACTGATGAGCTCTCATCCACTGAATCGTCAAGCAATTCACCTATGGGATCTCTTAAATCCCTCAATCCTTCTTCCAAATCTCTTTTACTGACGGAATCATATATTCTCTCACCATAGTGCGTCGGCATACCTTACTCAAATATAAAGAAAACTTTATCACAGAATCCTGGTAGATAAGTCAGGATTTAAAGCTTCATGGGGAATTATTTGATATGTCTGAAGTTGAGAAAAACCAGGAACGTTTCGACCACAAAGTAGATTCTGAACCCGCATATGACTCAGGAAAAGGTCTCTCCGAAGAGATAATTGAAGAAATATCAGAACAGAAAGATGAGCCTGAATGGATGAAGAAGAAACGGTTAAGAGCCTACAGGCATTTCAAGAAAAGACCAATGCCAGACTGGGGTCCAGATCTTTCGGGAATCGACTTCGAGGAAATTACTGCATTCATCAAGCCGGATGCAGATCAGAGTAACGAGTGGGACGAGGTTCCAGACGAGATAAGAGAAACATTTGATAGACTGGGAATACCTGAAGCAGAAAGAGATGCACTTTCCGGCGTTGGCGCACAGTACGATTCCGAAGTCGTTTACCAGAATATGAAAGAAGAATGGGAAGAGAAAGGAGTCATTTTCTGCGATATGGATAAAGCTTTGCAGGAACATGAAGAGCTAGTTAAAGAATACTTCATGACTAAGTGTGTGCCTGCTCAGGATAACAAGTTCGCTGCTTTACACGGTGCTGTATGGTCAGGAGGATCTTTTGTCTACGTTCCGGAGGGTGTAGAGGTAGAGATACCTGTTCAAGCCTACTTTAGGATGAATTCGAAAGGTATGGGGCAGTTCGAACACACACTCATTATTGCGGAAGAAAACTCACAGGTTCACTATATCGAAGGGTGTTCAGCCCCACAATATACACGTAGCAATCTTCACTCAGGATGTGTCGAGGTATTTGTCAAAGAAGATGCACACGTCCAGTACTCAACTGTCCAGAACTGGTCGAAGAACACATACAACCTGAATACTAAAAGAGCGAAGGTACAGAAGAACGGGACTATGGAATGGGTTTCCGGCTCCATGGGCTCAAAAGTAACGATGCTCTACCCTTCAAGCCATTTGAATGGAGAAGGGGCTAAAGCCAACCACATTACAATTTCTTTCGCCGGAGAAGGACAGGACATCGATACAGGAGCCAAGGTAATCCATAACGCTCCGAACACAAAATCAACTATCGAGTCCAAGTCAATTTCACAGGATAATGGAAGAACAAATTACAGAGGACTTGTAAGAGTCGCTAACGGCGCACATGGCAGCAAGACCTCAATCGAATGCGATGCACTTATGTTTGATGAGGAAGCAACCTCCGATACCGAACCTTACGTTGAGTTGAAAGAGGATGACGTTGATGTAGCGCACGAAGCCACCGTAGGATCTATCGGCGACGAAGAAATACACTACTTGATGTCGAGAGGTATAGAAGAGGAGGAGGCTAAAGAGATGATTGTAAGAGGATTTATTGAACCTATAGCGAAGGAGCTACCTCTTGAATACGCTGTTGAGTTGAACAGGCTTATCCAGTTAGAGATGGAGGGAAGCCTAGGATGAATTTTAAACAGAAAGCAGAAGAAAAGTTTGAAGAACTCGAAATGCCTTCAAGCATAAGGACGCCGGGAAGAACATGGACACGATACCCCGACGTAGAAGAATTCAATATCAAAGAGAAAGATTTCCAACCTGAGATGGACGTTGAAGGCGAAGCAGAAGTATTTACGGGCGAGGAAGCTATTGAGGCTGCAGGTGACAAACTTTTCGATTCAATAAAGGTCGATGAGGACAGGATGAATGCGTTCCACGCAGCAAACCTGAACTCGATTATCTACATAGAAGCTGAAGGCGAAGCAGAAGTTCAACTCGATTATGATACCACCTCGAATGTTTTCTCACATCTGGTCGTCGAGACCTCCAGAAATGCTGAACTAACAGTAACTGAAAGCCTTACCGGAACTAATGAGATACAAACTTCTTTCAACGAGTTCTACCTGGGCGAGAACTCAACTTTGAGATATGGTTCTGTTGAGGCATCCGAGTCAGAACTTTCCTATTCTCGTAGAAAAGCAGTTCTTGATAGGGACGCGAAGATAGAATGGTTGAACTCGCAGTTCGAAGGTGATTTGAACAGGACTAAGGTCGAGACAGTGTTGAAAGGAGACAACTCCGAAGCCGATATGCAGGGCATATGGTACCCTACAGAAGACCAGCACGTCGACATCTCGCTTCATGTCAGGCACATAGGAACTAACACGAGGTGCGACATGGATTCACGTGCGGTTGTGGACGACGAGGCAAGGTCCGTATACGAAGGACTTCAGAAAGTTGAGGATGAAGCAGACGACACACAGAGCTTCCAAAACGAAAACGTTTTGACACTTTCTAACGATGCTGAAGTTGATGCTTCCCCAAAACTGATGATCGAGGATCCGGACGTAGAGGCAAGTCACGCTGCTTCTGCCGGAAACCTGCCTGAGAAAGAGCTTCACTACCTTGAGTCCCGAGGGCTTTCAGAGGAGAAAGCCCAGAGACTGATTGTCAAGGGTTTCTTTGAACCGGTACTCAAAGAGGTAGAGCTTCCTGACCTGAAAGAAAGGATCAGGGATGAGGTCGAAAGGAAGCTTAAGTAGGAAACATAAGGTTTAAAACTGGAAGTATCAGTTTCTCAACCTGATGAAGAAAAAGGACTGGAAATTCCTAGCTATCTCAATTACATGCGGTTCTCTGGCCTACGTGTTTATGGACATCTATACCTCGGGTTGGGTCAACCCGAAAAACCTGGGCGCATTCATCTCAGTATTCCTGTTTGTTTCAGTTGGTTCAGGTATTCTCTCATGGATCAGGAACTGAATTGCTGTTAAAAAGTTCGACCCGGAGATAATTTCCATGAATCCAGAAAAACTGAGGGAAGACTTTCCAATTTTCCAAGAAAGAGAAGAACTAGTTTACCTAGATTCGGCCGCCACTTCCCAGAAACCGGAACAGGTAATTAATGCGCTTCAGAGCTTTTACAGCAAAAATAATGCGAACGTGGGACGTGGACTTTATGAACTGGCCGGAGACGCAAATAAGAAATTCAGAGAATCAAGAAAGAAAGTAGCAGACTTCATAAACGCAAGGACTGACGAAATCGTTTTTGTCAACAACACTACAGAAGCAGTCAACCTTCTTGCACACTCTCTTGAGCTTGAAGGAAATATAGTTGTTTCCGAGATAGCTCATCACTCCGAACAACTACCTTGGAGGAGAAAGGCAGAAGAAGAAAATCTAGAACTCGAATACATACCGACCGAAAATGGAGAGTTTGACATGGATGCTGCAGAAGAAATAATCGACGAAGAAACCGCTCTCGTCACAATCTCACATGTCTCAAACGTGACCGGTTCAGAGCACCCATTAGAAGAAATAGTTGAGCTGGCGCATAGAAACGACGCGCTTGTCATGGTCGATGGAGCACAATCCGTTCCTAGAATGAAGACTGATGTTAAGGAGTTGGATGCCGACTTCCTTGTTTTCTCAGGACACAAGATGCTGGGACCGACAGGTATAGGCGTACTCTATGGAAAAAAGGATTTACTTGAAAGCATGGAACCGTACAAAGTCGGTGGCGGAATGATAAGATCCGTGAAAAAAGATGAGGTCAAATATGAGGAGGTTCCGGAAAAGTTTGAAGCTGGCACACCTAATGTGGCAGGAGCTGTAGGTCTTTCAGCAGCGATCGAACACCTGGAAAACGTAGGAATGAAAAAAATAGAAAAGCATGATAGGAAGCTCTGCAGGAAGATGAAAGAAGGTTTAAGCGGCATTGAGGGCGTGAAAGTGCTCGCACCTGAAGAAGATACCTATGTGGTTTCTTTCACAACAGATTTTGCACATCCTCACGATGTGGCCGAGATACTCAATCAGAACAGCGTGGCGGTTAGAGCCGGGCATCACTGCACACAACCACTTATGGAATCACTTGACATATCAGGAACTACAAGAGCATCCCCTTACTTATACAACACGGAGAAAGATGTAGAAAAACTGGTAGAAGCGGTAAAGGAAGTAAAAAGAACCTTTAGCTGAACTCGACCTCAATGTTGTAGTCTAACAATCCCGCTAAGTCCTCGAAATATTTTTCAGCAGTTTTAAGCCTCTCTTCGTCCTCAATATTAGCTACAGCAAAGTAACCCAAATCTTCGGACGGCTCATACAAAAGTTCTATGCCAATTTCGGGATAATCTTACGATTCAAAACGAACAAAGCCTACGACTGAAAAATCCATATTTTCAAACGCTTTCTCACAGTTCTCTCCACGTCCTCTTTAAGGATCACTTGATACAGTATACTCTATCACCTCAAGTCCTTGACCGGTTAGATAGTTGAGGGGTTCATCCATCTGTTCTTCAATTTCATCTAAGGCTTCGACGGTGTTCCTCTTCCATGACCTAGATAAGAATTGACCTGCTAAATTTGTATTTATGTACCGCGACCAAATCCTTGATCTTTACAAACATCCTTTGAACGAGGGAAGCCTTGAAAGAGGAAAAGATGCACAGGCTGAAAATCCTTCATGCGGGGATAAAACACACATTTACGTTGAAATAGAGGACAACAAGATCAAACAGATTAAACACGAGACTGATGGCTGCGCGATATCCACAGCAGCTATTTCAATAGTTTCTGAGGAACTTACAGGTCTAACAACCGGGGAAGTTGAGGATCTAGATGAAGACTGGATGCTGGACCAACTAGGCATGGATGTTTCACCTATGAGAATGAAGTGTGCTTTGCTGGGTCTTGAGACCGTAAAGAAAGCTTTGAAACCTTAGAGAGTGGGAGTTAAGAAAGTTGGAGTGTGCTATAAATTATGACACTAGAAGTCAAAGACCTAGAGGTCTCGGTTGAAGACGAAAAAATCTTGAGAGGAGTCTCTTTGGAGGTTAAACCCGGAGAAGTACACGCAATAATGGGACCTAACGGTTCCGGTAAGTCCACTCTATGTAAATCTTTGATGGGTAACCCTGTTTACAGCATCGACTCTGGCAATATAATCGTAGATGGCGAGGATGTAACATATGAGGAAACGGATGAGAGAGCGAGGGAAGGACTTTTCCTTGGTTTCCAGTACCCTTCAGAGATCTCAGGTATTTCGGTCGCCGAGTTCTTAAAGGAAGCTATAAACGCACAACGTGAGGAAGACGGAAAAGATCCTATCAAGCAGTCTGAGTTCCGTGAAAGGATGGAAGACGCGCTTGAAATGCTGGATATGGATGAGGAGTACGCAAGGAGATATCTTAATGACGGTTTTTCAGGGGGCGAGAAGAAGAGGAACGAGATCCTTCAAATGGCAGTTCTTCAGCCTAAGTACGCTGTTCTCGACGAGATCGACTCAGGACTTGATATCGATGCTTTGAAGGTGGTTGCGAACGGCATCAATAAGCTTGCTGAGGAAGATCGCGGAATGTTGATGATCACGCACTACCAGCGCATTCTTGACTACGTTGAACCCGACCATGTCCATATCATGGTTGATGGGAACATTGTGAAGTCTGGTGGCGCTGAACTGGCTGAGAAGCTTGAGAATGAGGGCTACGACTGGGTTAGAGAGGAGGCTTAGACCTGTCTCCAAATTCCTTCTTTCTCTTCTGATTCGAGTTCATATATTTCGACGTCTATGCTTTCGAAACCGAAGAAATCTATGTTCTCATCGATTCTTTCTCTGTGTCTTCTTACCTCTTCTGGCTCATAGCATGTCCTTACCACGTAGAAACCTGTAACATTCATTCCCAGTTCTTCTTCTACACGTTCGCCGAATTTGATGGCTTGGTGGAAGTCTCGAGGTATTTTTGTACCAGGAATTACCTCTTTTCCATCACAGGATACTGTCTGACCGACCGCTATTTCTCCGCCCTGGCATGAACCGGTTATAGCCCAGTCCTCTACTTCCAGACTTCCTTCCATCTCGTATCCTTCGCCTAGAAGCCGGTTGAAGTTTCTTATTCCGAATATTTCCTCTAGCTCATCCTCACTGATGTACTCCATAGCCTCGATAAGCGAGTCATGTATGTCGCCCTCGTAGTCAGAGCGGCGTACTAAGAAATCGGTGTCGTAGTCCTGTTTTACCAGGTTTTTGTAAGGTTCAGAGGTTCCGGTATCTAGTTGTCTGACTCCCAAAGTTGCCCCAAAAAGTGTACACTCAAGTATATTGATTAATCTTTCTGTCTCTAGCTTCTGCCCGGACTATTATCTTTAAGGAAGTCCTTCATCATCTGTTCAAGCATAGATAACTGTTCCTGCGCCCGGATCTCTTCAGAGCCACACGGACAGTTCTGAGGTTCGAGTTCGGATTCGAGTTGTCTTCCGCAGTCATCACATTCCCACTTCTTCTCCATAACCTTACTTTTGTTTGGTCGATGTAAAGACTTTTTCTACCGGAACTTCCGGAACAATCCTCGCTCCTTTATAAAGCGAGTCTCGAGTATTAATGGTTGCGAGGGTCGAGAGAAAAATGATCGAACTTGTGTGTCACAATTGTGGGGAGAGGGAGGAGAAAAACGTTTTACCCGGCAAACACGCCGTGCTGGGAACAATAAACCGACTGGAGTCAAACGCCGAATGCTGCAAAAAACCTCAGTACTTCGACTCCAGAGGCTTCAAAGAAAACAAGGTTTCAAAGGATCTAGGAGGTCTGCTGGGAAAAGCCTAGCAAGACCTTCTCCTCCACATTCTACTTTTTCATCTTAAGAAAGAGATGCTCTTTCTCATAAGGATCAAGCTCAGTCTCTTCAACTATATCAAGCTCTTCTCTAACTTTATCCTTAACTTCCTCAAATATCTCGCCTTTAGTCTTTGAAGATGACATCGAACGTGCTTTTACTGCAAGTAAAGCCGTTCCTCCATTCTTCAAAAATTTCCTGCAGTTCTTGAGAAAGATTTCAGGCTGATCTCTCTGCGATATATCCTGAAAAACTACATCGACAGCTCCAACCATGTCTTCATACTCTTCAGGCTTTCTTGCATCTCCAAGTACCGGTGCTATGTTTTCTCGATGTTCCGCAAGTTCAACCAGTTGACGTATAACCGTGTCAGAATATTCAACGCCTACGACAAAACCTTTTTCGAGTATGTCAGAAAAATGCGATACAGTTGTTCCTGAAGCTGCTCCCAAGTAAAGAACCTCTGAATCTTTTTCCAATCCGAGTTCGACTTCTTTCATAACTGCTGCCCCGGCTTTAGATCTTCCGGGAACCCATTCCCTGAAAGTTTCTCCTTCAAATTCAATATGCTGTTCGCCGTAGACTTTTTTGTCTGAAGCAGCTTTGGTATAGAGCTTTCCATCCTTTCTGTAGATGCCGGGTTGTACTTCCTTCATAGAATACGTTTCGGTAACCGAACAGTTTTATCGTTTCGAAACAACTCCGAAATTGTATGGAAGAATACAACTCAGATAAGGCTCGGAAGGCTATTGGCTACGGTCTTTCCTTTACCTCGGTTTCTGGATATACAGCACTTTACGAGGAAGATGTAGTTGAGTTTCTGGGAAACTACTCCTCAGAATTTGCTTCAACACCTCCAGATACAGCTGGATTGGCTATAGGCGCCGGGCTTTTAACTGTAGCAAGCTTTAAAGCGGGCGCAGAAGGTTTGAAATGGGTAAACGAACAGCTTGAGGACTAATCCTTCAGTTCCTGGAACTTTTCTTCACACTCTCCCCTTAATTCATCGCCCTTGAACTTGTCACCGTACTGGTCAAGCCTTGCTGCCATAACTGTTTTGTTCGCGAGGAACCGCGCCATCTTACCTCTTTGATCCTCGGAAAGATTGTTGACGTAACGATGTTCGAAAAGGATGCCGTGTTTAGGAGCTGAGCCTTGACCTTTTAGATGTCGGAAAAGAGCTTTCTCGGCTCCCAGCATCTGAACAGTCGAAGAAGGCTTCTTTGCAATCTCTTCAAGGCTTCCTGCCAATGCAACAAGTCTAGCGGTTAAAAGCGGACCTAGAAGCGCCTCCATGTTCTCCATCTCTTCCTCAGCTATCCTCTCTACGTAGTCTTCCAGGTCTTCCCTGATATCTTCTTTTTTCTTGACTGTTTCGAACGCTTTTTCAAGCATTTCAAGATCTTCCTCGGTAAGTTCGGTTCCGGTAGAGCTTTCAGCCATCTCCGAGAAAGCCTCCAAGTTATCTCTCTCTATTCCTCTTGAAAGAATATTTACGAGCTGTTCGTCGTCCTGTATCTCTTTTTCGAGTTCCGGGAAATGGAGTGCGTACCAGTCCCTGAAACGGTCCATCTCATCTGTAAAGTCGCATGTCGTCTGATCTAGAAACTTTACCGCTTTAACCATTAAACGGTCTCTATCAACGTCCTCACGCAGCTCTTCTTTAGTATCTTCTAGTGCCTTCCTCCTTATGTCCTCTTTATCCATTTTTCTAGAAACCTGCTCTCATTCCCATCATACGCATCTTAAGTTTTACCTCTTCTTCATCTCTTCCAAGCTCTTCCGCTATCTGATCTGCCTGCATACCGCCTTGCATAGTCACAAGCTTTCTTTCCTCATCTCTGGAGAACTCATCCCATTCCTCCTGATCTTCAAGGCTTTCCTGGAAATCAGAAGATCCTTCAAGGAACTTTTTGAGCTCGTCATTACCCATCGAGTCCCGGTTGTTGAAGAAGAATTCAGATTCTCTTGGATCCCACTGCATCGGACGCTTCTTGGTCGACTGTTTCAAGGATCTTTCCTCATGTTCATCTCTAGGTTCGTGGCTAACCAGTTCTTCGTCTCCACTACCAACATCTGAGAGGTCACGGTTGATTGCTTTCCTGACTCTTTCAGTAAGTTTTTGTTCCAACTCGTCTTCGTTCATGTTTTTAGATACTTGAGCGAAGCTTTTCAAAGCTTCACAGCAAGCCACCTTTTAAGAATTTAACAGGTCAACTGAACAATATTGACTTAAGACAGTCTGGTTAAGTGTTGGCGGCGATGGTCCAGTGGCTAAGACCCCGGCCTTCCAAGCCGGTGACCCGGGTTCAAATCCCGGTCGCCGCACTCAGCCGCTCTTCTACTCAAGATTAATTGTCCTAGCAAGTTCAATACACAATTAAATCGAACTATCCATGACAAAGACTTACTAGAGTCCAAGAAAAAATTGTATTATTTTATGAATACATACATTAACAAGATAGAAGCAGATCCTGTTGAAAAGAGAGATACTGAACTTGTGGAGCGAAAAGGTATAGGACATCCTGATTCGATCTCCGATGGTATCGCCGAATCAATATCAAAAGCCCTATCAAAAGAGTACAGAAAGCGTTTTGGAAAAATCCTTCACCATAATACTGATGAGGTTCAGTTAGTTGCTGGAAACTCCAACCCCGAATTTGGAGGCGGCGAGCTAATAGAACCTATCTACATTCTTCTTGCAGGCAGAGCGACCAAGGCGTTCGAGGACGAAGAGATACCTGTGGATCGTATCGCCATAGAAGCAGCGAGAAACTATATCAAACAGAATTTCAAGAAACTTAAACCTAAAGACGTCGAGATAGAATCACGTATAGGAGAGACCTCTACCGACTTGAAAGCTGTTTTCGAGAATAAGGTTCCCCGGTCGAACGACACCAGTTTCGGCGTAGGACACTACCCTTTATCCCAAACTGAGAGAGCTGTCAAGAAAATCGAGTCAGAGCTACACTCAAGGATCAATGAGGTCGGAGAGGATGTTAAAGTGATGGGCTTGAGAAGAAATAGCAGAATGGAAACTACTGTAGCCGCTGCCATTATATCGGGAAGAGTTAGTTCCATGGAAGAATACCTCGATGTAAAACAGAGAATCAAAGATGAGACGGAGGATATCATCAGATCGGAAACAGATCTGGAACCTGATATAAGGGTTAATACTGCGGACAGTCCTGAAGATGGTGAGGTCTACATTACAGTAACCGGGACCTCAGCCGAGATGGGAGACGATGGCTCCGTTGGTAGAGGCAACAGAATAAACGGTTTGATAACTCCGAACAGATCGATGAGTTTGGAGGCAGCTTCAGGCAAAAACCCTGTCACACATGTTGGAAAGATCTATAATTTTCTTGCGGAGGAGATAGCTAGGGAAATCTACGAAGAGAGGGGAGAATTTGCCCAAGTCAGAATCCTTTCACAGATCGGAGAACCCATCGACGACCCAAAAGCCGTAGAGGTGGAGACCTCAGCAGAAAACATCGAAGATCTCGTGAATGACAAAGTCCAAAATGTGGACAATATGACGGAGAGGATTCTAGAACCAGATAACACTACATTCTGAATCCGTTAAAACAAGTTTTTTAGACAATCCTTCATCCTATTTATTTTTATGAAGCCTGAATGGTTTGACGAGTTTGTCTTTACAGTTTCATGTCTCTTCATTGAAGGAGCGGTTGCTATAGGAATCTTTCACCTCTTCAAAGGAAACAGTATGATGGGTGCAGGATTTATAGGTTCTTCCGCTCTAGTTTCTGTTGCGCTATTTTCGAAATCTGAAAAAAAGCTTAGGGTAGAGAAAGAAAAATAAAAAAATTTAGAGGAAGACGCCTAGAATCCATCCAAGAAGCCCTACATCTTCTTCAGTTTCCTCATCTGTCTCATCCTGTTTCTCTCCATAGGTCACTGTTTCCATTGTCTTGTTTGAGTCACCGTGATAGATGTCCAGTTCAAAGTAGTTTTCGGACTCGACCTCAGCATGGTACTTCTTCATAACCATTTGCTGAGTGCATGTCTGGTTACTTGACTCCATGTAAATCCTGAGATCAATCTTCGAACCGTTCTTCTCCACATCGTGGTTTAATGTGTGGCAAGGTGTCGGCGACTTAACCAATCCGTTGAATCTTACACCTTGAGGAAACTCTGAGACTTCTAGAACCTTGTCCTCAGTTACGTTGGATGACTGGTTGATTGGGGTTACTGAAACCGAGTACCGTGTTCCGTTAGGTCCTACCGAAGTAGTGGCTGAAGCAGCAGCACCACCCGATGTGATGCCCATCTGACCTTCCCCCGGATTGTTTGAAGGGCTAGTTCCGTCCTCTCTAACTACTGCTCCGGCTGAAGCCAAGAGCGCAACTGTAATCAATGCGATCAAAATCTGTTTTTTCATACCACGCCATACGAAACGACAGGATTTAAAATAGACTGTTTTCGTTCGGTCTGGTTCTAACAAAGCTTGGTTCGAATTATATCGAACGATAATAGAAAGTTAAAAAGCATCGATGGTTTTAATCGGTTTCATGAAGGTCAAAGCCGTATTAACTGTTGTTCTGATAATGTGCTCAGTTTCTGCTGTTAGCGCTCAAAATCTTGACTATAGCCATGATATGAAGCTACACTCGGGCGAAACACAGAAACTCGATGATTACATAATCAGTTTTTCCGAGGATAACCAAGACTATCTTGAGATAAAACACGAGAAGAAGAGAACGGTCGAAATACTTAGACAGATCAAAAGCGATAATATCTATGGAGCTGCACCTTTCAACATACCAGTTGAAGATCATAGTCTAGAAATCTATGTTAAGAACATTCAGAGCGATCCTCAAGGTCTTTACCTGAACACTACTGTCTACTCTAATAGGAATATATTCTCAGGTTCAAAATTAAAGAGCTCTGCCCCTGAAAAAATGGTTTCTTCACGAGAAGAGGACGTTGTGGTGCCTATGGAGCTTGAGAACACAGGCGCCACAAACCAGACCTTCAGCCTATCAGCAAATTCGACTCTTCCCGTTGTATTCAGCCATACTGATTTTAACATTACAGAGCTAGACGTCCCTACTAAAACTTCCAAATCACTGGACGCACGTGTTGAAATACCGGAAAGAGCTAGAAAAGGACTCCATAACATTACATTCATTGCCGAAGGTAAGACTCTGTCCAAAGAAAATGTTACAATCGAAGTTAAAGGAGAGAAGAAAGATAGACGGCTTGAGCTAGATGTAGAGGAGAGATATAAGGTTGGGGAGCCTGGAGAGACTATAACGGCAAATATGAGGATTACGAGCCGGGGAGAAGCTGAAGTAAATAACGTGAATGTGACGGCTGAGACACCTGATTCCTGGAGCGGGTCGGTTAGACCTTCAGTTGTCGACAATCTTAGAGCCCGGTACGGAAACGAACGAATTAGAGTCTCTATTGAAGTACCTGAGGACGTCCAGCCAGGCGACTACTTCGCAGAAGTTAATGCGTTCTCGGATAAGACCTCTATTGACGAACCTAAGCAAATAAGAATTCATATAAGAGGGAAAAGCGGTCTTGGCAAGATAGGTATAGGCATTATGGTCTTCAGCCTTATTTTGATGGCATTTGTCTACCGGAGATTCCAGAGGAGGTGAAAGAAATGGCGACAATAGAACTGGAGGGCGTTGAGAAAAGCTATGGCAGCCATGAAGTGCTTAAAGGCGTCAGCTTCGAGGTAGAGAAAGGAGAGATCTTCGGTCTTCTTGGACCCAACGGTGTCGGGAAAACCACTTTATTTCAGACAGTTTTAGGGCTTCTGAAGCAAGATGCCGGCAAAATAAGAATAGATGGTGAGAAACACGACAGAGGAAAAGAAATTAAGCGGAAAATAGGTTATCTGCCTTCAGATATCAGCTTCTACGAGTCGATGACAGCCAGACAAAACTTGGAATTCTTTGCAGGGCTTGCAGACACCGATCCTGAAATAGATGATCTTCTAGAACTTGTCGGGCTTTCAGATGACGCCGAAAGAGATGTTAAAGGATTCTCTACAGGAATGAAGAAGAGATTGGGTATTGCACAGTCCCTCATTAAGGACCCAGAGATAATAATTTACGACGAGCCTACTACCGGTCTTGACCCAGAAGGAAAGAGAAATTTCAGAAGACATGTAGAAAAGATCAATGACGAGAAAGGAAAAACCGTTGTAATCTCTTCACATATAACTACGGAGATAGAACCTTTGTGCGACCGGTTCGGCGTTCTTTTCGATGGCGAAATCGTTGCATCAGGCACTAAAGCCGAGCTGAGTTCGGAGACCGGAGAAGGCATAAACCTTCATATAGAAGCAGAAGACTCTGAAAAGCTGGAGAAAGTGCTCGAATCTAACGATTACACCTACAGATCGAAAAGAGATGCATTTATACTTGAAATAGAGAAGAATAAGAGATCAAACGTGTTCGACACCCTGAATCAGAACCATATATCCGTCACTAGGTTTGATCTGGAAGAAGAAACCCTTGAGACAGCCTATCTTAAGTTAACCGGAGGTGCCTAGAAATGGGATCTCTATGGGATGTAGGTGCTAAGCAGGTTAGAGATAGTTTTTCTTCCAGAAAGTTTTTGATGGTTTTAGGTCTGTTCCTTGTTTTCTCACTAGGTTCTGTATATATAGGGGTGGACAACTACCAGCAGCAGTTAGAGGACTTCCGCTCAGGCTCAGTATATGGACCTGCGCCGGAGAAACCCTCCTTGATTGATGTTTTCGCCCCCATGATGCAGTTGAACATGCCTTTGGCTGCAGCACTCCTTGCCTTGCTTCTTAGTTATGATGCCGTATCCAAGGAAAGGGAGGATGGGACAATAGAGCTGCTACTTTCTTATCCTGTGTACAGGGACGAGGTGATTAACGGGAAGTTAGTTGCAGGAATCTTTACACTTTCTTTTGCATCTTTGATGGCTTTCACGACCTCTGCAGGTCTTGCAATATTTATGACAGGCGTCCTGCCTACAGTTGAGGAGCTTTCCAGGCTCTGTTTCATGTGGTTTGGAACTGTAATATATTTAGGTTTCTTCTTAGCGTTAGGCACCTTGTTCTCAACAGTTTTCCGTTCAAGCTGGAGATCGCTACTCGCTTCAGCCGCATTTTTACTGGCTTTCCTCGCAACACCCTTTTTGGCTAACATAGCTGCCAGCCACATCTACACGTTTGATGACTCTCCTCCAAGCAGTGGCGGTCCGAGCGTTCCAGTAGAAAGAGGCATGGCTGTCTCTTCAGATGTAGCTGTATCCGGGTCAACCGGTGTTGATATAGGCAGATCAAGTGAAAGGGAGGAGAAACGAAAAGAGGTCGAGCAGAAGAGAGAGAACTTCAAGAAGATCGTTTCAAGACTTTCACCTTCCACCAGCTACAGCAACTATGTGGGCACCATGCTAGGAACCAGCTATAACCAACAGGGCGTGGAACCGACTATGAGAGAAAGCTTGATGTCCTCTATAGGTTACCTGGTTTACCTGTTAAGCCAGACTATGTTGATGTTTACAGCGTCTTATGCGGCTTTCATGAGGCAGGATCTCTAGAAGCCTTCAGGGTATTTCCCTACTATCTTTTCTAGATCCTTCTCAGCCTCTTCTTTATCACTATAGCCATATTTCGGCAAGTCAATTTCTCGATCTATATCAATATCTTCGGAGTCTACCGTCCAGTAACCCATTTCGTTCTTCTCCAGTCTTACTGAAGATCCAGAGGTATGAGTCCATTTGTCCCCTTCTCTTATCCATTCTCCTACTTTCCTGAGTTCTCTGCAGTACGAGGAGTAACGCCTCTTCCCTCTCGAACAGAACAGAAGTTCGTCTGTATCTTCGGCTTCATATATCTCATATTCTCCTCCGCCACTGCCTTTGATTAGAGCCCTATCGTCTTCTACTTTCTCGACTTCGAGAGGTTGTTTTCTGTCGTTAAACAATACCTTGTCGCCTTCTCGCAGCTCCAGTCGTTTAAGTTTCATATGGTATCTGATTCTACCAGGTTGGAGCGTCCCCAAACCAGCATTTCCTCAATTACAGGTTCTAGGGATTCGCCAGCTTCCGTCAATTTGTACTTAACCCTCACAGGTTTTTCGCTCACAACCTCTCGATCCAGTAGATTCTTTTCCTGAAGATCATCAAGACTCTCTGAAAGTACTTTGCTTGAGATACCTCCAATTTCCTCTTTAAGTGAGTTGAAGCCATGGGGTCCTTCCTCTATCAGACGATGGATTATCACAGGATGCCATTTCTTCCCTATCAGGTTTGCTGTTGCGGTGATGGGGCACCAGTTATCGCCTTTACATTCCACAGGCATTTGACTCATGGTTAATCTGTGTAGAAACATCCTTTTATGGATTACTTTTAGAAACCAGATTACCATTGGGAACCGGTCTTTTTCTTTCAGAAACTATTCATGCCCGGTATATTTCCAAGATCGGCCTGAGCATCCTCACTCATTTTATCCGGCGTCCAACGCGGTTCAAACGTAAGTTCAACTTCAACGTCTTCGACATCCAGTTTTCTTACCTCTCTCTTCACCATCTCGTCGAAAACACCGTGTAAAGGACAGCCAGGAGTTGTCAAAGTCATTAAAACAAATACATCTCCATCATCAACCTCTATCTCATAGATAAGACCCAGATCAACAATGTTCACTTCTAGCTCTGGATCTATAACTTCCTTTAATTGCTCCCTGACATCATCCTCTGAAACCATGTTAACCTAAGTTAGACGAATCTTTATGAGCTTACAACATCCAGACCGCTAACCCTAGGAAAACTAGAATCAGGGATAGGGGGATCAATCGTATAAGGATATTAATTGAGAAAATGAGACTCATGTAGTCCTCTCTCAAAAGCTTCATCTCTTTAGCCTTGGAAGAAGTAATTCCAGCCGAAGCTTCCTTCAAGTTTTGATCGGCAGTATCCACAAGCGAATCTATCTCGCTTCTTTCAAGCGTTTTCTCCGAACTCATCTCATGTATACTAGCGTGAGTGTCGGTTGAGAATACTACGACTTTGTTAAAATCTTTACGTTGTTGACGAGCTTTTTCCCTCATCTTCTCAGATATGCCGTTGCCTTCGACACCAAGTAAGAGCGTTTTCTGTTCATCGACTCCTTCTACTAGAGCTGTCATCGGCGAACCTGGGTCATTGACATGGAAACCTGCAGAGTAAGTATATAGAGGCTGAGCTTCAAGCTCTTCAACAAATTCTTTGAAAGAAGTTCTTAATTTTTCGGCATCCTCAGTACCGTACCAGCACTCCTCAACGTCATAATCATTTCTATCGTGAGAATGAAGATCAACCACAATGGTTTTCTCAGGATCTATTAACTCATTAAATATGGAGACATCGAAGTCATCATACTTCCCAAATTTTTCTGCCTCCAGAAACACTATACTACTATCTCCATAACGTCTTCCATAATACTTGATATTACCATACTCTCTTTTTATCATTTTAGATGCCTTAGAATGTTTTTCAGGCGATTTCAGGGCTTCAAGAAGTTTTTCAGAGTCTTTAGGGTCCGCAGGATCAGATTTATGGCTCGAAGGAACATGGAAGAAAAATCCTTTTTTGCCGTTATTCAAACTTGAGATTATATGAGATGAAAGATTTCCGCCTCCAAATCCCTCCAAAGGTCCTGGATGAACCCAAGGAGCTGCAATCTTATAACTTTCTCCATTATCAACCTCAAACGTCTGAACATCCGGTCTCGACGGATATCCGAGATCCAGTGCCTCCTGTTTCTTCTGTAAAAGCCCTGATGTAAGTTTCAATATTGAAATCCCGGAACTATTCGCTCTTAGTAGATACTCGAATAGTCCAAAAACCATAAGCAGGAGAATGCCAGATAATACAACAACACCGAAGTTAAGGAGATAAGAGCCAAGAGTGATATTGAGCGGTCCGCCCAGGAAAAAATGGAAGAGTATTAGAACGCCTACTGGCTGGACGAAGCTAAGAGGAAGTATTCTACCAATCCTTTGATAACCTAGTGTCAACATCAATACCAGAAGGTTGGAGAGAAATACTGTTACCAAACCGAGCCAAAATACGTTCCATGCTGCCTCAAAACTGTTGGTAAACAATAGCATTAAGCCATAAAGGTATAATATTGTTAGATTAGAGAGTGAGAGAAAATAAGCCCATTTTCTCGGATATTCAGGAAGGAAATTGTGAAAAAGTTCTCCAGAAGCTATTGAAGCCGCGGAAAGCGAAAGAACTGGCACTAATACCGTGAAAAAACCAACATCGATAGTAGTAAATATGCCTAGAAACCCATAGAAGCCGGACGCAAACAAAAGGGCAGAGAAAAGTATCATTCCAAGAGAAAATCGAAGATCTGGAATACGAAATATTATAGTTTTAAAAGCTGTTACATTATCGCTCACAGATTTACACCTTTTTCTTTATGCCGAGACTTCTATAAATCTCTATTAATCTTTCAACCGCTCCTTCAAGCGAGTATTCTTCTACAGCATTCCTCGTATCTCTCTTCTCGTCTAGGCATTTTCTTAGTTTCTGATCAAAGTCCTGCCTATCTCCGAACTCATACCTTTCACCATTTCCGTTCTGTATTGTTTCATTAAACGGATGAACGTCGGGAGCGAGAACCGGTGTTCCGCACGCGTTTGCCTCTAGAGGCGCTAGTCCAAGCGTATCCCCTGTTGAGGCTGTGATATATGCTTCAATCGAAGAATAAAATTGAGGGAGTTTTTCACGGGGAAGAAAGTCTTTGAAAACAGTGTTTCCGTTTCCTAAATCCTCCAATCTTTCTTTCTGAGGACCTTCACCAACTATCACAACAGTGCCTTCAAAGTCTTCAGTAAATTCTATAACCTGTCCAACATTTTTCTCCAGGCTCAACCTGCCGCTATAACCTATAACTGGATCTTCAAGGTCCTCGAACATTTTGTCTTCAGTAGGACAGAAAAACTCCGTATCTAGCCCGACAGGCAGTTTCTCGGCTTCCACGCCCCGGTGGATCTCGGTGGATGCAGTAACCACATCAAAATCCTTCAGAAAATGATTTTCAGCCGGCACATAAAGCTTCTGAAGAAACCCTGCCATTATACTTCCCACGTTCTGCTCGAAATAGTCCTCTATCGGAGTATGGTGGGTGTATACGGTCGGTATATCGTTTCTTTTAGCGTAGAATTTCCCCATACGTCCTACTGTAGCCGGTCCATGACAGTGAACTACATCAAAATCAGGTAAGCTCTTCATTCTTTGAGGCAGAGGAATTCTGTAACCTCCGTAAAACGGGTTAGGTATAGAACGTACAGGCACTTCATTTTCCTTCGGCTCGTAATCAGGATTCGCTGGATAAACTATAGTCACATCATGACCTCTCTTCTCAAGTTCTTCTTTCCAGCTCTTCAAAGTATATGTGACGCCGTCAATCTCCGGAAAGTAGCTGTCGGAAAAAAACCCTATCCTCATCAATAAAAAATGTAAAGACATTATTTCTTTTAAACAGTAATGTTTCCCGACATTGAAAAGCTGGCAGAGAGAACAGGGTTCCTAGCGCTCTCAGCGGCGCTTATCGCTTTCGGCTTCTGGCAAGGTCTAGAAGTCTACTACATAGAGATACCAAGGGTAGCTTTCAATCTAGTGATGCTGGACGCCACCTTCTCAAGTCTAGGTTTCGCAGCATTTATCATTTTCTCTGGAGCTGTCTTCGGGTTGAAGATCAGATCAAGAAATATGCAGACGTCTCAAGAAGCAGATCTAACCGCTTTCATCCCGACATACCATGATTCCGAAGTGTTGCATAGAAGCGTAGAATCTCTTTCAGAATCGAATCTCGAAGGTCTGAAAACCGTAATAATATGCGAACCAGAAGATAAAGAAGGAATAAAGGAGGCGGAAAAATTATCAGAGAAAGAAGGGGTAGATTACATTATAAACAGAGGTGAGAGCTCCAAAGCCGGAGCCTTAAATTATGCTGTATCAAAAACTGATTCAAAACTTTTGGCATTCTTCGACGCAGATCAAAAAGTACCTGAAGACTTTCTTCCTACAGCAGTTAAACTTCTAGATAAACACGATGCTGTCCAAGGACGTTATCTCCCTATGCCAGAAGACGGCGTTATCGAATCTCTAGCCTACTATGAATCTGTCGTCTTTAATTACGCAGTAAGACAGCTTCTTTATGTATTTACAGGTTTTAGAATGATTGCGAGCCGAGCCACAGTGATTTCCAGAGAGAAATACGAGGAGATCGATGGCTACGGCGAGAAGATGTTAACCGAGGACTTTGATTTCGCCCATACTTGCTACAAACAAGGTTTTGATGTCAAAGACATGAATCGTCTACCTGTGAAAGAAGAGTCAGCTCACAACATGAAGGACTGGTGGGGTCAGAGAAAAAGATGGATGAGAGGCTACTTCCAGGTTTTCGGAAAGCTCGTGAGAAATACCAACACAAAAAACTACAGAAGTTTCCTTTCAGTAATAATTTGTGGTTCAAGCCTTATTGGAAGCTTTCTAATGCTTACAATCGTTTCCAAGTTCATAATTCTGTTTTTCACAGGCTCCTCAGCCAATTATCTAGCTCCTCTGCTAGGAACTATGTCAATACCTCTTCTCATAAGAATCAAAGACTTCCGGGATGGCGAAGTAAGAAATATAGGTCTCTCATGGATACTAACACCGTTAATGTTCCCCCTATTTAGTTTAGTAACTGTTAAGGCGTTCTTCGAACAGATTTTTGAGGGTCAAAACGACTGGTACCAAGTAGAGAAATCAGACTGAGTTGTAAACAGAGGCAATTTTATCGCCTATTCTGTCAAGACTAAACTCTTCAGACCTTTTCTCCGCGTTAGTTCCTATTCTCTCTCTAAGTTCCTCGTCTTTTAACTTTTCTAGAGCATTCTCGAAATTTTCTGTTTTCAAAGCATTTTCTCCTGACTCCAGCCAATCAAATACCTCTATATCCCTTACTAGTGGCGGTTTGCCCGTGGACATAGCCTCAAGTAGAGCCATCCCCTCATTTTCATCCTTTGTAGGGAAGAAAAATATATCGCCAGCGGCAAAAGCTCCTCTCACATCCTCTATGAAACCTGTGAAGGTGCAGTTTTCCGGAGAGTTCTTGATTATTTTTTTAGTCTTTCTCGTTTGAAGGAGTCTGCCCATAAAGTCTCCTGTAGGGTTTATGTAGCCAAACCAGACAAAATCAAGTTCAGGCTTATTCCTGGCAGTCTCCACAAATGCTTCAAGACCTTTACGCGGTATCACATGACCAACGCAGAATACCACGGGCGGCTCAAGATCATACCTTTCTAGATATTCTTCTCTAAGATCTTCATACCCTTCTAGTTTCTCAGAGTCAAAGCCGTTACTAACTACTGTTTTCTCAACATCAATACCATTTCTTTCATGGACTTCCTTATTGTGCTTAGATGGACAGATTAAATGGTCTCCTAAAGAATAAGCATAGTTCAAGTAATGCTGCATAGGACCGGCAATTAGATTTGAAAATTTGAAACTGCCTCCAAAATCTTTAGCCGGATTGTGAGCGTGTATTACTACCGGCACGCCTTTTTTCTTCGCCTTTTTAGCGTAATAGACAGATTTCGGACCCATATTGTTCAAATGTAGTATGTCTGCATCAAGGTCAGGCTCAGTCGTGTAATCTATTCCTCTCCTGTCCAGAATCTTTCTCTGATTCTTAACCGACTGTTTTAAACCGCCAGTAATTTTGTCCTCCCATTCGAAATAATGGCTTATCCTCATCGACTAAATCCCTATGAGGAAGACACTCTAAAAAACTGTCCGGAAAAATTGGCATTATGGAGCAGCGGATTGCGGAGGAACGTATTCGAAGACTTTTCGAGCTAGCCGAAAGACGTTTCCCCGAAAACACCGAGCTTTCAAACCGTTATATTGAGCTTGCTAGAAAGATAGGGATGAGCCAAAACGTCCCACTGCCTTCCGAACTGAGAAGAAGGATGTGTTCTAGTTGTAATTCATATCTTAAGCCAGGAAAGAACTGTAAGGTACGGATTGATTCTAAAAAACAAGAGGTAAATTACATATGTGCGAACTGCGGTGAGGTGAATCGCTATGGATACTAAGAACTTGCTTTGGTATGGTGTCGCCACTTTAATTCTTGTGGCAATGGTATATGTTGCGGATATAAACAAGGTCATCGATGCTCTAAGTTCTGCAGACCTTAAGTTTGTGTTTTTGGCATTGATTCTCGGATTCTCTGTGTTTATTATTCTGTCCAACACCTGGCACGAATTCCTAAATAAAACAGGTTTGGACATCTCAAGAATTAGCTCCTTCAGACTATTCATGGCCGGAGAGTTCATGAACTCGATAACACCGCTCGGACAGTTCGGCGGAGAGCCATTCATGGCCTACATAATCAAGAGAAATACCGATCTATCCTACGAGAAGGCTTTTTCGACAGTTTTATCAGCAGATATTATCAACGGAATGCCTACCCTCACCTTTATCCTTGGAGGGGCTGGTTTCCTACTTCTTTTCGGTTCAATAAACAACCTGATGCTTCAAGCCGTATACGCTGCATTCATGATTATAGCTATAGGTGGTCCTCTTGTATACGCCCTCTGGTTTAGAACAGGCACGGTCGAAGGAATAATTGTTACTGTTCTTCAGAAAATCTCTGATACAATAGGAAGAGGACAAAATATTGTAGAAAGTGTTGATGAAAGAATGGATGAAATAGAAAATGCCTTTGATACTATCGGCGAGAATCCACGACATCTGCTCGAGACAGCAGCAATAACGCATATCTACTTTCTTTTACAAGTTGGCTGCCTGTACTTAGTGCTTGTATCGCTTGGTATAGACCCTGATTTCACTCCTCTATACTTTGTAATTGTTATATCCGGTCTAGCCAACTTTACTCCTACCCCCGGAGGCTCTGGTGCTTTCGAAGCAACCATGGCTTTCCTCATAGCGACGTTTGTCCCAGCAGTGACAGGGGAAGCCGGTATAGCTGTTGCTGCAGCTGTTCTTTACAGGCTATGCACGTACTGGCCGGGTATTATCGCAGGCTACATATCGATCACAGGACTGAAGAACGGAGGAGCTCCATGACTTATGCGTATCTTCTTGCCGGAGAAAACCTAGAACTAGCGGAGGCGGAGCTTAAGGGGTTTCTCAGCTCTCAAGAAATTGAGGAAGATCCAAAACGGGAAGAACGGCTGGCTCTAACCAAGAAAGAGCCATCCCAAATCAAAAGGCTTGCTTTAACACATGAAGTTTCAAAGGTAATCGAGCGCTCCAAAAAACTCGAGACAGAATATGAACCAGAAAACAGTTTTGCTGTACGCGCAGAGGATTTAACAGGCGAAAAGAATACTAAAGAAGTTGAGAAAAATTTAGGAAGTGAAATTAAGACGAAAAAAAACTCAGTAGATCTTGAGAACCCTGAAGAGGTAATCAAGGTCTACATACTAGAGGACGAGTATGTTATAGGAAGACAGATTCTTGAAATAGATAGAAGTCTCTTCAATCAAAGGAAGAACCAAAATAGAGAGTTTTCATCTCCTGTCTCGCTCGATCCTGTTCTAGCCAGAGTTTTGGTCAATCTTTCAGAAGTTTCAACAGGCGAAAAATTATTAGACCCTTTCTGCGGCACAGGAGGAATACTTCTCGAGGCAGGACTATGTAGTATAGATGTTTACGGTCTTGATATACAGGTATCGATGGTTGAGGGAACAAAAAAGAATCTTGAGGACTACGGAATTTTAAACCATGATATAAGAGAAGGAAGTATAAATCAAGTAGAGGATATTTTTGATTTGGAATTTGATGCTGTTGTAACAGATGTTCCGTATGGAAAAGCTTCGAAGAAGGACGGAAAAACCTTAGAGAAATTTCTTGAATCGGCACCCAAGCTTACCGAAGGCAAGATAATTTTCATGTCGGATAAAGAAAACTTAGATGGGATGAGTCCCGAATTCGATATCTACGTTCACAAAAACCTTACCAGATATATCTACATCCTTCAGTAATATCTCATGCTCCTTTCTGTTGCCCTGACAGGCTCACTCTTTGGCTCCAGAATAGATGTCGGATCCTCATGGTCCAGTAGTAGGCTTCTCATTTTTTCCAGAGTATCGCTTTTGGTTTCCTCTACAGCCCACACTTCTTCGGGTCCAAATTCATTTAATTTATCGGCGTAAGACCCACCTGACATTTCTTTGAGAGGATCCCATAGCCCATAGTCTGAGTCAGTCAATTTAGTTGATGCGTAGCTTTTTCCACAACCAAGGTCAGTGATGGCTATTAGATCGCTTTCAGATCTGCATTTGACATTCAGGTTGCCTTCTGTCAGTATGTAGGAGGATCCTTCAGCGCGTATACGTCTGTGTTTGAAGTTTGAAGAAGAACTTGGAAAGTCTGCACTAGACCCCATATATAGTGACCTATAGGTGACAGTTAAATTTCTTTTCATCAACTGCTTAAAACTCCTACACCAAAGAAATGCATATGGATATCTGGACCGTAGGCACCTCAAGCGCAGTACCAACAGCAGACAGAGCCCTAGCATCTAACCTCATAAACTACAAGGGCGAAAGAATACTTTTTGACTGCGGCGAAGGAACACAGAGAAACCTGATGAAGCACAAGATGGGACTAATGAAGATAGACAAAGTCTTTATCTCACACTGGCACGCAGACCACTTCTCAGGATTACTAGGACTAATCCAGACACTTGAGATGGAAGGAAGAGAAAAACCTCTCTACATCTACGGACCGCCAAGAACAGAAGAGTTCACCGACAGAATCCTTGACACCGGCTACTTCAACCGTTCATACGACATATTCGTAGAAGATCTTGTCGAAGGAGATGTAATCGCCGGAGAAGGATACACTGTAAAACCTTTCGAGGTCGAACACGGCATAAACGCCTTTGGATTCACATTCAGGGAAGAAGAAACTGTGAAAGCCAACAAAGAAAAAATGAAAGAACTAGGGCTCGAAGCCTCACCAAAAATAGGTGAACTAAAAAACGGCGAATCGGTTGAACACGATGGAGAAACAATTAAGCCGGAAGAAGTCGTGGAAAAAGTTCCTGGTCGGAAAATTGTTTACTCAGGCGACACTGCAAAATGTGAAAACATGATAGATAACGCAGAAAATGCCGACCTTTTGATTCACGAAGCTACCTGTCTACACGAAATGATTGAAGATCGGAAAGGGCATACATCAGCAAAACAGGCAGCAGAAATAGCTGAAGAAGCGGACGTAGAAAAATTGATTATGACCCATCTATCGAGGAGATTTAGGAACGGCAAAGAAAGTGAACTGCTGGAAGAATCTAGAGAAGTGTTTGAAAACTCGGAGTTAGCAGAAGACGGCAAGAAGTTCGAGGTTAAACCGCATAGACCGGAATAACTACTTTTTCTCCGTCAACTTTCTATCCTCACTTGGCTCTACCTCTATCTCCGCCCCCTCAAAACTATCTTTTATCTCGGTTACACGATCCATAAAGACCGCTAACGCCGCTATCTCGCTGTGAGGCTGGTTTCCGACAGAAATATTCAAGTCAACATGTGTGTAAACCCATCTAGGAACCTTCTCTGCGCCAACTATAATCATCAAGTCCTTCTCATCTAAGTCATCGTTTATTTCAGCTATCTTATCATCGATTCTCTCTCCGTACATCGTCAAGTGGAATTTCAGACCTTCAAAATCTCTTATCTCTTTCTTCCACTCTTCTGTATATCTTACAGTGAAGTCTCCGCCCCAGCGTTCAACTATGTCTTCGACGCTCTGCATCATGCTTGAGTCGTGCTGTCCCGAATAGACAATTTCATCGGCACCCCACTGTCTTGCGGTAAGACCTACATGTGTTGAAATCCTGTCGTCCCTTCCTGCACGGTGTCCGAGGCGGAGAACTTTGATCATACCGATAAAGGGTCGGGGAAGATTATTAACTGTTCAGACATCCAATAATACTTGATCAATTATGAAGGGTGGATGTTTTACCCCGTCGCAAGTTGAACTTCTACAGCTGTAGTCGCAGCTGCACTCAAAACCGTTTAAATAGTTCTCTCCGAAGTGAAGCGTTATGAGCATTCAAGTGGAACTTCCGGACGGATCCGAGCTAGAGGTCGAAGAACACGCAACAATCGAAGATGTAGCGTACGAGATAGGTACAGGTCTCGGCGACGATACCGTAGCAGGAAAGATCAACAGCGAGCTGGTTGCGAAAGAAGAGAACGTGTCAGAAGGAGATGAGATAGAGATAGTTACGGATCAGAGCGATGAATATATCCAGGTTCTAAGACACTCCGCAGCCCACGTATTTGCGCAGGCACTCAAGAGAATCTACGGCGACGACGTAAAACTGACAATCGGACCTTGGACTGACGAAGGCTTCTACTACGATATTGAAGGGATCGAGATCGAGGAGGAAGACTTCGAGGAGATAGAGGAAGAGATGCAGAAGATAGTGGAAGAAAACCTTGAAATCGAAAGAGAGATGCTTCCACGTGAAGAAGCAGAAGAGTTCTTTGAAGACAACGAATACAAAAGAGAGATTCTGAATAACGAAGCCGGTGAAGGCGACGAGGTTTCTTTCTATAAACAGGGAGAGTTCAAGGACCTGTGTAAAGGACCTCACGTCTCCTCGACAGGCGAAGTAGAAGGTTTCAAGCTTCTGGAGATTGCCGGAGCTTACTGGAGAGGAGATGAAGAAAACGAGATGCTGACAAGAGTTTATGGAACAGCATTCCCGACAGAGTCAAAACTTGAAGACTTCCTTGAAAAGAAGAGGGAGGCCGAGAAACGCGACCACAGAAAGATCGGGAAGGAGATGGATCTATTCTCCGTACCCGAACACGCTCCGGGAGCGCCTCACTACCATCGTGCCGGCATGACAATCAGGAGAGAGCTGGAAGAGTACATCCGTGAGAAGAACAAAGAACTCGGTTACGAAGAGGTCTGGACACCAGAACTGAACAAAGCCGAACTTTGGAAGAAGACAGGTCACTACGAAGCCTTCAAGGAAGAAGGCGAGATGTTTGCCTGGGAACAAGACGACACCGAGTACGGTCTGAAACCGATGAACTGTGCGAACCACAGCCATATCTTCGACAGTGACAAGAGAAGCTACAAAGAGCTTCCAATCAAGCTTTCCGAATTCGGAACCGTCAACCGTAATGAACAGAGCGGAGAGCTTTCCGGTCTTCTAAGAGTCCGTGTTCTGACGCAGGACGATGGACACGCCTACATGCGTAAAGACCAGATCGAGGAAGAGGTAAAAGCACACCTCGAGAAGATTATTGAGATGTACGACGAGTTTGGTTTCGAGGTCAACTTCATAATGGAGACAAAGCCTCCAAAAGCCCAGGGCCCGGACGAGCTATGGGATGAGGCAGAAACAGCCCTGAAAAATGCTTTAGAGGAAAAAGTAGATGATTACGAGATTAAACCTGAAGAAGGTGCTTTCTACGGACCTAAGATCGGCGTAGAAGTAGAGGACGCGATTGGACGTGAATGGCAACTAGGAACAGTTCAACTCGACTTTGTTATTCCGAGAAACTACGGTCTCAAGTACGTTGGTAAAGACAACGAAGAGCACTATCCAGTCATGCTTCACAGAGCGATCCTCGGAAGCATCGAACGCTTCATGGGAGTAATGATCGAGCACTTCGCAGGAGACTTCCCGACGTGGTTAGCTCCTGAACAGGTAAGGATCCTTCCTGTTACGGACGACAACATTAATTATGCACGGGAAATCCAGGAAGAGCTTGACGACTTCCGGGTAGAGATAGAGAGCCGTTCGTGGACTGTCGGGAAGAAGATTCAGGCAGCTCACGACGACAACGTTCCTTACATGCTGATCCTTGGAGACGATGAGGAAGAAGCAGGAAACCTTTCAGTCCGGGACAGAAAGGAGCGTGAAGAAAGTGATATCAGCGTCGAAGAGTTCAGAGAGAGGTTGAGAGATGAAGTTGAGGAGAAGAAACTCAGAACCGACTTCCTCAACTGAGAGTTGGCGGGCTCCCAAGAGCACCACTTTTTTAATTATTTCTTACTAGTAACAACACATGTTCGATAAAATACGAGACTACGTTGACGACTTCACAGATGACGAAACACTTCTAGAAAAAGAACACGATACTGCAGTCGAAGATCTCTTTACCGAAAGAACCGGAGAGACAAAGTACGACAGCGTCGAAGCAAGATTCGCAAACAAACTTTACAACGATGTAGAATCATGGAGAACCGGTATTAACGATAATGAGATCGAAGGTTATAGCGAGCGGATAAGCGACTCAGCAATAGATCTAAAAGCCGGTAACGTAGGATCTACTGCCAGCGAACTCGAAGTAGATATCGGCGAAGTAGATGAACTTTATGATGAAGCCGTTGATGAAGCCATGGATGAGAATATGGTCGGGGAAGCATTCTACAAGGTAACCGCTGGACTCGAGAGAGCTATAAGAGACTCTATGCACAGCAACCTTCAAAGAGTCGAACTCAAGGACGGCGATGAGACAGTAGCACACACAAACGTGACTTCTACACCTGGCGTGATGAAAGAGTTCACCGATTATGTACAGGAAGGAGACGAAAGACCGGAAGGCTACACCCTTGGACTGGGAGGAGCTGTGATAGATGAGCTCAACGACTATCAGAAGGTAAGCGAGGCAGTTAAGAAAAAGGCCGGGAACACTCTCAAGCAGCAGATGGAACGAGGAGATCCGAACATCGATGCCGTCAGTGGCACCACAGAATACGAAGCGGAGAAACTCGAAGAGTTAGGCTGGGCAGACATTCCTGATGAGTACGCCTAAAGCCCTCTCTTTTTATTTTCCCCTCCTACTAAATTTCAATTGAATGACCGCGGAACTGGAGTCAAATATTCCTAAGCTCTACATATTCAGAGCGCTTTACGGCGCTCTACTGATGACACCTATTATTGTTCTCTTCTGGAAGCAGAACGGTCTCTCCATGTTCGAAGTCATGGTTCTACAGGCGCTCTTTGCCATTTCAGTTATTATGCTTGAAGTGCCTTCTGGCTACATCGCTGATATCTATGGAAGGAAAAACACTTTAGTGGCGGCTTCGATGTTTGCCACTCTCGGAATGGGGGTCTACGCAATTGGTCAGGGCTTCCTAGAGTTTCTTGTGGCCGAGATTATCTGGGCAATAGGAGTCTCACTTGTTTCAGGTGCGGACACAGCTATGTTCTACGATACTCTGGTCGAGCTTGGAGAGGAAGATACTTACAAGGAGAGATGGGGTCGTTCCACCTCCTACTACATGATAACGGCTGCGGCTGCCGCAATATTGGGAGGGTTTATAGGAGAATTTAATCTTCGATGGACTTTCTACGCCCAGTTACCTGTGATTGCTGCGATGATACCTGTAGCCTACACGTTAAAGGAGCCGAAACACCACAAGGATTTGGGCGATGAAGAGACCAAGGGTCTAAAAGCTATAGTTAACGAGGTCGCAAGAACAAAAGATCTAAGACTTTTGATCCTTTATGGAGCGTTTATCTATGCATCTCTGCAGACAGCTTTCTGGCTTTACCAGCCCTATTTCAAGCTTACGGGTCTGCAGGTTGCTTCATTTGGTTTAATATTTGCAGGTTTTAACGTAGTTTCCGCAGGAGCTTCAAAGTACGCTCATGCCATAGAGGATAGACTTGGAATGACGCTATCACTCGTCAGCCTTATGTTCTTTTTAACCGCTAGCTTGGCTTTAATGTCAAGCTTCGTCTTTATCTTCGCCTTCGGCTTTGTCTTCCTACAGCAGTTCGTACGAGGATTCTCAAAGCCAGTTATATCCGATTACATCAACAAAATTGTTGATTCAGAGAACCGTTCCACCATACTCTCGACACAGAGCTTGGTAGGAAGGCTTCTGCAAGCAGCTCTCATGCCAGGCATAGGATTAATCTCAGATGTCTACTCGGTAACACAGGCGCTTTCAGTTTTAGGGGTTACAGTTGTTGTGGGCGGCTCAGTTCTGTTATTTCTAATTGCCAGACATGAGATGATCGAGATCTAACTGCCTTCTGTTCCCACATTTAAAAGTTTATCTTTAGATTGAATGTGTATGACTACGGCTTATGACGTAAAAGCAGAGCCCCTGATCAAGGAAGCTGCAAAAGATCTTGAAGAAGAGTTTGAAGAACCTGACTGGACCGACTACGTAAAGACAGGAGTTGGAAAGGAGAAACCTCCACAGCAGGAAAACTGGTACTACATTAGAAGTGCCGCGATCCTAAGAAGAATCTATATGGAAGGACCTCTAGGCGTTTCAAAGCTTAGAACTATCTACGGCACAAACAAGAACAACGGTCACGCACCGGAGCATCATTCGAAGGCATCCGGGAAAGTAATCCGTACAGCTCTCCAGAACCTTGAAGACGCAGGACTTGTTGAAGAGGAAGAAGGAGAAGGTCGGAAGATCACGGAGAAAGGAAAGAGCTTCCTGGACGCAAGGGCTAACACCGTCGAATAAAGTACGATGGATGACGACGAGCTTGAAGAACTGAGAGAACAGAAGAGGAAGGAACTTCAGGGACAGGAAGAAGCTCGTGAAGAAGCAGCAGAACAGCAGAAACAACAGGTCTGGTCTCGAGCCAGGAAATATATGACAAGTGATGCGAAAGACAGGCTTTCAAACATCAAGGCTGTTAAAGAAGATCTGGCATTGTCTGTTGCACGGCAGATAACGATGCTCGGCGAGAAAGGTCGGATAAGCAAGGTCACGGACGAAAGGATGAAACAGATCCTTAAACAGATTCAAGACGACAAAGACGAATCAGATATAAAATTCAGAAGGTGAAAAGAAGATACTATGAGTTCAAACAAGTCGAAAGGAAAGAAGAAGCGTCTAGCTAAAGCAAACAAATCAGCCAAATCCGCACCACGCTGGGTTTCACTCAAAGCGTTCGGAATGGACAAGGCAAGACAGAAGTCTATCAAGCCAAGAAAGTCCCGCCACTGGAGAAGCGGCGACACAGACGAGTAAAATCATTTTTTACTCTCCAATTTATTTGTTCTACGAGGTTCAACCGTTTTGATACAGAAATACAACTACAAAGGAGACATCAACACAGGATTCTACCTGACGTTAACCAACGAATACGCAGTGAAAGCTCGAGAGTTTGAGGAAGAAGATCTGCCGGAGAAACAGGTAGAGACAAGAATAGCCGGAACCAACCTCGTAGGACTGTTTACCGCAGGAAACTCTAACTGCCTACTAGTTCCTGAATCAATCAAAGAATACGAAGAAGAAAAACTAGAGGAAGCAGACATAAACTACGAAGTAATCGACTCGGTCGAATCAGCTCTAGGAAACGTTGTTCTAGCTAATGATAAAGGTGCGGTAATCTCCCCTGAACTTGAGCACGAGAAGACCAAGATCTCGGAAGCGCTCGATGTACCCGTCATAACAAGAAAAGTTGCAGGAATCCCTAACCCGGGAGTCTGCGGTATAGCGAACTCGAGGGGTGCAGTACTTCACAGGGACGCTTCAGAAGAAGATGCCGAGAAGATCAAGGAAATCTTACAGGTTGAGGATATAGATATCGGAACAATCAACACAGGTTCTCCTTTCGTAGGTTCGGGAGCTGTCGGAAACGATTCTCTGATTCTAATAGGTCATGATACGACAGGTCCTGAGATCGGACGTATTGATCGTGTTATGGAAGATCATGAGTGATTTGAGAATTTAGATTATCAAAGGAGTATCGTGAAGTTTTAGAACGACCTCATAGAGTGAACCGATCACAGTTTTATGAGTCTGGAGAGAGCAGTAAACTGAACTAGTCCAAGTGTAGTAAACCGTTTCGGTGGGTTTAAAAAGTTGAGACGCGAGAATTCGGGTATGACAACTTACAGCATCTCAGGAGAAATCGAGCTCGGAAGAGGTAACCACGGATTCGAAAGACAGGTAGACGCAGAGTCAGAGAAACAAGCCAAAGACCAAGTACTATCAGAGCTGGGCTCCGAGCACGGCATTGGAAGAGGAAAAATCTCTATCGAAGAAGTAGAGGTAGAGTGATTTTTCTATGCCAGATGAAGATGTACAGCAGTCGATGCAGAAGTACCAGCAGATCCAGCAACAGCTAGAACAGGTACAGGGGTTCATCGACCAAGTAGAAGATAATATAGACGAGATGAACGAAACTATTGATGCTGTAAACCAGCTTGAAGACCAGGAAGAAGGATCCGAGATTTTGGTTCCTATAGGTTCAGGCGCCTTTGTAGTAGGAGAACTGAAGGAGAACTCAAAGATCGTCACGAATATTGGCGGAGAAGCCTTCGAGAAGAGAGATACTGAAGATGCTGAAGAAATCTTGGATGGAAGAAGAAAAGAACTAGTCGAGACTAGAGAGGATCTGAACTCGACGATGCAGGAGCTCCAGTCCCAGATGCAAGAGATCCAGCAGCAGATACAGGAAGCACGTGAAGGCGCTGCTGAACAATAGTCCTCATTTTTAATCTCTCATATTCTGAATTATCAGAAGACTGGCATATGATAGAAAGTGAATGCGACTTAATACTCGAGGACCGTGCTGGATTGGGTAGTTAGATACCTTTGAAACACGTAGAATAGATCTCGAGATTAGCTGATTCGGCAGAGAATAACTCGGTTCGGTAAGACTAGTCCTATTTTAATAATTCTTCATCATTCGTTTCTAGTTGTGAGGGAGTAAAAATAATATGTTGGACAAGTTCAAAGACTCGGTGAAGGATTTCTCGGAGAATGTTAAATCTGCGGTGGCTGAAAAAGAGCTGGATGAAGAAACACTAGAACCTCTACTTGAAGAACTCAGGTTGAAGCTTCTGCAGAACAATGTCTCTCTAGAAGCTGCCGAAGCAATAGAAGACGAGCTAAGAGATCAGCTTCTTGGAACAAACGTTAAGAGAATGGGTGCAGAGGAAAGAGTGAATGAGACGGTTAAAGAAACTTTAATTGAACTTCTGGACGATTCCTTCAACCTTGAAAAAGAGATTGCGGATGCAGAAGATCCAGCCACGGTATTTCTCATAGGTTTCAACGGCTCAGGAAAGACAACCACCTTGGCTAAGCTCGCATCACAGCTCGACCAGGATGTTGTGATGGGTGCCGGAGACACGTTTAGAGCTGCATCGATCGAACAGTTAGATGAGCACGGCGAAAACCTAGGAATAGACGTGGTTTCTCACGAGTATGAGTCCGATCCTGCGGCTGTAGGCTACGATACTGTGGAGCACGCGGAGAAAGAGGATAAAGTTGCGTTAGTTGATACGGCAGGACGTTCACACTCCAACAGAAATCTCATGGACGAGTTGGAAAAAATGATCGACGTCAACGATCCAGATATAACCTTTCTGGTTGTCGATGCGCTCGCAGGAAATGATGTACTTGAGCAGGCCGAAGCCTATGAGGGAATGTTCGACGCTGTAATAGTTACCAAGATGGATGTTGATGAGAATGGCGGCGCAATAATATCTATCTCACAACGCTCAGGAAAACCTGTTGCGTACATAGGAGATGGACAGGGTTACGAAGATTTAGAGATGTTTAATAAAGAAGAGTTCGTGGAAGAAATACTTGAGTAGGAAAAAGATAGAAATTTAGCTGTAGGCTTTCTGTTCGTCCAGCCTTTTTTGCATCGATTCTTCGAGCTCCTGAAGCTTGTTCTTCAGCGGCTCAAGATCCTGATCAAACTCATCCATTTTGATCTGTTTATCCCCGTTTCCTCCAGCTCTTACTCTCTCTTTTCTCATCTTGGAGAGCATGTGGTTGACTTCGGCTACGAACTGTTCGTATTCTTTCATCTGAGCTTCGATGTAGGAAATCTCCTGTGCGAACTCCTGTCGAAGTTCTTCAGTGATCTCATCCTTCATCTCTTCCTTTATCTGTTCCTTTTCAACTCCGAACTTCTGCCTGACCGTCCTGTAGAATTTTTCCATTCCCATTTTGAAGACCTGTATTCACTTAAAGCTCGTAAAATCTTTTTAACTGTTATGCCCGTTCATCAGTATCTTCGTCTTCCTCATGTTCTCCGGGCACTATAACACCTAGATCCCTGAACTGACTCTGATCATAGAAACGGGCAGTAACCGCTCCAAGCATCGCATCAAACTGCCGATCAGATTTAATGCCTTCAGTCTCTATACCCAATGATTCAAGACCTCTTTCGTCCTCTAAAGCCAATTCTCTCGCCGAAATGAACGGATCAAACCGGATGAACTCAGGCGGCATCTCCATATCCCTTCTTAGAATCGCTTTCAATCCTTGTAGTCTCTTGACCTTTCTTTTCTCTGCAGAGGCAGGAGTAAAGTTGTAACCTTCCTCCTTCAGCTCCTCCTCTCTTTCCGAGAATTCATCCTCACCGTGCTCGGTGTCTGCGTCAACAGCAACAATATCAGGCTCCTCTTTTTTCAGTTTCTCCACAATCTTCTCGTTGTCCTTTAGTGAAAGAGTTTCCGTCTTTTCATCTCCAAGAAAAGCTATATGGACCTTTTCCTTGTCTGTTTCCGAAAGTATTATGCCTGCGATCATCTTTTTGCCTTCACCTTTTTGTCGAACTCTGAAAGCGAACGATTCCTTTTTTTCGATTCATAAATCTTTCTTTCCTCAATCCGTTCATCTACACTAACGAGGAAATCGTTCAACGCTTTGTTGTACTCTTGAGGTTTTTCATAGAAGCTGAACGTCCCCGAACGCTTTATTAACGAGGTAGAGTTATTCTCCAGTTTTTTCACTCTTTCAAGTGATGAGAAGCGATCCTCCTCGGAATGAATCACTAGATTAGGTTTCACCGGAGTCCTAATATCGTACTCTTTAGCAAAGCTCTTGAAGATCTCATATGAAGGGAACTCTGCATCCCTCAAGAACTGTTTCACAACCTTGTAATCCGCGTAGCTTGAGAAAAACATCTTCTTGAAGAGCTTGGGTTCTGCCCCAAGGAACTTCGACCCCATCGAATAAAGCCGGGTAGGAAGAGAATAGTTCTTTAACATACCAGTGAAGACTGTCGCCATCACGTTCTCCCTGTCCTCAAACGACTGAATCACAGGATTGCCTAGTACGTTCGATACGAGAACCGCGTTTTCAACTTGATCCTGTTTTAGTACGTTTGCAAGAGCTCTCTTTTCGCCCTCAAAACCTCTGTTGTTGCTGGTAGGCTGGAAGCTGATAGTATGTATCTTTCTAGAAAAGTATTTGACCTGATGCCTCCAAATCTCAGGGTTAAAGCCTCCAGGAGTAAAGATGAGAGTTAAGTCTGAGTCCTGATTCGATTCGTAGTAATAGAGGTTTTCATCCTCAACTCTTCTGAGGGGGTACATACAACAACAGAAAGGCATGAAACTCTTTTAACCCTTTGAAAACCCGGAACTGTTATGGACAACCAAAAACTACTCATACTAGGTATCGGGGTTCTCGGAGGACTCGGAGCATACCATGTCTACGAACAATCGGGACTGGCAACCGCCTTTGCCACCTTACTGATTATTACATGGATAATGTTCAACCTCAGAACCAAGATGGGGGTTCTCGGAGGGCTTGGAACACTTCTAAACCCTCTTGTCACCGGTTTCACATTCCTTATCGGAGGATTTGCCTACGCCGCTTTCTCTGGGGAAAACTTCATGTCCTCACTTTATTTTTCTGTAGGAACTTTCTTCCTGGGAATGCTTTTTTCCTTCGTTGTATTCAAGTACTGGAACATCGGTCCATAACGAAGAGTTAAAACGGTTGGACCCGTTATCCCGAGTATGTTTGACAAAATCAAGGAGTCGGTTCAGAAGTTCTCAGGCAAAAGCGTTGCGGACGAGGAAGCCGTAGAACAGCTCGTAAAAGATATACAAAGAGACCTGATAAAAGCAGACGTAGATGTTTCACTAGTATCGGACTTAAGCGATGAAATAAGGGAAGAAGCTTTAGAGGACGAACTTCCTTCAGGACTAACCAGGAAAGAACACGTGCTCGAAATAGTTTACTCGAAGCTTGAGGAACTTCTTGGAGAAGAAGCAGAGATCGAAGTTGAACCCAAAAACATTCTTCTATGCGGTCTCTACGGCGCAGGTAAGACTACAACCGCTGGGAAACTTGCTGACTTCTACAGGAAGAGAGGTTTAAAACCAGCTCTGATCTGTGCTGACACGGACCGTCCTGCAGCTTTTGACCAGTTAAAACAGCTCGCGGAAGATATAGATGTCGAGTTCTACGGTGAGAAAGAAGCAGAAGACCCTGTAAAAGTTGTAGAAAATGGAATTGAAGAAACAGATGCCGATGTAACAATAGTTGACTCCGCAGGACGAAACTCGTTGAACGATGATTTAAAACAGGAATTAGCGGATATCGATTCGGTGTTTGATCCGGATGAAAAGATGCTTGTTATTCCTGCTGACATAGGTCAGTCAGCGAAGACACAGGCTGAGAACTTTGATGCAGCCGTTGGTTTAAACGGCGTGATCGTTACAAAAATGGATTCCAGCGCTAAAGGTGGTGGCGCACTTGTCGCATGTTCTAACTCTGACGCCTCCGTACAGTTTATCGGTACAGGCGAGAGACCTGAAGACCTTGAAGTCTACGATCCTGTGGACTTTGTCTCGGACATGATAGGTCAACCAGACCTTGAATCATTGCTTGAAAAAGTAGAGCAGCTTGATACGGATCCAGAAGAAATACTCGAGGGCGAGTTCACGTTGCAGGACTTCAAATCACAGATCGAATCCGTTACCGACTCGGGAATGATGGAGGAGATGATGCAGCAGCTTCCTTTCGGAGGAAACCAGATGCCTGACAACATCGCAGATATTACGGAAGAAAAAGTCTCCGAATACTCGATCATTATGGACTCGATGACTAAAGAAGAGATGGCAGATCCTTCTATGATTGACAGGGATAGAAAAGAGAGAATCGCTATTGGTTCCGGGACTTCCGAACAGCAGGTAAACGAGTTGATCAAGCACTTCCGTCAAACAAAGAATATGGTCGACAAGTTCGATAAAGGATCCATGAAGCGTGGCGGGATGCAGGACATGATGAAGAAGATGGGACTCTAGTGAGAAAAATTTTTAGATGGTAATCTCTCCTTTCTTGTTCTTCAAGTCTTTAAGCTCGTCCTCCGAATAGAACTTCTTTTTCCCAAGTCTTTTCTCGATCATCTCTTCTTTCTCTACGAACTCTTTTTCAACATCGTTATCGAGTTCTGAGAGTTTGCAGTGAACCATTTCAGAGGAGGCTTTCATGCTGTCAAATATAGGCAGCCATTTTCCAGGAGGATCGATGTCTATCTTAGAGAAGAATCTAGTTATTCCTAGAAGGGTAAGCAGCGAGGTTCTATAAACAGTTTCGTATGCCTTGTGCTCCATTCTGATTCATTAGGTCTCACTCCCCCTGAAACCCGTTAGATAAACTTGTTCCGGAGCTCTATATAAAGCTTTTATCGGTTTCGAACACACGAATATTGTATGATAGCCGTTATATCGGATTCGCATATCCCCTCAAGAGCGAAAAAGATACCTGAAAAGTTCCTTGAGGTAGTCAAGGAAGCAGATAAAGTAGTTCACTGCGGTGACTTCGTCACTAAAGAAACTTACGACATGCTTGAACAGAAATCCAAAGAATTTATTGCGGTTAAAGGAAACTGCGATCGTTTCCACCTTCCGAACTCCGAAACATTCAATATTGATGATTTTAGCGTCGGAGCTTACCATGGAACTGGCATAAATCCCCGAGGTCATCATCCAACACTTCTCAGGATCGCTGACGACCTTGAAGTTGATGTTTTGATCCATGGTCATACCCATGAACAGGAAACTGTAAAGAAACAGGAAAACCTCCTATTAAATCCGGGAAGCTGTACGGGGGTAGGTGGAGGTTCTTCGACAGACGGAAAGCCCGAGATGCTTACTTTCGAAGTCGAAGCTTCACAAGTCAAAGTAGAACTTCTGGAGTTTGATGAGGGAGAGGTTAAAAAGGTCGAGGAGATTTTCGAACTATGATCTCTGTAAAAGAAAAACGTGATGCTTTACTTGAAGAAGAACTCTGCGATCACTGTCTTGGAAGACAGTTCGCCAAGCTCGGACACGGACTGGAAAACTTTGAGAGAGGTGCGATCTGCCGGGAAATAGACGATCTCGAAGAAGACTCTTTCGTTAGGGAGAACATACCGGAAGATGCAGATCTTGGAGGTTCATGCGAGTACTGTGATGGAGTCTTCCAGAAGATGGATCACTGGGTTGAACTGGTAGAAGATTCTTTCGATCGGTACGAGCTTTCAACCTTCCTCATCGGAATAAGACCTCCCAACGAAGCTATAGAGAAAGAGGAGGCGCTGTGGGAAGAATACGGCATTGAATGGACTGAACCTATCAAGACCGAACTTTCTCGATTGATCGGTAAGAGAATTGAGAAAGAGCTTGGTATCGAGGTCGATTTCAAACGTCCTGATATCAACGCGATTATTGAGATGGATGAAAACAAGGACAGAGTAGAGATGCAGGTTAACTCTCTACTGCTTTACGCCCAGTACAACAAATACTCTAGAGAAATTCCGCAGACGGAATGGCACTGCAGGAACTGTAGAGGTTCAGGATGTGAAGAATGTGACTGGACAGGTAAGAACTACCCTACCTCGGTTCAGGAGGAAATCCAGGAACCTTTCAAGAGAGAAACTAAGGCGATTGAAGCAAAGTTCCATGGCGGAGGAAGAGAAGACGTTGACGCAAGATGCTTTGGAAGAAGAGAGTTCGTTCTTGAATTAGTCGAACCTCTTCATAGAGATCTTGATCTTGAATCTTTGATGGAAGAGGTTAACGATAACGAGAAGATAGAGATCTTTGACTTGAGACCCGCTGGTAAGGATGAGATCGAGGAGATTAAGGAGAAACATGCGGACAAGATGTACCGTGCGGAGGTAGAGCTTTCGGAGGATGTCGATGATGAAAAGCTTGAGAAGCTCCAGGATATTAAAGGAGAGATCGAGCAGCGGACGCCTAACAGAGTAGATCACAGAAGAGCCGATAAAGTAAGGAAGAGAGAGGTCCAGAGAGTTTTATGTGAGCGAAAGGGCGAGAAAAAGATCGAGCTCGTGATCAAGGCAGAAGCAGGGACATACATCAAAGAGTTGATCTCGGGCGATGAAGGTCGCTCGGACCCGTCAGTATCGGAAACACTTGGATGCGAAGCCGAGTGTACTGCGCTTGACGTGCTCAATATTGAGAAATAGGAAAGATTTAAGCTACAGCCTTTTTTTCTCCTAGGCTGTATTCCTCATCGATCGACTGGCGCTGTGACTCATACCAGTTGTCGAATTTCTCGAACTCTTCTTCACCAGCAACCTCAGAGTCTTCAAGGAACTCACTACCTGAGTCATAAAGTTCCTTATGAGATTCATAACTCGATGATCCGAGGTCTGCTCCGAAGTCCACTATGTAACAGTTTTCTCCATCTGTTAGCATCTCATCTATCATGTATTCTCCCCCTTTTATTCCGAATCCGAGCCCGTCAACCACAGCACAGTTTTCAGCAAACTGTCTAAGTGCGTTATCTCCAAGGTTCCCTGCATTATACTCCTCCCTAAAGTTATCCGGAGCCCATTCCTGAAATATTTGATATTCTGAACCCTTAATCCTGTTGCTTTCTGCCGCCCGATCTTCGAGAAGCATTAAAGTTGGAACTACGTGAGCTCCGTTTTCGTCAAGCTCTGTAGCTCTGTCTCTAGTTACCTCAGGGTTTCCGCTTTTCTCAATAAAAACAGGTTCTTCTGTGCCTTCTCTCATGCCGACCCTCATAAAAGATTCTCCTCCGGCTCTTTCCCATCCTTTGTCATATTTTGTATCTTCAGGAAAGTCGACCAGGTTTTCAGGACCTTCGCCAGATTCTACTGCTTCTTCGATGGTTGTGGAACCTAGACTTCGATCGGAAAAAGCATCGTCATTTATTTGTATCTTCATAGTAACAACATAACATTGCGGGCTAATAAATGTTTTGTTCCACAATGGTAGCTACAATATAGAGTCTAATATAAAATTTGAGACCAATATGCTACTCATGACAACCGACGAAGAATACACATTCATAATGATGAAACCAGACGCTCTGGAAAGAGGTCTAACCGACGAAGTGCTTAGCTACTTCTCAGACTCAGGACTCCAGCCCACAATGCTCGAACAGAAAAATGTCTCCTCGGAACTCGTAGACGAGCACTACGGTCACGTACCCGGCGATGTTCTCGACGAGCTACACGACTACTTCGACGATGAAGATGTCATGGTCGGAATTATGTATGGCGAAGACGCAGTCAAAAGAACCCGAGAAATCGTCGGAGACGAGTTTAGACCCGAGGAAAACGAACCAGGCACAATAAGAGGGGATGCCGCGAACAACCCCGAAAGCCCACTTTACGACGAAGACTTGCTCCCACACTACGACTCGCGAATCGCAGACACATGGGAAATCCCTCTTTTCAACATCGTCCACGCTTCAACCAGCCAAGAAGAGGCACACGAGGAAGCAGTTCGATTCTACGGAGAAGAAATAGAAAAACACCTCTAGAGGGTAAGGAGTTTAAAAAGTTAAGACCTTCTTTTCCCTGTATAAGAGGTATATAAAAATGGCACAGAAGTCACACGGATCACAGCAGGGCGCAAGAAAGACCCTCTCCAAAGATTCAGACCACACGACAACGATCAACGACAGGTTGAAGACCTTCGAAGAAGGAGAAAAAGCACTTATCCAGATCAACCCCTCAGTAACAGAAGGAAGAGTCCACACTCGCTACCACGGAAAAACAGTGGAAGTAACCGGCGAAAGAGGAGACGCCTACCAGGTAGAGTTCGAGGACGGCGGAAAAACCAAGATACTCTACATCCAGCCCGTACACCTGGAAAAACTAGAGTGATCCAGAAATGGAAGTAAAGGAAGAAGAGAATGTCTACCCGGCAGAAGCATTGAACGTCCTAAAAGAAAAGGATGAGGAAGACCTCTCACACGAACAGAAGATCGCACTAGAAAACCTTACCCGCCACTGCAAAATAACAGATCTAGACACACTAGCAGAACTCAACGAAGAGCTTTCCGAAGTTGAATCCCTGAAAGAGAAACAGATCTACAAACTTCTCGAAGTAGTACCACAGCACGAATCAACAGTTAGAGCTGTCTTCCAGAAGGAAAGAGTCAAGCTTGACGACTCAGAGATCGAAGAGATCCTCGATATCTGCCAGAGCATCGAAATCGAGGAGTAAAAGGGAAGGGCTTTTAACTTTCTGAATTCTTATTTCACAATCTAAAGGTGGAAAAATGGCTGATAAAGACGAATACATCAAGGTACTTGACTTCCTACGGCACGGACGCTCAGGAGAGAAAGATGAGCCCGTAGCACAGGGAATAGGAACAAAGAACTTCAACCTGCTAGAGGTTGTAATGAGAGATGAAAAAGAACCGAAAGGCGGCGAAGAACTATACATTGGAGAAGGAGACCGAGATAAAGTCAAATACATCAAGGCGCGCTTGGACTACAACCAATTAACAGGTAACGCGAAGTCCGAACTAAAGTACGTACTGAAGGCCATGATCCAAGAACAGGAAGAAGAGTTCGTCGAATTCTTCAATCAGGCCACGCCTGTAACACCGAGAAGACACGCTTTCGAACTCCTACCCGGAATCGGATCGAAACACATGCAGGCAATCCTCGACGAAAGAGAGGAAAAAGAGTTCAAGAGCTACGAAGACATTAAGGAGAGAGTATCCTCAATTCCAGATCCTGAAGATCTCATAGCCGAAAGAATCGAAAACGAGCTGAAAGGAGACGCGAAGAGGAAACTCTTCACCTCAGCATAAAAACCTCTTAGTTTTTCCAGTTCGATGAGCGTTCAAGAAGAACTCAAAAGGCTTGGAGTCCAGCCTGTCGACGGACAGAACTTTCTTACATCGGAAGCAGTTATCAAAGCGCTTGTTGAGGCTGGAGAAGTCGAAGACAAAAACGTTCTTGAGATAGGTCCCGGTACTGGAGCCATAACAGAAGAACTGACTGAGAAATCCGGTAAAATCTATACGGTTGAGAACGATTCGACATTAGCAAACCACATGAAACAGAATTTTGAGGATATAGATGTTGTTGAGAAGGATTTCCTGGATTACGAGATACCTGGGGATATTGAGAGATGTGTCTCGAACCTGCCTTTCCGTATCTCCTCTGAGACGTTAGAGAAACTGGGTAAGAGGCAGATCCAGTCCTCTTTGATTCTTCAGAAGGAGTTGGCGGAGCGTGCTGTTGCCGAACCCGGTTCAACCGAGTACGGACGTTTTACCGTGATGGTCAACTACTACTTTGTACCTGTGAAACTTAGAGACGTTTCCTCCAGAAACTACTATCCTTCTCCGGAAGTTGAAACATCGATTCTCAAGCTCTACCCCAACAAGGAACGACACGGAATTGAGAACGAAGACCAATTCTTCAAAACTGTAAGAGCTTTGTTTACGCACAAGAGGAAGAAAGTTCGTAACGCCTTTGTCGATTCAAGACACATACTTGATATAGAAAAGGAAGAGGCCAAGGAACTCCGTGATGAACTTCCTCACTCCGAGGAGAGGGTGGTCAATCTCGATATCAGGAAGATCTCGGATATAGCAGAGTTTCTTAACCGAAACGATATTAACTAGATCACAGAATAGGCTCTTATGAGAAAAGTGGCAGGTCTTATTCTAGCATTGATTTTACTGGTTTCTATGGTTTCTGCCTACGTTGCAACAAATATGGTTTCAGCCGATCTTTCTACTGAAAACGGAGAGAAAAACGATCATGTTCACGACAACTCGACTCAAGAGCATGACCACATTGAACCGGATAAACTGGAGAAACCTAGTTTTACAGATGCGATCGTATCTTTCTTCTCGAACCTTCTCTAGGCACCTGCCGGTTATATAATTGAGTTATCCTTGTTTGAATTATGCCGAAGTGGATATTTATCACGGGAGGGGTTCTTTCAGGTCTCGGTAAAGGTCTAGTAAGCGCAAGCGTCTCAAAACTTCTACAGAAAAGAGGGCTCGAAATGGTACCTATTAAGTGCGACGGATATCTCAACGTAGATCCTGGTACAATGAATCCTCATGAACACGGCGAAGTATTTGTCTTAGAGGACGGGACTGAGGTTGACATGGATTTCGGTCACTACGAAAGATTTCTTGGTACAGAGGGAAAAGGAGAATGGAACCTTACCTCAGGCAAAATATTCAAAGAAGTTATACGGAAAGAAAGGGAAGGCGAATACCTCGGAAAAACAGTTCAAATGGTTCCACATGTAACAGATGAGATAAAGAAATGCTGGAAGAACAGCGCCGAAGATGCTGAAGCTGATGTCGTAGCGATCGAGATAGGAGGGACTGTAGGAGACATGGAGAACCAGTTCTATCTTGAGGCAGCCAGACAGATAATAGCCGAAGAAAACGAGGAAGAAACTTACTTGATCCATACAACACTCGTGCCTTACTTAGAGACAACCGGAGAGCAGAAGACAAAACCGACACAGCACTCGGTAAAGGAATTAAGACAGGTAGGTCTTTCTCCTGACATGGTGGTTGGTCGAAGTGAGAAAGAGCTTTCTGACTCTACTGTAGATAAAATATCTCTTTTCTGCGATGTTTCAGAGAAAGAAGTGGTTTCCGACCCTAACTTGGAACACGTATATGAGCTACCTCTCGAATTTGATAGACAGAATGTAGGAGAAATAATTGGAAGCTCTCTTAATCTACCGAAGAGAAATGGAGGGCTGGATAAATGGAGGCAGAGAGTGGAAAGCCTTTCGAAGGATCCTGTGGCAAAGATCGCTATCTGCGGTAAGTACATGGAGATCGATGATTCGTACGTATCGGTCGAGGAAGCTTTGAAGCACAGTGCTGCTGAGCTTGGAGGTTCAATCGAGATAGAGCAAGTAGATACCGAAAACCTTGATCTTGAAGAGCTTGAGCGTTTTGATGGTGTGATCGTTCCGGGCGGCTTCGGCTCTAGAGGAGTCGAGGGAAAGATCGATGCTATAGAGTACTGTCGTGAGAACAATATACCTTTCTTGGGTCTATGTTACGGAATGCAGTTGATGGTCGTGGAATTTTCCCGAAACGTTCTCGGTCTAGACGCTGCTTCTGAGGAGTTCGAATCGGGTGAAGAACATCTGGTGGTTGCCGAGATGCCGGAACAAAAAGACATCGATGAGAAAGGAGGTACGATGAGGCTTGGAGGTTATACTGCAGAGCTTGAAGGTAAAGTGAAACAGATCTACGGAAAACAAGAAGTTTCAGAAAGACACAGACACCGTTTTGAAGTCAAACCTGATTACCACGAACAACTTGAGCAGAACGGTCTGAAACTTTCCGGAAAACAGAAAGATGGAGAACTAGCAGAGTTTGCCGAACTTGAAAACCATCCTTTCATGGTGGGAACGCAGGCACATCCCGAGTTCAAGTCGAGCTTTGAGAATCCAAGCCCTCTATTCCTAGAGTTTGTGAGGGAGTCAAGCTGATGGTTTACAAACCAGCGGAAGACTCCTTACTGCTGAAATCCGTTTTGGAGGGAAGAAATCTCGAGGGTAAAACCTGTCTTGATATGGGAACTGGCTCCGGTATCATAGGTCGCGCGATGGCCGATTCAGGTGCTGAAGTAGTTTCTGCAGATATAGATCCTGAAGCCCTGGAACATGCTGAGAGAAAAGCTGAAGAGGAAGGTCTTGACATAGAGTTTGTGGAATCAGACTTGTTCGAAAATATTGAATCCGGATTTGATTTGATCGCTTTCAACCCACCTTACCTACCTGGCAGGAAAGGGCTTGGAGAGGAAAATGTCTGGAGGGGTGGAGAAACCGGTGTTGAGCTGACCCTGAACTTCCTTGATACTGCAGAATATTACCTTAAAGAGGACGGAGAAATCTTGTTAGTTGCAAGTTCCCTTGCAGACCTCGAAAGACTTCATGAAAAATTCGATCCAGAGATTATACGGGAAAAAGAACTCTGGTTTGAGACCCTCTACGTCCTGAAACTCAAGTAGATTTTTTAATGGATTCTACATAACCTACTCCATGGATCCGAAAAAGTTAGTCCTAGCTCTAGCGTTAGTACTTTTCACTATCTCGGTTGCGGCACAATCATCCAACTGGAACGTAGAAAAAGTAGGTGCCCCGGAAAACGTCCTACAGGTTACCAACAACACCTCCACCATTAAACTTGTTAAACTGACTGATAGCGAAGGAGATCCTGTAACCGGGCAGAGACTTGAAAGAGATGATGCCGATCTTTACTACAGATATGGACCCTTCAACGAACGCAACAATACAGAATACCTTGTAGAAGGGTACTACATGGCGGAGTTCAAGGCTAACGCTTCAAAAACCACTAAAGTCCAATACAACCTTTACGATGATTCTTCTGATGGATTTGAGACAGCCGTCAACCAGAGCTTTACAGTAGGAGACATGGAGTTAGAGAAACTCACAGGACCTACGAGTATAATGAAGGCTGATGAAGAGTATACTTACGAGATCAGAACCATTAATCGCCAGAACGGAGATGTATTATCAAACTCTGACGTGAACGTTTGGTTCACAAACGGTACATGGACTTCCGAAAAGTATGATCTTAACAACTATGACAACGATCCTGAGGACCAGTACTGGTACAACTCCAAGGTTAAAACCCCTCCAGGAGAGAACAGGACATATGTTATGCATATCGAAGGATCAACCACATCTGGTTCCTCCGTCGGATCCCGTTCGTGGGAAGTTGATACATATCCTACACTTGAAGGGAAGGTAAATACTCTTCATGCAGATCAAGGATGTAACAACATGAGCTTCTTTACAGAATGCAGCGGTGAAACACTTATTGAGACAGAATACGAGGTTACAGGAGCTGAAGCCGAAAATGTCAACCTCTCGATAAGGAAATGGCATCCGAACTCAAGTCAATGGATAGAGCACGATACCACGAGGATGGAGAACTTACAGGAACAGAAGTACGAGGCAGAGATGAATATACCTGTTATTGACACTTCTAACTATAGCAAAAAGCTACAATTGTTTTACAACGCTACTAATGATAGAAGGCAGGATGTAATTAAGAGAAATATCACCTACCACAGCTTCGAGGTCAACGATCTTTCAAGCGCAAAAACCCCTCCAGGCGATTACAATGTCAGAATGTCTGTTACGAGAGTTTTCAGCACGGAACAGTTGAACAGATCTGATATAGATGCTGACATAACGATAAAGACTCCTGAAGGTGAGAACTACACTTCATTCACACTAGGAGACATGGAGTACGTTTCAGGAACCGGAACCTACAGAAACTCGATAAACATACCTATTACTGAGGAAGCCGGAATCTACAGCAAAAGGATCAACGTCACAGACCAGTTTGGAGATAGCAAGTTGTTGAAGGCACCTCAAACCAACTTCAACGTAACCAACGCTTCGAAGACTTTCGAAACAACTGATAGCATCGAGATGGATATCCAGAGGCAGAACAACTACAGCTATGAAATGGAGATCGAGAACACAGAATCAGTATCTCGCCAGATTAGCTTCGATTACACAGATGGAATAGAAGATGTAGCACAGGTCAACTACGGTAACGAAGTAAACATTAATGGAGATGAAACCAAAGATGTTCCTATCCTGTTCAATATTTCAGATGTGCAGTCATACGATGGGGAGATAACACTCTCAGATACTAGTTCAGATTATTCTAAGAATGTTGAGGTAATGCTTGATACGCCTGAATGCGACTACAAACAGAGCCAGATCTGTCTAGAGACCGAGGGCGTAGATGTAGATGTGTCACGGACTATCAATGTCAACAGAGATTTCGAGATCCATTATCTCGGACCTTCAGACTCAACGAAGACCTACACGCCTGTCGTTTCAGGCAACATCTCTGACTTCGTAACTGTTGAACCTGAAACAGTAACCTTCGACGAGGACAAAAGTAACGCCGAAGGAACCCTTAACTACGACTTCGGTTCAACGGGTTACTTTTCCGGAACCTTTGAGGTAGGAGAAGTAAGTTTAGACATTGACTCAAACATAGAGGATACTGTTACACGCGAAAATGAAGACGATGAGAACTCAAACGTCAATACAGGCGATTTAAGCTTCTCAGTTCCTAATTCAGTGACTATAACTTCTGAAACACAAAGCGTCATGATCTCAAATACAGGATCGACAGAGATAGAATCATTATCCTTTACAGGAACACCTTTCAGTGTCGAAACTGGACAAGGTTCGATACCGGAAGGCGGGTCAAAAAGTTTCGATCTGACATTTTCTGAAGTCTCATCCGGGACAATAACCGTGACAGGAAGAAATGGAGACCAGCAGGAGGAGCATACAATAAGTGTAAGTGCTGAAAACCCTGAAGAGGAGAATATACAAGATCTAAGGGATAGACTCACTCAACTCGATCAGAGGATAAACGAGCCAGAACTTCAGTCACAGATCGACGATGTCTCAAGTCAGATAAACAGGCTGGAATCACAATACACTGAACAGAGATACCAGAGTATTGTAACATCACTTAACAATATTGAGAGACAAGCAAATAGTAACACTGGCGGAACTCAAAACCCTTCAAATCCGACAGGACCATCAGAACCAAATAGTGGTGGAGGCGGATTCCTACCTATTCTCATAGGCGTCCTCGTAATGCTGTTAATTGGCTTCGTCGGATACACGAGTGTCATCCCTGAGCAAGGAGATCCAGGTTATAGCGTGTTAGGAAAATGATCGAGATGATCCCTTTGATTAACCAGTTACCAGCACAGTTCCAGACAGCAGCACTGGTAGTTCTACTAGTAATTACGTTTGTTGTGGCTTTCAAAATCATGACCATGGTTTTAGAAACTATAATAGTATCTGTGCTTTCAGGAGTATTCTATATCGCTCTAGGATCAGTTCTAGGATACTCTACAAGTCTTAACCTTATGCTTTTCTACGCATTCCTTGGCGCAACACTCTACATGGGTTATAGCGTGCTTTCATCTGCATACGGAATCGCATCAACAATCATAGAAATACCTTATAAGGCGTTGAGATTGTTGTTTGTTCCCTTTAGAAAGCTTTACTCCCATCATAAGGAGAAAAAGAAGCTGGAGAAATACCGGAGAGACACTAATGAAAAAGCTGAGAACGACAAAGATAGCGATAAGAACACCAAGGAAGTTGTTCTTGACAAAGTTACAAAGAAGGAGGACGATGAATGAATGCTTGATGGAAAGATACTAGCGGCAGTTCTGGCAACATTAACAGCGGTAGCGGCAGGTACAGGAGGTGGTTCAGTAGACACACAGGGATTAGTTCCTGACGTGCCTGAAACACCTGAAGTTTCGGGACTAAATGGACCTATAGAAAAGATAACCAGTTTCTTTAACTCAGTGCCTGAACCAGAGAGAAGTCTTGAGGCAGAACTCAAAATTATTAGCATGTACGAAGACACGATCAAATTAGATGGTACAAGCCTGGAAGCCTCAAATCTGACAGATATCAAGGCAGATGGAAACAGGATCAAATCTGACTCTTACATGACTTTGAGAGGTTTCAAAGGGAAATTGAACGCAGGTCAGAACACAACACTGGAAGGAAAGATCTCAGGTATGACAACTTCAGGAGTAAACTTAACAGGCAAGATGAAGATAAACGAGAGAATGCACTCTGAGAAGATCAGAATGTTTAACGTGAAGAAGACCCCTCTGAAGTTTGCTGAAGTCCAGGGATCAGTTTCCTCGAATGATGCTTTCACGCGTTTCAGATCCGGTTCAAGAAGCCTGAACTTAAACTCATTCAAGGGCAACATAACAGTCTACCCGGAGAACAAGACGATGTATCTGGATGGAAAGGTTGACAAGCTTAGCTACGGCAACTTCTCATATGGGTCGTAGCATTGTAATTGTGGAACCTGAGATTCCTGAGAACACCGGTTTTATTGCGAGACTTTGCGCCAACTTCGGATATTCTCTTAGACTGGTTAAACCGGAATTTAACCTTTCGGAAGCAAGAAACACAGCTTCTGGAGCACAGCAAAAACTGAGAGACGCAAGAATTTTTGATTCAGTCCAGGAAGCTGTCAGAGATTTAGACTTTGTTGTTGGAACCAAACCTGACAGAGGCGTTGAACTTGAAACCTTTACTCCTAGAGAAAATACCTCGATCATGTTAGGGAGAGAGTCAAACGGTCTTTCTAACGATGAACTTGAACTGTGTGATGCGGTTGTCCACATCGAAACAGGAAGTTACTCTTCGATCAACTTGAGTCATTCTGCCTCGATCCTAATGTACTCTATGACCGATAGAGAAAAGCCTGAAGGTATAAACAAAGAACAAAAAACCATGATTTCTTCGGAGTGTTCTGAAGTTATGGCGAAACTACTTTTAAGATCGAATCCTTCAACTGAGGAGTTCGACGGGTTGATGTCAGAGATAATGGACTAGATACGAAAAGTGTTCATTAGGATCTATTAACGGTTTTTACAGTTTTTTGGTAATTTCTAAAGTGCGTTCCAAGGGGTTAAAAAGCCTCCAGATCATATTCCCGAACATGGTACTACCTTTCCTGACAGGTGGAGAAAACAATCTGTTCGTAATAATACAAACCCTGATGTCACTTGCATTCGTGGGACTGATCTTCTTCTTCCCGAAGATAATGATATGGCAGACCGACAGGAAGCTCAGAGGCGTCCTCGAATCACTTGAGACCTACAAGGATAGTTCAGAGCAATTATTCGTCGACAGTATAAGTGGCGAGATGTCGGAGAAACAGAGAAACAAGTTCGAATCCCTTAAAGACTTCAAAATGTCCGCACCGACAAACCTTGATCCGGCAGGCATGGTCGGAAAGCTCGAACACGTACTGGATACAAGCGAGAACAAGTTCAACCGGTTTATCGAAGGTACAGCAGAGACAGAAGACGAAGAAGAACTAGCGGACCTCAACATGGCTTTCAAAGGAGTAATGGGAACCCACCAGATCCACAAAGTCATGAGACACTTCAGACAGCTGATCAAAAAGACCGGCAACATCCAGCTAGTCGGAATGATCAACATGATGGTTCCGATCTACGAAGAGATCGCCGAAGCACAGCACCAAGCAACAAGAGCTTTCGTCGACAACGCACCTATCGGCGACTCAATAGGTCCTTTGGTTGCGGCGAAGATGATCGAATCAGAACCTGAAGAAGTTTCAGAGGACATCATTCGTTCCGAAGAAGAGATTGGAGACCAGAAAGTCCACGTAATCAAGTCAACAGGACCCGGAGCAAGACTAGGAAAGTACGGGGACGCAGTCGACGATATCGCAGAAGAAAACGACCTTGAAGCAATAATCACAGTTGATGCAGGAGCCAAGTTCGAAGGAGAAGAAACCGGTTCAATCAGCGAAGGAGTCGGTGTTATGATGGGCGGACCTGGAGTGGAGAAGACGAAAATTGAGGAAGCAGCGACCGAACACGATGTCCCGCTTGAAGGAATCGTAATCAAACAAAGCCCACCTGAAGCATCGAAGCCTATGAAGAAGCCTATCTACGAGGCATACAAGCCAGCAGTCAAGAAAGTCGAAGAGATCGTTAAGGAGTTTGATGGAGAGGTCGCAGTCATAGGTGTAGGAAATACCTGTGGTGTCGGAGACTCTCGCGAACAGGTTTCCGGTACGCACAACAAGCTTCGTAAGTACTGGAACGAGTACGAAGAACAGGAAGACGATGAAGTTTCCTACATGGGATTGATGGGTCTCATGGGTGGAGGCGACCAGTCAGAACTGATGGAGATGAAGGATCGCTACCTGATGGACCTACCACGTTCCTAAATTCTTTCTCTCTTTCCTTCATCCAGTTTTATATACAGGTCTTCCGCAGTTTCTAGATATATGAAGAAGGTTTTGGTACTTTTAACAGCCATTATTCTAGCTATTTCAACTGCTTCAGCAATTAACTTGGGAGATCTTTTTTCCTTTGGCGGCGAACCATCAACCAGCCAAGTAAGCGAACCAGGACTTCTATCCGGCGAATATTTGATAGTTGATATACATACTTCTGAAGCTTCGAATAGTTTTGATAGTGTAAAAGGTTTCACTATAAGAGAGAATTTTCCGGATGATTCCTCGTTCGAAAATGAAGGAAACTCTGCCCCTTTGTTAATGATAAGAGATAGGAAATCCGGGAAAAACGGAAAATACCGTACCCATCAAGGAAATATAATGTCTACAGATGGTTCGCTCTCCCAGTTAAGTACAGCAATAGCTAGTTCTCCATGCTTGACTGATAACTGTAATGGCAACCTTAACCATATATTTACGAAGAGTTTTTCGGAAGACTTTCACAATGAATGTGGACAGGGAAACTTTGACTGTAAAATTAATGAGAACCCTAGAGTTTCAGGGATTCTTGGTTATAAACCTCAAGGCGAAATAATTGTAGGAGCTGCTCGAGGAGATTTGAACGATTATGAGGATCCAAAACTTTTCGATAACACCAAGTTCCATCTATGTAACAATCAAAGATATGAGGCAACTTCCGAAGATAGAGTTGTCTATACCGCTGAAGACGGCTATACAGGATACGAATGCCAACTTAATGGAGAGTGGAGTAGTCTTCCAGAATGTAAAGACGGAATCGATAATGATGATAACGGAAGATTAGACCATCAGAATTCAAAATTTACATCTACAACCAACAATGATCCCGGATGTGATTCACTAACAGATGAAGAAAAAAGCTCTGAAACAAGCTGCAACCGTATAATCCAGAATGAGGATTTTGAGAAAGTTTTCCAGGCTGGTGTTATGGAAGATGGTTCCTGTGATTACAGTAATGAAGCAGGCTTCTCTATTAAGTACACAGATTCAAACGAAATACAGGAACCGAATACTGCTAACGAAGGTTTCCCGCATGTTTTTGAATGTAAACCGGGTTTCAATGACCATCTTGAATATGAAAAAAGAAAACAGTTCTGTAACAGTCTGCCTCTGACATCTAGCTACTGGGGTCCGCACGAAACAATGAAGGTAGCTGCATACAAGGTACCTGAGAACCAGATACCTACTTCATCAGAATCACAAATAGTAAATAATTATGTTGAGAACCCTGAATCATCTCTACTGGCTTACTTCGATAGCGTAAAATACCAGACTCTTAAAAGCGCTGAATTCAGTTACACCGGTTCAGGACACCACGGAACCAGCTACTACGGAGAAAACAATTTCGTTACCGGCGGAGATATGTATGAATCAGGTGAAATGGATGAAGAATGGCAGGTAGCTAACGCTGGAGCCCCTAAAGACAACTCTGAATACGAAGGATCGATAAGCTCAGCTGAAGGAACTATAGATAATCCTGCAGTATTCAGGGGAGGTTTCGCCGGTAACTGCGTTACAGGTACATCATGGACCTACGTAGACGGAGAATGGTTGTGCGGTACCGAAGAAAGCGAAAAGGAAACGATGAATATAAAATTCTTCAATATTGTTCCAGACCAGACGGAAGGTTATGCAGGATTCTTCGTTCCTCTATCCTCCTTAGACATATGGCTTTCAACCCACCCGGAAACCCCCACAGGCGGCGAATTTGCCGACCCCGTAAGCATTAGAGCACAATGCTGGAGAGGAACACCAGCTCAACGACCTTCAGACTCCTCGAAAAGAGTTAACTTAGAGAGAAAACCACCTACAACCACCATTGATGACAACACCTTCTACCCCTACGGAATCGGAGTAGTTGGAAAGCTACCAGAAAGACCAACTCTTGCTAATCCCAACCAATACACCTGTATGTATGGATTCCAACAGGCGGTTAAACCATTCGAAAACCCGCCAGCCGCTAACGTCAAGCTATACCATGAAGGGGAAATATTCTGGAACGAAGACACAAACAGCGGTCATGTAGGATCATTCGAACCAGAAACAACAACAGCCTACATAACAGAAGGAGTCAACGAACATGACGCTAGCAAAATTGAGACAAAGATTCAAACGGTTTCGCAGATCCGCGATAATCCAGTAAATACATCATGGCTCAAACAACAAGCCCAAAGAACCAACACCCTAAACGTAGACCCATTCAAACACTTCAACACGGGTAACCCAGCTAATGGAATAGGTTCTAGACATCCACTTGAAGGTATAGACCAAGATTACGATAGTTGGGATTTCGGTTCAAACGGAAGATGAGAGGATAAGAAGTTTATTCAGCCTCGTAGAGGGTGAGGGCCAATTCATTGTAAATCTCTGCATCAACTTCTTCCATGTAGAGTGTCTCACCTGACTCTAGTTGTGTGAGCTCAACTTCTCCCTCTTCAAGCTCTCCTGTTTTAACATCGACCTTGCCGTATTCTCCCATCTGGTTATGATAGAATTCGGTTGCCGCTTCTACCATCTCCATCTCCTGATTGAATACCTGAGTGCCATCAGGCTTCATAATATCCTCAACAGCTGAAGCAGCGTCTGGCGTGTAAGTAATCTCTCCTCTGTCCTCAACATCACCTACAACAATATGATCATTCCTCACGTTGTAGCTTTCAGCAATCTCTTTCCATTCACTATCGCTAAATGAGTCTCTGGCTCCAAATGACTGAATATACTCCCGAATTCTACTGAATATAGTGGCGGAAGCAACATTACCGCCTTCCCTAACAATGTCATTGAGTCCTCTTTCTCCGCTGCTGTCGAGACTGTCTTCATCGTGCCTTAGGTAACCTGTTTCAGTACCTGTGAAGCTCATAAGATCTTTAACCCAGTCTCCTTCTTCGTTTTTGACCATTACTGCTGCGAAAGGTGTTCCGTCGCTGTGGTTCCTGTCGAGGACTCTTACTTGGTCTTCTGTGTATCCAAGGTCGTTGTGTACTACTTCTTTGAATCCTCTTTCTGCTGCAGGATCATTGCGGTTTTCAAGCAGTTCTACTGTTCTTTCAAGGGCTGCTGAAGTATCTTCTCTCTGTTCAACTCTTTTTACTGTTCTTACTTCCCCTTGTGAAAAGCTGTCGAAGCCAGCACCAGGTATAGTGTCGTTATAAATTTCTGCAAACTTAATACCATCATTTATTGGTTCTTCTGAAGTTTGATCATCGACATCGCTTTCGGTTGGATCTTCTTTGTTTCTAGTTTCATTTCCTGTTGGAGCTGATTTGTCTGAGGGGTTTGCTACTCCTGTTTCTCTTTGATTGTTTTCTTGATCTAGTTGTGTTGCTCCGAATCCTAGTCCTAATGCTGCGAGGATTGAGCCTCCTCCTGCTACTGCTTGTCTTCTCGTAATATCTATGTTAAATCCGGAATCCTCATTTACAGGTTCTGTTTGTCCGAATTTGCCGTATGCTCCTCCGTCACCTTGGGCTTCTTGGTCGATGTTTTCTGCTCCTTCTAGGTCTGGTCTTCCTTCCCGGTCTCCGCTTCCGTCTGTCATTAGTCTGTGGCGGCCCATTCTGTCTGCGGAAGTGGTTTTTCCCTTAACTGGGTTTAGACGTTCTGCGACTTTTTCGAGGTCTTCGCCGTTTTTTGGTTGTGTTGAAGCCATTTTTGGTGTTCACGTTGGTTGAGGAGGGAGATCGGGGTCGCTAAATTCATGTTTTGATTGTATTTTTGTTTTTTCGGGCTTAAGTAAACCCGTCCAAACTGGTTGTGACTAAATAGTAATTAGTCTCCAAACTATTTAAAACATCGGGCTGTTTTCAGCATCGATAAGTAACAACTTAACATTTTAGGAAGACTCTCCTAACCCGGAAGATTATTTATACAGGCTCGAGAAACCCTTGAATGTGAAACACGTCAAAACCCTGTTGCTGACGTTAACACTTCTCGGAATGATACTATCAGCCACCGCATACGAAGGAATCGGCTCCGGAAACGACGTAACCAAATGTAACAACAACCAGCACGACGACGAAGACGGAATGATTGACGGGCTTGACCCCGGATGTGTTCAACCCTACTACGCCGACAACACAGAAGCCAGCGTATGGGACACAGACCTAACAAACGTACTAACAACCGAATACGAAGGCAGCCCGCTCGACCTCCAACACGACCCCTCCGTCTTCTATAAAGGAAGAACAAAAGTCAAACAAACAGTTCTCAACAACGGAGGCTCAACCCAAGATTCACTAGACCCTTTCACCGAAAACTACATAACAAATATAGATGGAAAAGACGGAAACTGGGGTGGCGGAGATAACGAATCAGAAACATACACCAACTTCCCTACAGGAACCGTGCTAAAGAACAAAAGAGCAATTGACCCACCAAACAACGGACAACGAATAAGCGGAACAAACACAATTATAGGAGAGCCAATCACCTGCGGAGATGGAGAACAAACAAACAACGAAGAAGACTACGTAACAGGAGAAACAGCAAAAGACACAAGTACAGCAGGATCTACCAACTGCCGAGCCGATTACGGAAGAATCTACGAATCATACCACGTAAGAAACAACAATGAAATACCTAATGATCCTGACTGCGGAAGCGGATGCCCACAAAGTCCTTACACAGGCACATTAACAGGTTTTACCACGGATGGAGACACCATACTAAGACATGACAAATACTGCTCTCAATTCGGCAGCTGTGTTCTCTCATGTCCCAAAAAAGGTCCTTGCAGTACTGCACCAACATACAGCAACGAACACGATATCTCAAGATATGACTGCAACCAGCACAACGTTGTCGATGGCGGCGGGGATACAGGAGGAGGGGAAAGCGACCACTACGATGACGAATACCCAAATAAACCAGACAATGATCCTGCCGCAACATTAACCGACTTCACAGCACATAACGGTAACGACCAAGTTTGGTGCGGTTTCGAAAGCACCAAAACCGTTGACGCAGACGGACCTAACGGCAACGGAGATGGATTCGTAGTAATTAACGAAGGAAACATCGTCGCCCGCGAAAGTCCTGATGAATCACACATGGTAGGCAAAAAAGTAATGGTAAGCAAAAACGGCGAAGAACCTACCCGCCATACAGCCGAACTTCCGTCCCTATCAGGATTTAGTGCAAGCTGTCCCGGCGAAAAAACAACTTGTCTCAAATATGTTGACATGTGGACCAAAGAAGGAACCAGTTCCCCCGGTAGCAACGCTCCAGTATGGTACGACTACGAACAGGCTATAAAGATCGATGTAAGAACGTTCAAACCTACGGAAAGCATGTCAGTCTGTAAAGCTATAAACCGCATTTATCAGGACCAAACCGGTAAAACTGATAGACTAATTGAATGCTCCGTAGACCGAGACGATGACGGAAACACCGGATCCAGCACAATCCTAGAACCTGGAGATAACGGATGTGGACGCGTATGGGGAGATGAACCCGGAGAATACCCGATTTACAAAGAAGGTCCTGAAGTCGATGATTCAAAGTTCTCAGAAAATACAGGGCATTTCCAGTCCTGCGTTGATACAGAGACTCCTGTTGACCCTCTAAACGACAGAGATGCATGTGTCCTTAAAGGTAAAACAGTTCCAGAAGGAACAGTCAAAGATATTAACCCTAATGACCGAAGATACGAGAAAGGAGAGAAATCTGCAGATTACGAAGTTTGCCTCGACATTGAAGAATACAATGATAACGAAGAAGTTGACTCTATGGCCGGAGACAACATAGGCGATAATAAAGACAATACTGATAACGGAGGAGAGTGGTACGATCTTGACTCCAGTCTTGCACAAAAAGCCATAAACTCAGGCGACATCACTACATCGGACATACCCGGATATGACTCCGATACATCCGACGAACACAGGATAGGCTATTACTGGAGAGAGAATCCTGACAGACAGCATCCTAAGTACAATCCACAAGGCGGAAACACTGGTATTGCATTAGAAGATGATTGTGGTAACTCCGATTTCATAGGTCGGAACGGTCCACTTCAGGCCGATACTTTATGGGGCTGCGATGATCAGGAAGCAGTTCTCGGAACCTCGACAACTGACGGAAGTGACGCCCGAACAGGAACATTTTACGGATTCTTTGGAAAAATTAGGCAAGGAGAAGATGCACAGCCTTACGATAGAAGAAGAGATGACGACTACAATCCTGAAGGGGATACATCAAAGGCACAAACAGCTCTTGAAGGCTATAGAGGATTCCATAACAAAATGCAGGACTTATCCGACCAATTTGAACCAGAAATGGACACATCAACTTTTAACATGATGGAAAGCGGTGGATGGCCTCCAGAAGCAGAAAACGGATGGAAGTCATCCCTTGGAAACGAACAAGTAGATAGATGGGCCTATACACCAAGCCCCGAATGGGTTATATCATCCACAGGACTTCCGTTCCCGCCATATGGAACATACACATGGGGTGGCGGAGAAGGAAGTGATCGGTCTGACTACGACTCAGACAGCGTTATGAAAGCATCAAAGGTTCATGGAAACTCATGGGCTGCAGTAGCTAAATCAAAAATCGACGGAACTGAAGATGACAATGGAAACCAAATTAAAACCAATGATGGTGTCTGGATAGACCCTGACCGGATGAGAGAGCTTGAAATGGAAAACCGCGTGAAACTAACTCATGACGATAATTCCTGGTGGCAATCACTAAGATTTGGAATAGATCTTACAGGACCCGATTCAGGACTCGGGTACGACATTGGCACTCAAAACCCTTCCGGCTCAAAGTTCAGAGGAGAATCCAACAGCCTTGTAAGAACGGATATCTACTGGGAAGGAGAGCTAGACAATGAGAACAATGATAACGATGGAATGACAGATGAAGGAGAGGACGGAAACGTAATGGGTGACGCACAAAATGATGGAAGAAACTGGAGAGGAGCGAGAAGCCCAGAATTCCCTGATTATAATGTTGGAGAAACTGTTACACAGCTCGAACCTCCTATGTGCGGAGATGATAGGAAAGAGTTCCTTGTGGAGGAGATGGGAGAATCACATCTACCTGCAAGATTTGACGGACAGTACGCATGCACAAATACTAGAACGAACTGTGTTGACTTCAGCGCCTCAGATTCTAAGCTTTTCGAGAGAGGAAGTTACCAACAGACCGATGAGTGGGACGAGAATATAGGAAGATTAAAGAACGACAGGGAGTACTGTGCTCAAAGTGTTGACGGGCAATCCGTGTGGTATGACCAAGACTATGGGGATCTCGATGGTGACGGCGCACAGGAGACGTGTGATACCAACTCCCTATACGGATCTATCGGTGTAAGATGGTTTGACGCAGATTATATCAAAGATCACCCAACTTCTGTCAGGGGCGGTATTGATGATGACTGGAACCAGTTGATACAAGATCAAGGAGCAAACATGTTCTCTGGTCTTACGAACGGCAATACAGGACTAGAAACTAATGTTTCAGGAGACTGGAACTTCAACACTCAGTCCCCGGTTCCTTCAGGTTCTAGAGAAGTATCAGCGACATCCAACAATCAGACGATCGCAACTCTAGGGTTTTGCGGCGGAGACGATGAAGGCGAATATCTTGTAACACAACAATGCGCCAACAATCTCTGTGAAACAAGAAGAGATGTTATCGGTGTTGCAAGAAATCCGGAAAGCTGTATCCTCGACGAATCAACCATGGACTATGATACAAGCATTCCGAACGATGAATTAAGGAACAGACAGCTGTTCGCGCCAGGAGACGAAGTGAGTGTCGACTTGGGACAGGAATCAGTAAGTATGACTTGTTTCAACGGCTTTTGGCACAGAGATTACCCATTGAACATAATGGAAAACACTTTACAGGTACCAAGCGGAGAGAAGTCTACAGCATCATTCCAGGTTATCAATGTCAGAGATGAACCAACAGAGTTCGACGTCTCACTAGTAGAGAACTTTGACGGTGTAAGCGCATTCCAGTTCACCAGGTTCGCGAACAGCGACTCCCAGAGCTTCCAGACCACCATTCCTGCAAGATCCTCTAAACAGTTCAGTATAGAGGTGACGGGCGGTTCAACAGATATCGATGGCGACCTAGAAGAGGACATGGACAATGTTGAGATAGAAGCTGAAGGTGTGAACACCAACTTCTACGGAAGAGACAACATCACGGTAACAGTTTCCGATACAGGCTCGAGAGACGGACCTAGACAGGGAGAGCCGGAGAACGTTCCCGGAATTACCGCTGTCCAGCTAGCAATAATTACGATGATAAGTTCTGTGTTCTTCTTCCTCCAGAGTTAAAACCGTTCTCGTCCAACTATAGGGTATGGCGACGGTTATACAGCGCGGCGATACACCTACAAGCAGAGAGTTCTTCATGGTCCACGAAGAACTGGACATAGGTAAGGGAGGTTTTGTCCAGCTTCAAAACGATGGAACTGTTATAGGAAGGATCGCAGAGGTCTACAAGGCAAACGAATACTTCGAAGACGCGGAGAGCGTGTCCGAGATGGACGTAAGGCAGAAGTTTCCTGTGGATGACTGGGAGGTTTCTATTGCAAAGGTCTCTATCATGGGAAAGTTCAAAGAAGACATGATCAGACGGGTCACCAAGTCGCCTAGACCCGGAACCAGTGTAAAGAAAGCAAAGTCAGAACTTGTAAGAGAATTTCTAGGTCTCGATGAAAATGGTCTAGAGCTTGGAGAGGTGCAGCAACAAAACTTGGCGGCAAGCTTCGACATGACCGACACACTTCAGAAACACTTCGCTGTGCTCGCACAGTCCGGAGCCGGGAAATCATACTCGACCTCAGTAATGTTAGAAGAACTTCTCGACAGACAAAAATCTCCAGCAATCGTAGCTGTCGATCCACACGGAGACTACACCTGTTTTGCGGAAGACGAGAACTACATGGACAGAACCAAGGTCTTCAGAGACCAGAATATTTCGATCGCTGTAAAAGATCTTAGTGCAGATCAGATCGCCGGCTTCTTCAACGGAATGAGCGGTCCACAGAGAGAAGAACTGAACGAAGTACTAAGAAACCTTCAGAGAGGTGAAAACAAAGACTTCAACCTGGAAGATGTAGAAAATAGACTTGAAAGAAAGGAGATGAACGACAAAGTAAAATATGCTTTAATGAGAAAGCTGAGAAAGCTTCAGGGAATGAATATTTTCGGAAGATCGAACTCGCCAAGCAAGAAAGACGTAGAGCCAGGCAAACTCAACATAATCGACCTAAGTGAAACGATCGACCATCAGAAGAAGCAGATTATCGCAGCATTCTTTACAAACCAGTTCTTTAAGAAGAGAAGGCAGGGCAACATTCCACCAGTATTAATGCTTTTCGAGGAAGCGCATAACTTCGCACAGAACTCCGCTCCCTCCCCCTCAAGAAGTATTATTGAGAAGATCGCAAGAGAAGGAAGAAAGTTCCACTGCTCGCTCGGGCTTATATCACAGAGACCAGTAAAACTTTCGACAACAGCTCTCTCACAGTGCAACACACAGTTTATTCTAAGAGTTACGAACCCCAACGACCTGGAGCATATCGCCCAGTCTAGCGAAGGGATAACATCAGAAGTTAAAGCCCAGATACCCGGTCTAAAAACTGGAGAGGGAATAGTTATAGGAGAAGCCGTTAACTACCCTACATTTATCGATGTAAGAACAAGGAAGTCAAAGGAGTCTAGTTCCGGTGAAGGACTCGAACACGCTTTAGAAGAGTGGCGGGAAGAGGAAGAGCAGAAAAGTGACGATGCCGAAGCGTTCATGTGATATGATTCAAAGGCTTCTTCCCCATCTTTCTCTCAGCCAGATTAACAGCTCTCCTTAAGTCGGAGTCCATTCTCTCCAGTTCCTCATACTTTCTGGATTTCTCAACTAAAACACCTAAAATGTGGTCTACGTTATCTCTAGAATCTTTCTCCTCTATCTCTGACTTAATATTTTCAACAAGTTGCTTTAGGGATCCTTCAACCCTTTCAACTTTTGACTCCACATCATCAACCATCACCAGTACATCAGCTGCAGCTTCTATACGCGGATCAAACTCGTAACCTCTAGCCGCCTGGTTATAGCTCGAGTTTACAGAAGCATGGTAAAGTATATCGTCCGGATCCGACTCGACAAAAGTCTCAACGTCATCATAGTGCTGTTCAACTAAATAGTCAAGACCGTTTCTTCCTGAAACTTTATGCCGACTAGTCAGGTAAAGTGATTTTCGAGTTTTCTGGATCGCCGACTGGAAAGTTCCAAGATAGTGATAAAGGATTTCTTCCTGTTCTTCGACCTCTCCCTCAAAAGCCTTCAGGTCTTCCACTTTCTTTTTGATACCTACTTTCCGTTTCAAGTCCTCTAAGAAACCGTTTTCCGTTCTTTCAAGCAGTTCAAAGAAGTTCTCCGTCTCCGATACAAGTTGCTCTGACTCCTCCAAAACCTCTGTTAATAGGTCACCTACCTTTTCCCAGGAAGCCTCTTCTGGCGGATCTCTGGGCGCAGTCGTGTTATTAGATTGTCCTTTCGGTTGCTCTAGAGACATGTTTTAAGTTTAAATTAAAGGAGAATTTAAACCGAGGGGCTTACTTTACTTCCTCTACCTTCGTTAATCCGTTCTCCGTATTTTTCTTCTCGAACTGATAAAGCTTTCCGGTCGCCGCCGACTCTAGAGACGGGTCATGCGTGACAAGGAAAAGCTGATCCATTAGGTCAGAAGAGTTCTTCCGAAGTGTTTCAGCAAGTTCCTCAACCGCAGAAGAATCCATGTTGTGGGTAGGCTCATCAAGCATCAAAACCTGAAGCCTAGGTGAAAGCGCATAACTCAACGCTAAACGCATTACTAAAGCCGCGGAGTGCCTTTCTCCACCCGATACTTCTGCCTCAACGTTCACCCATGAGTTTTCAGAGTCTAATACTTCCACAGCATAATCTTCCTCCGCGTTCAACCTCAAAGAATAGTAGTCATCATAAGGATAGATAGAGTTCCATATCTCATCCATCAGATCATTCAGTTCCTCCACGAAAACCTGTCTCAACGATACCTGTGTCTCCTCCAACCCGGACTTGTAATCATGAATGTAGTCAAGACCCGAGTCAAGCCTGGAAACCTTTTGTTCAAGTTCTTGCTTCTTTTCGACCTGTTTCTCCATCTGTTCCAGACGTTTTTCCTTTTCTTCGACAAGTTCTTTCTCGGACTTCAGCTTCTGCTTTTTCTCAGCTCTGGATTCCTTGATTTCTGACAGCCTTTCTCTCTTCTTTTCCAATTCGTCCTCATCGAATTCTAGCTCCTCAAGTTCTTCCGAAGACTCTTCGATCTTTTCGTCAAGATGCTCGGCTTTTTTCTCCAAATCGCTTCTTTTCTCGACCGATTCGAGTTCTTCTATTTCTTCCTCCAGTTTTTCAAGTTCTTCTTCATCGAACTCCAGTTCCTCAAGCTTTTCTTCTATCTCTTTGGCACTTTCCTGTTTTTCTTCGAGTTCTTCAGTTTTCTTCTCAAGTTTCTCTTCCGAGGATTTGTATTCAAGTAATTCTTCTTTTTTCTCTTGGAGTTTCTGTCTCTTCTCATCTTTCTTTTCAAGCTTCTTTTTCAGCTGTTTTTCTTGCTTTTTCAGCTTAGCGATCTTTTCTTTTCTCTCGTTGAAAACTTTTTCTCTATGGTCTTCATCCATCTCTCTGCCGCAGGTAGGGCATTCGCCGTCAGCATCTTTCAAGTCCTCCAAGGAGTCTTCTAGGGTCTGTCTCTCCGCGTACTTAGTGTTGCCTTTCTTCTTTATCTTCTCGAGTTTTTTCTCCAGAGTTTCAAGTTTTTCCTCGACTACCTCCATCCTCTCGTATTCACTGACCTCTTCCTCAAGACCTTCTATCTCTTCTCCAAGTTCTTCCATCTTTTTCTCCACAAACTCTCTGTCTTTCTCAAGATCGGATACTTTCTCTTTTATATTTTCGAGTTCTTCTTTCCTCTCTCTAGCTTTTTTAAGCTGTTTCTCAGGTTTTTCGTAGCCAGAAAGCTTCTCCTTTATCTTCTCAAGTCTTTCTTCTAGCGTCTCCTTCTTCGATTCGAGCTTGGTCTTTCTCTTCTCCAGTTTCTCAAACTTCTCCTTCTTCTGCTTTAAGTCTTCGATCACTTCCTCTCTGTTCTCTATCTTCTCATCCAGCTTTCCAAGCCCTTCATCTAGATCCTCAACCTCTTCCTTCTTTTCTTCAACTTCTTCTTCTAGTTCTTCAAGTGCTTCTTCATCAATCTCGTCTTCTAACTCAGATAGTTCCTCTTGCTTGGCTTCAAGCTCTTTCTTCAAGTTATTCTCTACCTTTACCGTGTTTTTTCTGGCTGTTTCGAACCTGTCGATCTTCAGAAGTTCATCGATTCTTTTCTTTCTCTGACCTGGTCTCATATTTAGGAAAAGATCCAAGTTGTTCTGCTCTGAGTAAATCGCCCTGGTAAAAGCTTTGAAGTCAAGACCGAGAAGCTTCTCTACCTGTTCAGTTACTTCACGCGTAGAAGGTGCTTCAATAAGTTCTCCTTCTTTACGCAACTCGCTTCTCTCCGTTCCTTTACCGCGTTTCAGCTCTCTCTTAACTGTGTAAACATCTTCACCTAGCTCAAACTCTACCTCGACCGATGCTTCTGCTGCCTCTGAAGGATTCCTCCTAATCAAATCATCTAAGGTGACTTGACGGGAATTGTGGGACGGTGTTGTGCCGTAAAGTGCAAATACCACTGCTTCCATCGCACTCGATTTTCCGGAGCCCATCGTCCCGATTAATGCGTTTACTCCGGGATCGAACTCCAGAACGGTTTCATGGTGAGACTTCCAGTTCTTCATTTCCACCCTTTGAATCATTCGTCTACCGCCTCCTTGAGGACAGACTCTGCCTCATCCGGCTTCCCATCAGTCAATAACTGTAGGAACTCGTCCTGTTCGATCTCAAGTTCTGAGTCAATCTTTTCTGAAAGTATCTTTTTTCCTTTCTGCCACGGATCAGTTCTTTCCTGTATACTAGCTTTCTCTCCAACGCCCGAAGTGTCTATAGATGAGTTGACGTTCAGGAACATTCTGTCACGAAACATCTGCTTCAGTTCTCTCGGGTTAACTCTTCCTTCAGTCTCTCCTCTTATCTTGAGGTTTACGAGAGGTTTCTTTTCGCGTGAAGCCAGTTTTTCAAGTTCCTCTACAGCCTCCTGTTTGACTTCCTCCCACGGATCGTTATCTACGTCTATCTCGATATACTCTACGTCCCTTGGATTTTCCAGCGAATGAAAATCCAGCTCTTCCTCTTCTGTATCTAGTGTTAGGAATCCTTTGTCTTTCTCTGCTTCGACTTTGTTCATCTGGGTTGTAACAGTGGATCCTGGCAGGATAAATGGTTTGTCTCCCGGAAAACGTTCTAGGTTGTACCAGTGGATATGACCGTTTATGATAAGATCGAATCCTTCAGGAAAGTCTTCTAGAGAAAGATATTCGTGATTGTCATCCGTGTATACAAATCCTTCTACTGATTGATGGATTACAAGTATGTTGAAAGCATCTTCTTTAGGTTGTGGATCGAACTTTTCGAGAACTTTAGGCGCATACCTTTCGGGCACACCGCTCATGCCGTGTACCGCAACTTTCTCACCGTCTTTCTCAAAAACGGTGCAGTCATTGTCGATATGGTGCAAGTGACCGGTCTTTGCCATCAATTCGATCGGATTAGTATAGCTCCTGGGTCTTCTTTCGTGTGTTCCATGTATTGATGCAAGAGGAATGCCTTCTCCATGCATTCCTAAGTCTCTGTCAGCTTCAACCGTTCTATCGCCCTCCATCGCGATTGTGAAAACTTCAGAAGCTTTATCTAGTACTTCCTGTTTCGGTATCTTTTTGTCAAATATGTCTCCAGGCAAAATTATCAGGTCAGAGTCTTTTGTGCGTTCAAAAGCTTCTTTGGCGTTTTCAAAAGGGTCTTCTCCTCTTTCTTCGCCCCACTTGAATCCGAAGTGGGTGTCGCTTATTATAGAAACCTTCATCTAAAACACTTTGGAGAACACGAGGCTTTTATCCATACCGCTTTCCAGACCTTCATTTTAAAGAAATGCCTTCTGAAAGCCTCTGAGCCACCTTTACACCCGCATCAGGAATGACATATGCATCCTCAAACTCAACTAACGTAGGCTTAACACGGTTGAAAGCCTCCGCATTCTCCACCTTTCTGTCGAAGATAAAAGCCGGAACGTAGTTTAGCTCATATTTCTGTGTAAGCTCCTGACCTTTCTCAGATTCGTAATTTACTTCGTTGTAATCTGCGTTAAACATTCTATCTGTCGCGTTCTGGAACTTTCCATAACTGCAATTGTCACATGTTACCACGGTTACAGGAACCGAAATCTTAGACTCTTCAAGGACTGTTGGTCCAGCAACTAAAATCATAGAGGAAAGAATAACTCCAAAAGCCAACCCTAGACCAAATGAACGGTTAACATATCTCTTCCCGATTCTAACAATCTTTTCTCTAGCTTTCTCTAGGAACACAATTTAAGTTGTTTAGTGGAGATTAAAAATATGTTAGGTTTCTCTTCAAGGTATCAAAAAATCCACAAGGTTAACTTAGTCCGACTTCTAAATATTGAAGTATGAAACTAACCACTCCAGCGTTCGAGGACAGCGGCGAGATACCGGAAAGACACTCATATATCAGAGAAAACGTAAACCCTGAACTAAAGATAAGCGAGGTTCCGGAAGAAGCAGAATCACTCGTAATGATAATGGATGATCCTGATGCGATGGAGCCCGCCGGGAAGATCTGGCTTCACTGGACACTCTGGAACATCGACCCAAATACTTCGAAGATCGGTGAAAACGAGGCGCCGGGAACAGAAGGAACCACCGACTTCCGAGAAACAGGGTATGGGGGGCCTAACCCTCCTGACGGCGAGCACACCTACTACTTCCGCCTCTACGCCTTAGACACCGAACTAGACCTAAACGAAGGGGCTTCAAGAGATGAACTCGAGGAATCTATGGAAGGAAAAGTTATCGAAGAAACGGAGCTGAAGGGAAGATTCAAACCTATCGAGTAAGCCCACATTTTTCTCTTCTTATTTCTTGGAAACAAAGTTAAGACTTCTTCCCTTGAAAATATCTATATGACTCAAGAACTCGGGATTACGACCGACAAGCAGAAGGATCCTAACGGATGGTACACCGAAGTTGTGAAAAAAGCCGATCTAGCTGATTATGCACCAGTCAAGGGCTGCATGGTGATTAAGCCGTGGGGAATGAGTCTCTGGGAGTCTATAAAATCCGAGTTTGATGAAAAAATTAAAGAAACAGGCGTCAGAAACGCCTACTTCCCACTGTTCATACCTGAATCTTACCTAGAGAAGGAAGAGGATATTGTTGAAGGCTTCGACCCTGAGGTTGCATGGGTTACGCATGGAGGAAACGAGGAGCTGGAGGAAAGGCTTGCTGTAAGACCTACCTCCGAATCGATTATCGCACCTTTCATGTCTGACTGGATTAGAAGTCACAGAGACCTGCCTATGCGTCTAAATCAGTGGGCAAACGTTGTAAGATGGGAGGCAACCGATACAAGACCTTTCCTAAGAACAAGAGAGTTTCTCTGGCAGGAAGGCCACACCGCACACGAGACAGAAGAGGGAGCGGACGAGGAAACGATGCTGAGACTTGAACAGTACGAGGAAGTAATCGAGAACCTGTTAGCGATCCCAAGCATTCTTGGTTACAAGCCTGAGCACGACAAGTTCCCTGGCGCAAAGTATACTACAACTATCGAAACCTTGATGCCTGACGGCAAATCTATCCAGTCAGGTACTTCCCACCAGCTCGGCCAGCACTTTGCTGACGCGTTCGATATCACTTACATGGACGAAAACGAGGACGAACAGGTCTGTTACACCACAAGCTGGGGTCTATCCACGAGAACTATTGGCGCTTTGATCATGGCGCACGGAGACAACGACGGTCTAAGACTACCTCCTAGAATTGCACCTAAACAGGTTGTGATAGTTCCGATCTACCAGGAGGAAAACAAGGAAGAAGTGCTTGAGTACGCCGAAGGATTAGAGGAAGAATTAGGAGACAACTTCCGCGTGGAGCTGGACGATGATGATTCGAAGAGCCCTGGTTTCAAGTTCAACCACTGGGAGCTGAAAGGAGTTCCTGTAAGACTCGAAGTCGGTCCGAACGAGATGGAGGACGAGACCGTTACCTCTGTAAGAAGGGATAACGGAGAGAAACAGATGGGTATCAAAAGATCCGAGATCAGCGATAAACTGGAAGACTTGATGGATGATATCCAGGAATCGATGTACGATGAACTGGAAGAATACCTTCATGACAACATCAGGGAGGCTGAGTCTAAGAACGAGATTCTCGGGACTATTGGAAAGAACCGTGGCTATGTCAAGTGTCGCTGGTGTGGCAACGAGGAATGTGAAGCCGAGGTGAAGGACCAAGTATCGGCGGAGATCGTTGTTCTTCCGTTCCAGGAGGATTCTGTGCCCTCAGGAATCCGTTCAGAGGAAGAGGAGTTGGGCGGGGAATGCGCTGTCTGCGGTGAGGAAGCGGTTACGTGGGCTTACTTCGCGAAGAACTACTAAACCTTTCTGCTTCTTCCACATCTTCTTTTAATGATTCAGAGCTAATTGCTTCCTATGTCGGATCTGGAGGATAAGGAAAAGGAATGGGCCGAGAAAGTTATCGAGGACAACGAGGAAGGCCTTGAAAGACTGGCTTCGGAAGAGTCCGCGAAGGAGAAACGCCAGCACAGACTTATCCAGAAAGCCAGAAATATCTACAGAAAACTCCTAGACAAGGAGAAAAAGGCAAGCAGGGTAGAGTTCTAGTTTTTAAGCTGGTTGAAAGTTTCCACATTAGTTTCTTTCGAAAGAATATTTCTCAGGTAACGATAGATATCTTCAGCGCCTTTTTCATCGATAGCAACTTCGGAAAGAAGATCCGTGAAATCGACTGTAAGATCTACGTAGACACCTTGGCTTAGATCGGCTTCGTATTGCGCCCAGATCCAGAAAAGTGTGCCGGAAAGGTATGCTGTTCTCTTGTTACCCTCTCCGAAAGCCTGATTCTCCGCCACATGATTCATAATTACAGCGGTTAACCACAAAGCATCGTTTCTTTCCTTGCATTTGTAAGGAAGAATTGTCTGAACCAGACTTTGAATTATTCCTTCCCCGTCCGGTCTTAACTGGTGGTAGTCTTCTTCTCTACCGAACTCGAACTCTTCCATAGATCCTACTGAAACCTTTTCTACGGTGTTCGGCTCCACGGTTTTCCCGTTCTTGCTTGGAGGCTCAGTCACCAAGGCATTCAACGCTTTAATGTAGTCCTCTGTCAAGATTCCGGGAAGTTTGCTGCATTCGATTTCCAGAAATTTTTTTTGATTCACATTCCATTTGTATGGCTCGGTTCTAAAGGAAGTTCCGGTCTCTCCATAAAAAGTATAATCAAGGATGATTTGAGTTTCCAGCATGGACGGTGCGTTAGACTTTCTCCTAGACTTTGTGGGGCTAGGAGATGTTTCTAGCAGGTTGGCGGAAGGCCTAACCATTATAGGATTCTTTTTGGTTGTCGGAGACCTGTTTTTCGACCTACCGGAACTTGAGGGAACGGCAGTATTCATCGGAATAATCGTCTTCATACTAGGAATCATTATTCTGTCGAGGAGAGATAAATCGTTCTCTATAAAGGAGGCTTTGCTTTCTAAAGGCCCTACTTAACTTTCTCTATTTAACATTCATTCTTCAATAATAACGGTGTGATTCTTCAAAACATCCGTTATCTGGTAACGCAGAACGAGAACCGCGAAGTCCTTGAATATGTTGATCTCAGGATAAAAGATGATAGAATCGTTGAGATCGGAGGAAGTCTTGATTACGATGATCGAAAGGTCGATAGCTCCGATCGTATCGTTATACCTGGACTGATAAATGCGCATACACATGCATCGATGACCTTGTTGAGAGGGATCTCCGATAACAAAGAACTGGAGAGATGGTTGAACGAGGACATCTTTCCTGCAGAGGAAAAGCTAGATGAGCAGGATGCATACATAGGTGCTTTACTTGGATCCGTTGAGATGCTGAAATCAGGCACAACAACTTTCAACGACATGTACTTCCACATGGACTCTGTGGCCGAAGCAGTGAAAGATTCAGGTATCAGAGCGATGCTTTCGGTCGGAATGATCGATATAGAAGAAGATACGGAGGAAGAGCTTCGAAACGCTGTCAACTTCCTAGACCGTTACCGCGATGAGAACAGAATAGTTCCCGGTATCGCACCGCACTCGATCTACACTTGTTCCAACGAACTTCTAAGATATGCGAAAAATTACTCGAAGCTTCACGACGTTCCGTTCCATATCCATGTTTCAGAAACGATGCAGGAAAACAGCGATGCACTCGAAGAACACGGAATGACCCCTGTAGAGTACCTGAAGAACCATGGAATGGTGGACGAGGATCTGATTGCAGCCCATTCTACATGGTTGACAAACAGGGACAGGAAGATTATGGAAGAGAATAATGCGACCGTTGCGCATAACCCAGCTGCAAACCTGAAGCTTGGATCAGGGATCGCCGACATCAATTCGATGATGGAAAACGGGATCAACGTTGCGCTGGGAACTGATGGCGCAGCCTCCAACAACTCACTAAACCTGTTTCAGGAGATGAAACTCACAGGTCTCTTACACAAGAGAGATGATCCCTCCAAACTAACAGAACAGGACGTTCTTGACATGGCGACGATAAATGGAGCCAAAGCGTTAGGTATGGAAGACGAGATAGGATCGATCGAGGAAGGAAAGAAAGCCGATCTCGCGATGATTGATGTCGATAAGATTTCGATGAATCCGCGTTTCGGTAAAGACGGTTTGATCTCGAACCTGGTTTACTCGTTTAACGGAAACGTCTCCGAAGTTCTCGTCGATGGAGACCTAGTTGTTGAAGAAGGTAAGTCAGTCGAGATCCATGAGAACAACCTCGTGGAAGAAGTAAGGGATAGAGCCGAGAAGTTCCAGAACTAGAACTCCCCGGCAAACCTTTCCATAGTCTGGTAGTATTTCTCCACTGATGAAAGATCGGCGTATTCCTCGTCCTCGTGTATATTATGTCCTTTCGGACCGAATACAACGGAAGGTATCCCTCTGTCGGAGAAATGCCTCATGTCGCTGGCTGCCTCCCACCTCCCTATAGAAACCTTCTCTTTCATGGTTTCATTTACGATCGACTTGAGGGTTTCAACCATTTCATCATCTTTTTCGGTGTATAGCATAGGGTCGACTGTAAGCTCCTCGTACTCCAGACCCTCTATCGATTCCGCATCCTTCTTTATCTCTTCAGGAGGATAGTCTTTGGTCCACCTGATATCGAGCCTTGCTTCCGCCCTGTCCGGAACCACGTTAAATGTTTCACCTGACTCGAAGCTTCCGAGATTGACCGTTGAACTCCAAGTACTCTCAGAGCCTTCAAAGTTTTTCTTCAATTCCTGGAACTTCTCGAAAAGCATTTCCGCAGCGTTTTCTCCTTTCCACGGCTTTGAACCGTGAGCGTTCTTTCCTGTGGAGGACGCGATCGCTCTAACAACTCCCTTTTGCTCGACGGTTATGGTCCAAGAACCTGAACTCTCCGGCTCTGCACTAACAGCGAATTCTGGAGTGTAGACATCGTTCTCCATAATGTTTCCGGCACCATCAAAACCTCCAATCTCTTCGTCTGAGACAATCATCAGTCCTACAGATCTCTCATGATCGATCTCTTTCATCAGCTTCATCAAACAGGCAAGACCAAGTTTCATGTCAGCACTTCCTCTTCCGTAAAGCTTTCCTTCCTCAGTTCGAGGCTGGAACATGGAATCTTCAGCACCTACTACATCTACATGGCCATGAAGCATGAGATCAGGGTTTTCATCAGTTGCTATTACAATCGTTCTATGGTCGTTCTCCTCATGCTCAAAAAGTTCTAAACCCTGATTTTCGAAGTAGTTCTTGACGTATTCAAACGCCTTCTCAAACTCTTCATCGTTTCCTTTAACGGTTTTGAACTCCACCAGATCCTGTGTAACCTCGATTATTTCTTCTTTCTCCTGCATTATTCTCACCTCAAAGCCTGACAACTGTCTCGTTTTCGTGTCCTCCATCCGGTTTTACGTCTTCTATTCCCATAGCTTGTATGAACTCTGAGAATGCTTCTTCGTCGACATACTTGCCGTAGTACTTCACGTATTCGTTGTCGAACATTCCAACAATTCTGGGTACGTCCCGGCTATCAACGTCCGATATAAAGTGAGGGATTCCGTGGTTTTCTTTGAGACGTTCATAGTGTTGCTGTAATTCTTCTGATGGTTTCCTACCCGGTTTTTGGAGTTGCGTGGCGTTGCCTTGTACTTTTTGTTCCATGTTAGAAGCACCTTTCCAGTTAAAAGCCCTCTTGAAATAGCGAGGGATGTACTTCAATAGAAATAATACATATAGAGGGCGTCAAACTCAGCAAAACTTTCTTTGGATACGCCCTGACTCATAACCTGTCTTAATATCTAGAATCGTTAAATAGGTAACGATTAACGGAGGGATTTCCATAATCTCAAAATTATAAAGAAAAAGTTTGTGTGAAGAAACGCTGATCAACAAACTGGATTAAACCAGTTCAACGTTGACAGCCTGTGGACCTTTGTCTCCTTCTTCCTGCTCAAACTCGACGTCAGCTCCTTCCTCTACTTCTTCAACATCAAGCTCGCTGATGTGGAAGAATACGTCGTCGTCAGTCTCTTCCGACTCGATGAAGCCGTACTTCTTCTGGTCGTGGAAGAACTTAACTGTACCTTGCATAAAACTCAAACACCTCCTTGAATATCCAAAGATTGAAGCCCGACCTTTAAATAGGAAGAGTTGGTCTGACAAACTTGTTCAAGTTTTCACCCTCTTCAGATCAAGTTCATCTCGATCTATCCTCGATATACCATCTTTCTTTCTCTTGATCTGTCTGAACTTCCGGTGATCATCGTTCTCAAGAAGTGTGACTGCTTCACCTTCAGCACCCTGTCTACCTGCCCTTCCAACCCTGTGCGTGTAGGTATCAGGAGTGTCAGGAACATCGTAGTTGAAGACATGGGTTACGTTTTCTATGTCAAGCCCTCGAGCGGCAACATCGGTCGCAACAATTACACGGAACTCTTTATCCTCGAAACGGTCAACAGTCTCTTCTCTCTGATGCTGGGACATATCGCCGTTAAGCTCCTGTGCCTCAATACCGTTCGTTCTTAGCTTGTCCGCAAGCCAACGAGTAGTGTTCTTCGTTCTGCAGAAAACAATTGATAGATCGCGTTCTCTTTCCTCTAACAAAGTGTAGAGTGTGGATAGCTTCCTATTGCTATCGGCATCGATGTATTTCTCATCAAGGTTTCTTGTATGTCTTGATGCCTTGATCCGGATAGTTTCCGGATCGATATCGTAACGATCGCACATCTTCTTCAACTCTCTCGGAATAGTTGCACCGAACAAAAGATTCTGGCGTTCTTCGGGAATGAAGCTTATTATCTGTTCTAACTCATCCTGGAAGCCCATGTCAAGCATCCGATCGGCCTCGTCCAGAATAAAGTATTCCAGTTCCTCCAGTTCGATCTTCCCCTGTTTAAGAAGGTCTAGCACTCTGCCAGGGGTTCCAGCAATAATGTTTGCTGTTTTTGCGCCTTCTATCTGAGGTTCATAACTTACTCCCCCATAAATTGTAACGATTTCTGCCTTGTCAGCAGCTTTCTCCAACTCGGCTGTTATCTGTTTTGCCAGCTCTCTAGTAGGCGATAGAACCAGTGCCTTGGTCTCGTCGCCTTTAACTGAGTTGATTATTGGAAGTGAGAAGGCGAAGGTTTTCCCGGAACCTGTCTCGGATTCTACCAGGAGGTCTTTTCCTTCGAAAACTTTCGGTATCGACTTTTCCTGTACTTCTGTCGGCTCGGTTATCCCTTCCGACTTCAAGTTCTCAACAATATTCTTCTTTAAACCTAGATCCTTGAAACTCGTCATTCTTTAATTCCTCTACAAAAAAGAATTGAGGGGAGAAGGCTTTAGTTTCTAACCGGTATAGACGTCGGAATCCATACCGTTTTCCAGACCGGGCTCCAGCCTCGCAACCTCACTTTCAGAACCGTTCAGGTAGACCTCCGTCCTTGAATCGTTCGAGATATCGAAGTCGGAAGCTTCAAGCTTGAAAGGTATCACATAACTTTCACGGTTCAGTCCACTATTCAAGGTTTCAGAAGTATCGATCTCAAGGAAGTACCGGTCCGACCCCATCTCTTCTACAACAGCGTGGAGCTCTCCTTCTACAACTCTTTCACCAGCCCTCTCGAGTCTCACATAATCGCCTTTCTGGAAGACTTCGTGAGGTTTAACACCGGCTTCCATCGAGTCAAGGTATTCGGCGGCTGTAGAAAGATCCTCGTTGGACACCCAAGACTCTGATGGGTCAAATCTTTCCCAGTTATTCTCCGGATCATAGCTGTGGATTTGTTTCTGGTTTTCCTCTTCGTGCTCATCTGTGTTGGGTAGTGCTCGTGTTTGCATTTGTAGATCACATCAAAGAAAAGGGGCTTCCCGCCGTTTTACTGGAGAGAAGCCGGTTCTACGAAATAATGAAGATAATAGAGATAATTGAGACAGATACAATAGTTGAGAAAACTTCAGTTAATTTGTAGTCAGACCTATTTATAGAATGCAGTTTTCCGGACGATAAAGCGTCCACCCTTGATTGCCTGACTCATAATCTGAATTTCAACCTGGAAATCTTATAAAAAGTGGTTTCCTGAGTCGGAATACCTATTTAAATCTGAACCCGGAATCATTCAATAGTACAGTAATTCGGACTGTGCGGCTTTCCAGCCTGTGAAATTTTCTCGGGTGTCTTATATGCAGAATACTCAACTAGAACAGAAAGAAGATATTGAAGGATTCAAAACCGGCACGACAACGGTAGGACTAACGACGGAAGATGGAGTGATCCTTGCGGCCGATAGAAGGGCTTCGATGGGAAGACTTACAGCATCGAAGTACGCAAAGAAGGTCTACAAGCTCGATGACAACATCGGGATGACGATCGCAGGAAGCGTAGGAGATGCACAGAAAGTTGTTAGAACGATGCGCTCCCAGCTTAAGCTCCACAAGCTCGAGACAAGAGAGCTGACAGTCAGAGGTGCAGGCACATTACTTGCAAACATTCTGCACGCGAACAAGATGATGCCGTTCTTCAACCAGTTCATCCTTGGAGGGCTGAACGATGATGGTTCAGGCGTTTTATTCGATCTTGATCCTACAGGCGGACTAATGGAGCACTCACGGTTCACCTCGACAGGTTCAGGATCCCAGATGGCTTACGGAGTCCTAGAGGACAACTACGAAGAAGGAATGGATCACGAGGAAGGAAAGAAGATTGCAACAAGAGCAGTCGAGGCAGCTATGGAAAGAGACACAGCTTCCGGAAACGGAATCATGGTCGTCGAGATCACCGAGAATGGTTACAACGTTCTCGAAGAAAAAGAAGTCGAGTCGAAGCTTGAATAAAGCTTCTTCTCATTCCCTAAATTTTAATTTCAATCTCTATACTCAAAGTTGATTCAAGAATGGAAGAACTAGAAGATGTAAAACAGTTTTTGCCCGCGAACGCGGACGTGGAAGACATAAGATTCGAGGCATCAGATATCGTAATCTATACCTCGAGTAGAGAATTCTTCCTCGATAACTCAGACACTGTAAAACAGATAGTATCAGAACTGAAGAAAAGAGTCGAAGTAAGACCTTCCTCGAAGCTCTTCAAACCTGCCGAGAAAGCAGAAAAGAAGATTGAGGAGATAGTTAATGATGAAGCAGGTCTTGATGACCTGATCTTCCAGCCTTCGCTCGGAAAAGTAATTATAAGAGCGGAAAAACCTGGAAGCGTTATCGGCAACCGTGGAAGCGGTCTAGACGAGATCAGGGAAAAGACCCTCTGGTCACCACAGGTAGAAAGAAAACCTTCGATTAACTCAAAAGTCGTTGACCGTGCGAGAGAACTAACTGTAGAAGATCCAGAGTTTAGGAAGGATTTCCTTCACGACGTAGGCAAGAAAATCAGGCTTGAAAAATCTGTAGGCAACGAATGGATCCGTCTAGGAGGTTTAGGCGGTTGTAGACAGGTAGGACGCTCCTGTTTCCTTCTACAGACAGAAGAGTCAAACATCTTGATGGACTGCGGTATAGATCCTTCCGCAGAGTCGGGAAGCCAGGACAACTATCCTTACCTGAATGCGCCAGAACTAAATCTTCAGGAACTGGATGCCGTTGTGCTTTCACACGCACACATGGACCACGCGGGCATGATCCCTTACCTCTACAAGATGGGTTACGATGGACCTCTTTACTGCACGAAGCCTACAAGAGACATCATGATCATGCAGTGCCTCGATTACATCGGAATATCTCATAAGGAGAATCAGAAGGCGCCTTACGATTCCTCAGATATCAAGAAAGCGGTCAAGAGAACGATCACCCCGGACTATGGTGAGGTTACTGACATCACTCCGGACATGCGTTTGACTTTGAAGAACGCAGGACACGTACTTGGCTCATCACTTGTTCACATCCACGTCGGAGAGGGGCTCCACAACATTCTCTACACTGGAGACTACAACTACGACCAGTCAGAGATGCTTCGTCCAGCCGACACAAACTTCCAACGTGTCGAAACCATGATAACCGAGTCAACATATGGGGGTAAGGGAGACAAACAGCAGCCAAGAGAGAAAGCCCAGAAACAGTTCCTCTCAAAGATGAAACAGACCTTGAACAAAGGAGGCAAAGTATTAGTACCTGTGTTCGCTCTAGGTCGTTCTCAGGAGATACTGGGAATGCTGGCCGACGAACTTGATAGAGACTACTTCGATGATTACACCGTCTACATGGACGGCATGATCAACGACGTAAACGCCCTCCACACAACCTACCCGGAGTTCCTCTCGGAGAAAGTTCAGGACAAGATAATGAAAGAGGACGATTCGCCTTTCCTGAAAGATAACCTGAAAGCCATCGCATCTCACGAAGAAAGGAAGGAGGCAATAGATGGAGGACCTTCCGTCATTCTAACAACTTCCGGTATGGTTACAGGCGGACCCGTAATGGAGTACCTGAAATATCTGGCTCCTAACGAGAAGAACTCGATGATCTTCGTAGGTTACCAAGCCGATGGAACCCTTGGAAGAGAAATCGAGAACGGAGCTGACAGGATCGAAGTAAACGGCGAACAGGTCGAAGTAAACCTGGACACTCATTCGGTCAAAGGTTTCTCGGCTCACAGCGATAGGCAGCAGATCATCAACTTCTGCAGGAACCTGAGATCTTCACCTAACAAGGTGTTGACGAACCACGGTGAGACAAAGAAATGTTTCCAGTTGGCTTCAACGCTTCACAAGTCGCTTCACATCGACACTTCCGCACCGCAGAACCTGGAGATCTCCAGGTTCAACTAAATTAATTTCCTTTTTATTCTAGTATTCTCTGTAATAGATTATGGTTTACGAGAAAAAATGCTCCAACTGTGGCGACATAATCGATTTCGGCGGCAAAGACCGTGGAAGGCTTCCGGATGACGCGATCAAGTTTGACGATGAGATCTACTGCAAGGACTGTGTTCAGGAATTCGTCCGCTTCGGCATAGGAAACGTAGTCGAAAGAATCGAGCAGCTAGAAGATACCATGGAAGACGTCAGAGATGAACTTGGACTTGAGAAGCACTAAAGATCTTCAAGTGAGAAAGAGAGTTCCTGGTTCAACGAGCTAATATCAAATTCTTGGCTTATAGTATTATCTGAATCAGAAATCTGTATTTTGTAGTTTCCTGATTCAAGCTCCGTCCGGAAACCTTCAGATGAAACATTCATATCCTTCGTTAGTTCGCCATTAGAGTAGATTTCAACATCTAAGTCTTCGGAGCCATTATAATCTTCGAAATCAACTTCTACTTCGTACTCCGTCTTCCCTAAAGCTATAGTTCCGGCAAAAACACTTGCAATCATCGAACCGCATAAAACAGCTGATCTGAGCTTGTCATTCTGCAGTTCGCTTCGCTCATCCTCATAGAAGCCGCCAGAGATAAATTCTCTTCTATAAGATGATTGGTCAAGAAGAGAATCATCCTCTTCCACGGGATTCACACCTATTCTGATTCTACCTGATCGCTGCTTCTTGCGATCTCTGCATAACCTGGTGTGGCAACGATCCAGTCTTCGTCTACTCCAGCCATATCTCCATCTACAGCCTTGATTGTCTTCTTCAATCTCTTGACAGCTCTCTTGAGGTCTGTCATGTCTCTATTCTTCAAAGGCTTGATATTGAGCCAGACGATGTGATCGTTTCTCAGATGTTCTTGTACTTCTTCGATATCTTCGAATTCTTTAAGCGTCTCTGCTCTTACAACAACTTTCTCAGTTTTCTCCGTCATCTTAGCATCGAGTTCGACGAAGTCGTCTTCAACTATATTTTCGTTTTCTTCCTCCTGATCGGAGTTGAGAAATCCTAATCCCATCTTTTGTGTTACCTCTTAGTTCGAACTGATGCTCTAACGCTTTTATAGCTTGTGTTTTCCCGGGTTCTGGAGCCTAGCTGTCGAGGTTTTCGACCTTTGAAGCCAGGTTCCAGATCTGTGTCCGGGTATGCTGCTTGATGTTAGGATCGTTGCTGATCTGATCAAGAAGTGATGCCGCCGTGTTGACTCTTACAGAAAGTTCTTCATCTTCATCTTCAAGCTTGTCCGCAGCTTCCTCAAGCATTTCCGCAACATTTGAAGGAATAGATGACTCCTCAGCCATCTCCCTCATTCTATCAGTTACGGAGGTAACCTGTTGCATTTATTCTCGACCCTGCATTATCTGCTTCTGTGCATCCTCGAGTTTTTGCTGGAGCTTGTTTTCCTTTTTCTCCAGAGATTTCTTCCTTACCTCTAGATCTTCAACTCTTTCCTCAAGTTCGTTCTCCAGCTTTTCACGGTCTTTTTCGACCAGAATGTTTCCTACCTGTCTGTAAACTGTTCCAGAATCATCTCCAAGCTCGTCGAGAGCTTTTTTTGATTCCTGTAGTTCTGACTCTGTTTCTTCTTTCTGCTGCATTACCTGCTGCATCTGCTGCTGGTTTTGCTGCATCTCCATCATCGCCTTCTGTGCGTCCTCTGTCATAATAAGTTAAACCTCTAGTATCTTTTTTGATAGCGAGCTTAAACGGAACACCGTGTCTGTACAACCTCTCAACGGTCCTAGACCATCAGTCTCGACCTCAATCTTAAGCCTTCCTTCCTCTCCGTTAATAACGTAATTTACTTTGTTGTCTGAGGTAAGGCTTTTCTCCAGCACTCTCACCAAGTTACTTGGTTGACTGGAGTTTATCTCGATCTCTGACCTCATCGTAAAATAACCTTTAGATAGCTTTGACTGTGTCAGGGTCTTCCGATCTCTTCTTCAAAAGCACGCGGTGAGAGCATTTCGGGCAGATAATCTTGTCGTCGACAGGATCAATCTCGACCTCTGTCTCACAGTTAACACATTTGTAGCCTTTGCCCTGAGGTCTCTCAACTACTTCGTCGACCTCTTCTTCGACTTCTGTTTCTTCGACAGGTTCTTCGTCTGTCATGGTTTATTCGTCCTCGATCTTTTCTTTAGCTTCTTCTAGCTCTTCGGTTTCGACCTTGAGAGCTTTGTTCATCATTTCTTCTGCACCGGTGTCTGGTCTGAATGCGCCTCCAGCCTTGACTTCTCCGGTTTCCTTATTCTTCCAGATTCCGGCTGCGACTCTTTCGTACTCGTCGTCTCCGGATTCTGCTTCGTCAACGTTTTTTCTTACTTTGCTTCCGTATCTTGCGCCGAATCTCTTCGAGGAGCTGTTCTTCCTTGGCATTTTGTAGTCACCTGATATGAAAGATAAAAGGGGAGAAAACTTTTTTATTCCCCTGTCGCCTGTTCAACGACATCTCTCAGGTTTTGGGTCTTGCCTTCAGCTTCTTCAACGATCTCCATGACTTCGTCCTGCGAGAGAGGTTGGGTATCTCCCTTCTGCATCGCAACGACGTTACCGCGGTCATTAATCGATACAGTTAGGCGTGCGTCTCGGGCGTCTTCTTCCTCTCCTGTGGTGTCCCAGACAAGTTCGCCGTTGATCTGGTGTCCTGTAACCGTTACAGGATCATCTTCTAGAGGGACATCCATCATCTTCTCGTCTCGGACGATCTTTCCTTGTTCTTCATCGTACTCGGGAATGAAACCTGTCTTCAAAGAGACAAGCGCTCCAAGTGCGGATGCATCGATCAAGTTACCATCATCGTTCAAGACGTGGACATCTAGGAAGAGCGTGATAACTTTCTCACCTGGCTCGATGCATAGTGCTTCGAGGTCAACAGCTTCAGATTCTCTGATCCCTCTGTCAACAACCCTTGCGAGTTCGACTCCTTCTTCCTGTGGAGGACCCGCCTCATATTCTCTCGAGGCCATCGGAGCGAGCTCTGCGTTCGTAACGATGTTGCCTTGTTTCGGTCGGTCGGGGAAAGGTTCCTCGACGTCGACTTTGAGTCCGACAACAACTTTTGTGTCTCCAATTTCTACTCTGGCGGATCCTTCCGCTGTCTCGTTGATGTAGTCCGGAGTAACCTCGATATCTCTGAACTCATCTAGGTCTCTTCCGTCAAGTCTTTCTCCTTCCTTCACCATCTTCCTGATTGTTTCCTGGTTAAGCTTCATTCTACGTCACCTCTGATTGATTCGTACTTCTCGATTATCGCACTTCTCTGCTGTTCGTGTAGATCTCTGCATCCCTTCTTTGCAAGTGAGAGAGCTTCGTCGAGTGTTTCTTTCGAGATATCGCCGTCCATCTGGAGAAGCGAAATTTTATCCTCTCCGTTGATCAGTGCGATCGGGATGTCGGCGTTACCTTGCTTGTCCTCAACACCGTTAACGTCGAGAACAACTTCATCCTCGACGATTCCTGCGGCAGTTGCGGATACAAGACCTTTCATAGGGATTCCTGCATCGGCAAGTGCGAGTGCTGCTGCGTTGATCCCGGTCACTCTTGTTCCTCCGTCGGACTCGACTACTTCCATCGAAATGTCGATTCCTGCCTTCGGGAACTCTTCAAGCTCTACAGCGGGCATCAAAGCCTTCTTCGCTACCAAACCGATCTCCTTGGCTCTCCTGTTTGGTCCTGGCCTCATCCGGTCGTCTACGGAGAAAGGAGCCATGTTGTAACGCATCTTGATTACAGCTCTATCGCTTTCCTGAAGGTGTTTTGGGTGAAGGTCCTGTGGTCCGAAGACAGAAGCTACTACTCTCGTGTTACCTGTCTCAACCATCGCGGAACCGTCCGCTTCGTCCAGAACTCCTACTTCCATGTTGGTTTCTCTGTGTTCGTCTTTTTCTCTTCCGTCAACTCTTAGTCCGTCTTCGTCAAAGAATTCTACGTCTTCTGGCATTTTATTCACCTTCCTCCAGCTGTTCATCAAGCCATTCGCCGATTCTGTCGGTTAAACCATCGGTATGGGCCTCTTCTTCAATTTTCTTGACTGCTCTTGCTGCCAGGTTTGCGTTGTCGCCATCGATCCAGACAAGTCCGTTCTGTCCGACGATGATCTTGCATCCTGTCTTTTTCTTAATCTGTTTGATCATGGTTCCCTTCTTTCCGATTACTCTCGGAACTTTCGAAGGGTAGACTTCGATGATTCTTCCGCCATTAAGCTTCCTGCATCTCTTGTCCTCCATGGACAGATTGATATCTTTTTGTTCGGAGACAGATGTAACTTCTACGACGATTGCATCGCCTACGTCGAAGTAGTCAGTCAAATCATCTTCATCTAAGTCGATGTATTCGTCTACTGCGACATCGATTCTCAGCATTCCATCGTAAGCTGAGTTGAGATCTGCTCTCCAATTGTTGTATGATACCTGGGAGATCTCTGCAATAATGATGTCCCCTTCTTCCGGCATATAACGTCCGGACATCGGAACGACACGTACAGAGTTCTGGCCGTACTCGACCACTCCCGTGTATTTTGATATGATTTTATCGTCTTCTTCGTAGACGCCAGAGTTGGCGTAGAGCTCGTTGCCCTCGAACACCGTATCTCCTGGCGTTACTAGATCTTTTTCTTCTTTAACACGTGACATTTTCGATATTGCACCTAAATTAGCTATTTGAGTTAAACTTCTTTCTTTCCACTAGAAAAGCGGTTTATAATAAAGGAGGCGCCGGCAATTCTTAAATAGACTCGGGGAGCTTCCCCCACTCCTGCTTATAAGATTCGTGTCATGAGCCTCAAACTGGAATAAATATGGAAAGACGTGAAATATTGAAGGATCTAGGAACAATTGGTGCAGTAGTCGGCGCATTTGGACTGAAACCTCACTTGGAGACCTGAGCTTCTGAGGAACTTGAGTACAACGGCGTTCCAGAAAAATTTATTGATCAGACCTGTTCGGAAATCATCTGAACCGTATCTACGAAGATTTAAGTTACAGCGCCTTCGAGGAAGGCGAACCTAACCTAATCGTAGATGTGTACGCGGTAGATGGAACAGAACCGAATAAAGAGACGCTTAATCAAATCGAAACCGAATTCGAGCAAAACAGTGTGAACACCGTTGTAGGTCTTAGAAAGGATCGTATCAGCACGGAAACATACCAAGAGCATGGTAGCTCAGCAAAGAACATTCTAGGAAGTAAAAAAAGCTTTCAAAATATCCTAAATATCCCGAATGGTTTATACGGCGAAAAAACGAACCTATGATGCGGGATGCCGCGATCAATATTTTCTACACCCCATGGGAAGAAGAGGGATACAGAGACGTCAATAAAAAGTCAGATTATTTACGTGGAGTCGGTCTTTTTGATCGAGCTGTTGTAATGGCACACGATAGTGACGGAATAATCTTCCGACATGAAATTGGTCATGTAGCCGACCTAGGGCATGATCACGACAGTAACCCTATGAACCCAAAATTAGAGTCCTCCACTAGAGAATTTACGGAGCCACAGTGGGAGAAGATAAGAAAGTCACTTAGTTAGACTTCCTTCATCTCTGCCTGTCCTCCCGTGATCTCCTGTATCTCACTCATCATCTCGGAAAGAACTCCTGCAGGCATCTTAACTTTACAACGGAAGTATTCGTTGCCCCATTCCTCCTCTTTAACATCTGCGACCTGCTGAATCCGATCATAGGCTTTGCCCGCAGAGTCGAGAGGAATCCTAATGGCAACAGTTTTTTCATCTAAGGAGATAGGGATTATCGGTCTCAAAAGATCTATTGCTTCCTCGAACTTTTCTTCGATATCATCCATCGCATCGATATGGAACCCTGCCTCTTCTAAAGCGTTCTCAACTCTTTTCGGAGGATGTGGATTTCCGGTTTTTGGATCCTGACCTCTACGTGCTATCAGATCGACGAGTTGTTTTCTTTTCTCCTCTCGCATCTCGGCTTTTTGATCAGTTGTAAGCTGCATGTCGCCTTTTTCAAATATCTCTTCGGCCGACTTCATTACCTGTTTGGTTCCAAATTCTTCATCTAAATCTTCTACTGAGGCTCTCTTCCCGTCCCCTGCGTCCTCGAAGACCTCCTGTACAAAAAGAAGTCTCTGGATATCATGGTCTTTACCCTCTATTTTTGCTTCTTTCGCAAGGCTCGGCTCTACTAGAATCTCAAAGTTTTTGTCGCCCCTGTACTGAATTGTTATGCCGTCGGAAGTGTCCATAAACGTTTTAACAGGTCGTAGACTTAAAGCTCTTTCCGGTAATTGATCTGAATAAAGAAAATAAAAACGAAAAGTAAAAGGGGGGAGAAAGCTTTTATTCGACACCTAGATCTCTATCCTCAAGCTCTTCTGGTTCAATTCTCTGGTACTGTTCTTCAAGATCTACGGTCGCAATCTCTACGTTCTCTGTCTCAATCTCTTCCTCTCCTTCCTTGAGTGCTTTCAAGGCCATTTCAATTGCTTCCTCTTCACTTAGTCCTTCTTCCCAGTTGTCTTCGAGGTACTCTGTTGTTTCGTTCCCTCCCTTGCCAATTGCTACTGCGTTCCACTGGTTGAGTGTTCCTGATGGATCGGTCTGGTAGACTCTTGGCTCTCCGTCTTTGATTCCGCCTGTAATCGTGGAGATTCCGTACGGTCTTACTCCTCCATACTGTGTGAAATGTTGGCATCTGTCGGCGACGAATTTTGCGAGTACTGAGGCAGGAATGTTTTCATCGTATGTTGCAAGATATCTCTGTGCTTCATCTCTTGATTCATCGACTAGCTTTCTTCCGTCGGCTACAAGCCCGGAGTTTACTACGCCTACGTGGTCGTCCACTTTGAAAACTTTCTCCGGGTTTCTCACCTTTAGTCTGGAGTTTGTTCTTGTGGCTGCTAGAACTACGCCGTCGTCGTAGACTAGTCCTAGAGCTGTCGCTCCCTTTTTAACTGCTTCTTTTGCGTATTCTACTTGGAAGAGTCTTCCGTCGGGCGAGAAGGTCGTGATCCCGCGGTCATACTGTTGCTGTTGCTGGTTGGTCATCTGCATTGTTTAGTATTCACCTAGAAAAGTTACAATTTGAGGTTTCCTTGGAAGATTTATTAAGATGTCCCGGACCCCCTTATGGTTACAGTCAGGTATAACAATCTGATTGTATTTAATTACACAATAGTGTACCATGGCACTTATTGGTCTCTTTAACAGATGGGGGGAATCCGGTCAGAACAAGTTCACGGCAGCACCCCAAGATGCCAGAGAAAGCATTGGGAAGGAGCAACCTAGCTTCGAAGAGCTTATGGATAAATATATTGATACAGAAAAATGGGAGTTCGACCCCCATGTTCACTCAAGTTACTCCGACGGCGAGAATATAAAGCAAATAATTGAGACTGCGGAAAAAATGGGTATCCAGATAGGAGTAGCCGACCACTCCAGGAAAGACGCCGACGCAGTCATACTCTACACTTCTAACGGAAATAAAGCTTATGAAATAGCCATGAATGGAGAGGTCGCTAACCTTGAAGATCAATTAAAGAACCTGAATGATTCAATCGCTCTTTTCAGCAACAATATAGACGAAGAGCTGGAAGAACATTTCAATGACTTTGATGGATATCTAGAAGGGATAAGGGAATACTACAGAGACGCACTTGAAATAGGAATTCCTGAACCTACCAGTGAGGTTCCTGACGACACAATCAGACAGTTGTCGAGAGACTCTATAGTAAAGGCTGCCGGAGAAGAAAACCTTGCAACCCTGGGTCAGACACCGAAGGAAGCTCTTAAGCCCGCCACCATGAGCATTGAGAAGGATTATGAGAGCTGGCTTGACAACGGAATAGAAAAACTCCTGAACGAAAATGATCTAGATCATGCCGTAATAAGTGTCCACAATCTCCCAGAAGGTTTTATCCAAGAAAACATGCATGATAAACAAACGCAGTACATAAGGAAAGCTGACCTCAGTCACCTCGAAGACGAAGAGCTCGAGGAAGCTGTAGAAAGATACCAGGCAGATTACATGCGAGCGATACTTGAGATGAATAACACATCTCACCTGGAGGATAATGAGCTAGAAAGGCTTGAAGGGATCTATTCAAAGTACTCCGAAGAAGACGATTTCCATGAGTACGCCTCAAACCAAAAATCATCCGACACCCCGATCATCCATTCTCATTGGGATCTAATACTTACAAACCCTTCAACCCGCGATCATGTAAGAGAAGAGTATATGGATGATATATTGGACTTTGCAGAGATAACAGATGCGACCCTAGAAGCTAACGGAAGAATATTAGGCAAACTAAGAAAGGAGTTCTCAGATGCCGAAAATTTCTATGCACCTGAAGATGCGGAAATGTTTACGAGAAAGCTAGCTTCTCGTTCGAAGGACGGCGGACTGGAATATGTGGCTTCAACAGACGCACACTCAAGCTGGGAAATGTTCCGGCAGCACCTCATGCTGCAGCCGATAATCGAAGAATACGGAGAGCCTCTCAAAGCCAAAGAGTTCTATTCCAGAACCTGAATTTCGGAAGCCTTTTTTAGATTACAGGACTCAAGCCATTCTGTAGGATGAGAGCCGGATAGCGGCCGACTACATAAACAGCTCCACTAGCTCAGGGGTTAGAGCACCGTCCTTATACGGACCTCGCACAGAAAACAGTTGCTTGAGAAAGCCTGTGCGTTGCCTAGATTACCAGCTCGGCTGGAGTCTTAAGTTAGGCGGCGGTCCCGGGTTCGAATCCCGGGTGGAGCAATTCTTTGGAAGAGCAGTTCCTATGAAAGAGCTTATCAAGAGTATAAGAACGATCGAAGGCGTTAAGAATGTCAGGAAGCAGTCAGGACCTGTTCTGAAGGTCGAGCTTTTCTCCCGTGAACTCAAGGGCTCCGAGACCGAAGAGATCAAAGGCGACCTTCGTAAGATTTCTAGAAATCTGAGAGAGCAGCTTGAGAATGCAAGGGAAGAGGGAGATATTCCAGGATGGGAATGGATAATAAAACCAGAGAAAAAATATCAAGGGAGGTCTCTAGGCGGAAACGTATCTGACCGAAAATCAAAAGGTCATAAACCCGCTTACTACAGAATATCCATCGAATAAGCCAGAATTTTAGTTTTTCCGAGACAAGCTGTTACTCAATCTCCTTATAATCTCAAAAAGCCTGACCACATTCCTGGTTGGTAGTCAATAGATTATCAGCCCGTTTGAACCAGTTTATCGACAGAATAATTAGATTTTCTATCGAAGATGTTCAGCTCGATACTGCTTTTTATTCTAAGAGATCGCACACCTCTTCAATGAGTTCACCATTCAACCAGGACCACATGGACGCGGCGAAGAAGTTTAGAGAAAACTCCGAAGAAATGATGGACTACTATAAGGACTGGAAAAGTTCAATCGCTGATGAGACAGTATTTGACGACAAAACGAGAGAGCTGTTAGGTTTAGCAGCAGCTGCAGCCACACAATGCCAGTACTGTGTACATACGCACGGTCAGAAAGCTATCAAATACGGAGCTACAGACGAAGAGATCGCACACACAATCCAGATAGCTGCACAAGTAAGAGCTGGCGCAACTATGAGTTATGGACTGGAATCCCTCGAACACAGCGAAGAGTAACTACCAAAAAGTATTAAATCTTCTGTTCTCGTTACTGGAAGTGGCGAAAGAAAAGTTTAATATCCAAATCGGTGACGAGTACGCCAAATTAGTCGCAAAGTTCGATATACAGAAAGATGGGATAGACGACAAACTGCTCGAAGCACTTGAAAGACTCAAAGAAGTAGAAATAGAGGGAGAACAGAAACATCTTTTCTGGGGAGAAAACGAGGACAAACTTGGCTTGCTGGAAACCAGCAGAATCGCCAAAGTAAATGAATATACTGTAGAAAGACACGCGCCGCCTTTAATGCTTTCAAAGTTCGAGGAAAGACTCGAGAAACAGGATAGTAAGTGGCAGGATCGACAGAAACTTGTGGGTATCCTAAAAGCTGTCGGCGAACTAACGAACGGAACACCAACCGGCGAATATCTAAAAGATAACGATCTAGGATGCCGAATGACCTACCAAGAATACTTTGGACACATGAATAACGCCCTGATAATGGCTGGCTTCGAGCCGAACAGGAAAGAATATGGTAAAGACATAATCGAACATATCGGACGAGAAAGGCTTTACGAAACAGGGAAAGCTCCAACAGCAGGAGAATTACATGAAAGCGAGTACGCTGTAACGAAAAGTAAGATAAGAGATAAATGCGACTCTCTGAACGATTTTCTGGAAGATTCCGGTCTCAAAACCGATTATTTAGCGAGGATGAAAATGTTGAGAGATGTTTACGAAGAAGACTACTTCGATGAATCGGTAGAGATTGACAAAAGCGAAACCCAGAGCAAAGCTGGTTCTGACGACTAAACGCTATAGATACAGTTCTGCATCAGTTTTTCTAACAATTTCGTTCCAGTTTCTTTCTTATTCAAACGTTCTTTCCTGCTTTCAGCCACCTTCAAAGCTTCATTCACTGATTCCCTGGTAGGTGCTGGAACGAAACAGACAAGTTCGAGAAGTTCAGCATCCTTCTTGTCAACACTTTCGTCTTCAATCATTTCAGATAGCTTTTCCCTAACCTCTTGTTCGATAGGTTTCCCTCCTATATTCTCCTCGAAATATTCTATAGATGTTTCCGGATAACCCAGAAACCTTCCTACCGCACGGTCGGAAAGACCGTAAAACCTTCCCTCAGATTTCAAAATCTCCAATCTTTCTTTTTCACGGGAAGCGAAAAAACCTTGTTTCGAAAGACCGCGGTCGGAAGATTCGACCGAGAAGTGAAGACCGAATTTGTGCGAGAAATCCTTAAGCAGTTCTACATCCTTCGAGTCCGGATCCATCACAAGCGCGCCCGGTCGCTCTCCTTCAACAAGAAGATATAGTTCATAGCACTCACGCCACGTAAAACGTTCGGGAAGCTTTTCGAGGAAGAATTTTTGTTTCATTCTCTGTTCGAAGAGACGTGAAGTGGAGTTAAAAATATTGGCTCAACTTTAGTTTTATGGCGCTTAAAATCCTCGTCACCAGCGACTTCCACGCGAAGGAAGACCTAAAAGAAGCAGCTATAGAAGAAGCAAACTCCGGAGAATACGATCTTTTCCTAAACCTAGGCGACTACATGGACGAAGACTACGCCGAAGAACTATTCAAAGAGATAGAAATTCCTGGACTAGGCACAACAGGAAACAGAGACATGATGTTCTCCGAGGACTTTATTCAAGGCGACGACGTACCAGTATACGACTTTCTGGAAGCAGATATCGACGACAAGTACCTTCTGGTCTTGATTGGCGGCGACTTCCCTGACGACGTTAAGCAACAGTTCGAAGAACTCGTGGAGGATCATGATGCCGACAAAGTCATAGTAGGTTCACACTACCCTCCACACAAGCTAGGCGACAGAATCCATTCAGGACGAAGAATCGGTTTCGAACAGTTCCGTGAAATGATACTGAAAGAACGTCCCGCATTGTGGATGAACGGTCACGTACACGAAGACTTTGGTCAAAACTCGCTTCTGGGAACCGAGGTCTTGAACGCTGCGGGAGAGGAGACAGGAAAAGCATACTCAGTGACTATAGGCGATGAGGGCGGAGTCGAAGAAGTCGAGGAAGTAACACTTGTCGACTACTAGACTTCGAAGTTCGAAGAAACTTTAACAATTTCCTACACAAAAAGTATTTTTATGGACGAGACCGACAGGAAAATCCTGGAAATACTTGAAGAAGACGGAAGAGCTTCGTACACCAGAGTCGCTGAAAAAATAGGTGTTTCAGAGGGAACAGTAAGGAACCGTGTCGAAAGATTGCAGGAGAAAAGTGTGATTGAGAAGTTTACCGTTGAGGTTTCATCAGACTCAGAAGTATCTGCCGAAGTTATGGTTGAGCTTTCAACACAAGCTGACATCGATGAACTCATCGAGAACTTTCCGTCTAAGCTAAAAATTAAGGAACTTGCTGGAGAATATGATCTTTCGATAGAGCTGTCAAGATCTTCTTCAGAGAAGATAAACGAGGTCGTAGACAGAATAAGAGAACTCGAAGACGTAAAGTCCACAAGGACCTTTATGATAATGAAGAAGAGAGAGATAGATTAGATAAGGTCGTGACTCGCCATAACATCCTCTATCTCTGTTCTATTGTTGAACTCTTCATCTTCTCTAGGCTCTCTGTCAAGCGGCATTCTTGGGGTTCCGAAGTCGAAACCTAACTGATTGACCGCATACTGAACAGATATCGGGTTCTTCTCCCCCTCCTGGAACATAGCCTCGTGGATATCATCCATGTCATTGTTGAGCTGTTCTGCTATTTCAGAATCATTATTCCGGTAGCCTTTTTCCCATACCTCTACTGTTTCCTCTGGAGCGATGTTCCCAGATACACTGATGGCGAAGCTACCTCCGACATCATATACCAAGTGGTTTCTGGCGTCATCTCCAGAACCAAAGAAGAAGTCTTCATTACCAATCTCTTCCAGCCTTCTACCGATCTCTCTTATCTGTTCAGGATCGTTTGATGCTTCCTTTACTCCGATAACTCCCGGAGTATCTGCAAGTTCCATAATAGTGTCCGGCTCAAGGTTTCTGCCTGTTCTTCCCGGCACGTTGTAAGCTATGATAGGTTCGTCAAGCTCCGACGCAACCTCTTCGTAATGCCTCACGTTCAGGTCTTGTGGAGGACAGTTCTGGTAAGGCGATATCATTAAGTGTGCTTCGATATCCGCTTCTTCCTCAATCCTCTGCGCCAGCTCTATAGTCTGTGCTGTCGAATTCATACCGTCCCCGGCGATTATTGGAAGATCGGTTGCCTCAGTATTTTTCGCGACAAACTCAACGTGTTCATCGTAGAAGTCTTCGCCCGGTCTATCGCCTAGAGTTGCTGCATGACCCGTACAACCTGCCAATACAGCGCCTTGCACACCGTTTCGTTCTAGATAGTCTAGATGGTTTTGCTGTGCATCGTAATTTATAGACCCATCATCGTCTATTGCGGTAGGTACCGCAGGGTAGATACCCGTAGGTTCAAATTCTGTCATTTTTTCGATTTCACCAGTATTCGTACAGTGTTTGCCGAATCTTTAAATTAACTTCGAAACTCGTAATTTTATATCGAAATACAAACATTAAAACAATTCTATTCTAACATTTCGAATTATACTTAAAGATTTTCTTACATATTCGAAATAACGAGTTGTTACGAATGCAAGGTGGATGTTTTAAACGTCGAAGAATGTACGAGAAGAACTGAAAACCTGAGAACTATAGAAGTCGTAGGTGTTCACTACGGGCGACAGACCTAATTATGAGAATTACGAACGAAAAGTTCCTTCCAGAAAAAGCATCCAACAGAGAGGAGATGGAAGAGCTTCAGAGAAAAATAAGCAGCAAGGCACTTTCCAAGGACAGCAAATGTTTTAACGCAGAAAATGTTAGAGACAAAATGGTTGTCGGTATAGATCAGGCATTTCTGGACGAAAAAGCTTTCAGTGCTGCTGTCGCCATGAAAGACGGTGAAGTAATTGAGAAGGTTCACGGAGTATCAGAACTGAAAATGCCTTACATCCCTGGCTTGTTGGCTTTTCGAGAGATGCCTTCAATGGTCGCGGCACTTGACAAATTGCATATTGAACCTGATCTCTTGATGCTTGACGGCTCCGGACACATACATTTCCGAGAAGCCGGTATCGCCACACATGTAGGAGTTCTTTACGATAAACCGAGTATCGGAGTAGCCAAAAACCTTCTCTGTGGTCGAACAACAGGAAAAGTAGATAATCTTGAACAGGGAGAACGTGTGCCGATTCAGGCAGATAGCAAAGTAGAGACAGCGAATGAATCAACTATTGGATATTCTTTCCAATCACGCCAGTATCCTAAATCAAAAAGAATCAACCCACTCTACATATCTCCCGGTCACAGAGTCTCCGCTGAAACCTCTGTAGATATAGTTCAAGAATTATGTGACGGATATAAGCTTCCTGAACCTACAAGACTCGCCGATAAATACGTCAGTGAAACCAAGAATATTTCTTCCTGATTAAACACTTAATATACTCTGAGAGTTCATGGGTTATTTAGGCTTTACCTCAATATTTGGTTTAATACAGAGTAAGGGCTCTTAGTTCAGTCTGGCGAGAACGTCTCCCTGGCACGGAGAAGGCCCTGGGTTCAAATCCCAGAGAGTCCAAACTTACCCCGTATTCGGATTTCTTCCTCTTCTCTGGTTTGGTGTTGATGTTATCAGCCACTCGCCAAATGTATTTAAATTTTGTTATCTGAAAGTAACATATGCCTAAGGAAAATAGGAGAGAATCTTTTGAGGAGTGGCTTGAAGAAGGAGATGAAGGTGCAGATGAATTTGTAGTTGTTGATGCCTATGATAGCGAGGATGAGAGAAAGAGATTTGAGTATCACGTAGAATCTCATTCGGAAGAGCAAACTGTTATTCCAGGAAGCGTTAGAGCAGTAAGAACAGATAATATAGATGAAATGGTAGAAGATATGGTAGAAGCAGATATTCCTCCTTCAAATCTAACTGTTTGGAAAGCTGATGCTATTGATGTTAATGAGGTGGCAGATATTAGAGAAGTTAGATATCAAGAAACTGTTCCTGGAACGACTGAGGCTGTTGACCAGTTTATGAAGTTTGCTACAGGAAGCTTTGGTTTAGAGGAGACGGAAGACGGCGTTTATTCAGGTTCAGGATTGTCTATGGAATTAGAATATGATTTAGAGCAGGTTAATTCCGAAGAAACTGAACTTGATTTGTTGATGCGTTCCTACAGCGACGAGAATATTGAGAAGATGCAGGAAATGGTCAACCGATATGTAAGAAGTAATTCTTAATAGTGTTCCTATCTCGAAAAGAGTGGTGAGTTGGAAAATTCTAATTATTTAAACGTTGTTTAACACTGTAAAACATATAGAGTGTTGGCTGTAATGCCTCTAACGGTGTTCGGGGAGTGAAAAGGCAAGGAGTCCATCCAAAGATTCTAAAGGTTTCTAACCATATTCTCTGAAGGATGAAAGACGATGAACGTGGTTCGTTTAATCCTCTGACCTCGATGAGTCGTAGAGAGTTTTTCGGCAAGACAGGTATAGGTCTAAAGTACTGGACCGGATTCCATTCTTCCGATACCGCTATCAATGCCTATAGACAGATAGGTGTCGATGAATTAGGTCTCTCAAGCAAACACGGTACTGAAGAAGCACAGGAAGTGATGAAAGGAGAGAACCAGGTTAATATCTACGTTTTTGATGAAGCAGTTGGAGGACAGAGATCCGATCTACCGTTTAATCCCGAAATGGTCGGAATAAGCATGGAGCCGAAAGGTCTTGAAGATGCAGCTACTGAACTTGAGCCCTACTTCGAATCTCTGGGAGACATAGAGGTAGATCTCAATTTCTACAGGCTCGAACCCGATGAGGAAGTCATGGAGAAAATCAAGTCATCAGGAGTGAAACAACTTGACAACGAAGATAACGAAGCCTACAAAGAGATTAAGAGGATGCTAGGATCCACTATGGAGAATGGGTATACTGGTTTAGCGGGACCTTTTGACACCGAGTTCGGAGATTACAAAGGCACAAAGGTTGAGGAAGATGTTTTCGCTGTATCTAATACTCGTTCTTGGGAGTACGTAGGCAACCAGCTTATCCATAATTGGGGTCATGTTGCCGGAGCACAGCACGCAGTTTTAGGACCTTATTATCATCCTATGAGTTGGGGTCTATCAAAAGAATTTAGAGCTCATTACGAATTAATGCACTTCGGACCTGAAACACGTCAGAAGTTCAGATCAAAAACAGAATAGAAAATTTTTTTATCCGATTTTCCAGTGAGGATCCTTACTATCCTTTATCTCGACAATCTCTTCTAAAACATTTTTCTCTCCTTCCTCTAAAAGATCGTCAAGCTGCCTTAATTCACGGTAATCGTCGCCCGAAACATCTACAATCATTGTGTCTCCTTCTTCAAAGCTTCTTCCGACTGTTGCGCCGGAGATCGAAACTGCTACTTCTGTACCTCTTTCTGCCTTATCCAGGGAATCGTTTTCGGCTTGAACCGATTTTACACGTCCGATCCTGTCGCCATCCATTGACATCAAAACGCTTCCCGGAGTCAAGACACCTTCAACAACTTTCACACCTACAACGGCTGGTTTTGACTGGTTGAAGACGTGATCAGGCATCGACCTTATCTTAGCTGGTCTTGATATCGAGTTAAGTCTTTCCTCCCTGTTCTTTTCCTTAAGCTCTTCTTTCCATTCCTCGTAGTTTTCGACAATTTCATAGATAACTTCGCTCGAGAAAACCTGGATTCCTTCGTCTTCGATAGCTTTTTCGCCTTGATCGGTCATCTTAACGTTGAAAGCCAGTATAGCTCTTTCCTCAGGCTCCTCGTTCTGTACATTAATTACATCGCTCTTTGTTATAGGACCGACGTCTGCTTTCTGAACCGATATATCTCCTATTTCCCTCATCACTGCTTCAAGAGAGCCGAGAGAGTCAGCCTTTACTACAACCCCATGTTTCTGGGTTTCGAAGTCAACCGATTCAAGCTCTTCCTCAACTTCTTCTTTTGCTTCTTCAAGTTCTTCATCAGAAGCAGTTCTTACGGGTGCGCCTGAAATAACGTTCTCAAGTTCTTTCCCTGCAATCTTTATACCTGAAGCAGGGTGAACCTCATCAACACGATCATAGTGTTTATCAACACGTATTTCCTGTAGCGGTTTAGGTTCTAGTAAAGCTCTTATCTCCGTGACTTCAACACCATCAGAAGTACCATATACAAGATTGTCCTCCTTGGAAATTAGACCGTCATAATGAATTACGTCGATTGTTGTTCCGAGACCTTTTTCCTGTGATACTTCGAGTACTGTGCCTCTGCCAACACCTTCGTGCACTTCTAGTCTGTCCGCCAGGTAGTTCTGTGAGAGTCCAGCAAGAACCATCAGTAGTTCAGGTATCCCTTCACCAGTCATAGCTGAGATAGGAACCATCGCTACCTTCTCCTGGAATGAATCGACACGGTCGAACCTGTCCGCCGTTATTTCGTAGTTTTCATGAAGCTCGCCCATTATCTCGTAGACTTTCTCGTCTAATGCATTCTTGTTCCTGTCGTTCTGGTTCTTGATGTTTTTTGAGAAGATCTGATCTTCGCTTTGCCAGCCGTGAAGAGTATCGATCTTGTTCAAAGCTATTACGAAAGGCGTGCCTGAGTCCTTGAGAATCCGTATCGCTTCCTCTGTCTGGGGCTGAATTCCCTGCCGGATGTCTATTACAAGTACTGCGATGTCGCTTATGGAGCCTCCACGTTTTCTTAGGGATGAAAAGGCTGCGTGACCTGGAGTATCGATGAAGAGTATTCCTGGTATTGTTAATTCCGTATCCAGTTGGTCTAGAAGTGGACCACATACATCGTCAACTGTTTCGAGAGGTACCTCTGTAGCACCTATCATTTGGGTGATTCCGCCTGCCTCGCCTTCAGTAATCTTTGACTCTCTAATTCTGTCAAGTAAGGTTGTCTTTCCTGAATCAACATGTCCTAGAACTGATAGAATCGGTTGTCGAGGCATCGAGGGTTCCCTCCTAGTAACTGAGAGAACTTTAAAGTTATAAATTGAGAGGCGTGAAGTTGAGAGAAATTAAAATGGTAAAAACGGAAGGACTTTACTCGTCCTTGTTTCCGTAAGTGTGGCTTCTGCCCTTCTTGAAGTTCTTCTCACATTTACCGGAGCAGAAGTGAACTTTCTCACCTGAGGAAAGAACCAACATCTTTCCTTCAGTCTTCTTGAGTTCTTCTCCACAGTATGCACATTCCATCTTTTATCCCTCCATCTCCGTCTCTTTAATGTGGACAACGTCGTCTTCCCTGATAGGTCCTCTTACGTTTCTTACGAGGATCTTTCCTTCCTCGTCTCCTTCAAGGATTCGGCATCGGAGCTTTCGGACCGTTCTGTGACCCTGATCCCCCATTACCTCTACGACTTTTGCTGCGACCATTATACGTTATTCCTCGTCTTTTTCAAGCAGTTCACGGGATTTTAGCTTTACGTCGTCAATCTCGTCCTCTGCCTGTCCGACAGAAGTGACTGCGATAGCTGCCGACTGTACACCGATTCCTGCAGCAAGACCAAGCTCTTCTTTCTCAGGTACGAAAGTGAATGCTGTGTCTTTCTCGTCTGCAAGTGCAGGAAGATGCATAACGATCTCTTCAGGAGAAACATCGTTTGCGATAACAACAAGCTCAGCTTCATTTCTTTCAATAGCCTTTGTTACTTCGTTGGTTCCGACAACGACCTTCCCTGAGTCGTCAGCTTTTTCGATTGCGTTGTAGGTTTGTTCTGCTAGAGTATCCGATGGTTCAAATTTCTGGTATGCCATTATTGGTTAAACACCTTTCACAACCTTGGATCATCAAGGCTTGTATCCAAACTAGAATCAAAGTTTTTTATATGGAATCAAGAGGGAGTGGCTCAGATAGACAAAGACAATCCTGCTAATAAAATTTTTCCCCCTTCCTTAACGAGAAGAAAAACGTTCCTTTCTAGGTTCTTTCCGGATCGAACTCAGCTAATTTACTCGATTCTATATAGTCTAGTTCTTCCTCAAGATCACGGATAAGAAGATTTAGCTCATGTTTCCTTGACTCAGTTTCCGGTTGAATGGCTTCCAGCTCTTCTACAAGCTGTTGTTTGAGGTTTCTGGCTTCTTCAATACCCATTCTACTCTTCACCGGGATGTATAATTTGTTCCACATTTCTCCGGTTCTCATCGAAGTTGTGGAGTAGTTCTCGAGCCTCTTTCTCCGTCTTTCTGTCCTCTTCAAGACCCTGTTCAAGCATGTTAATAACACTCTGGATCTCATCGGAAAGATACCTCATCTCTTGTATCATTCTCTGTGCGTTCTCGAACTTCTGCCTCTTTATGAATAACGGACCTTTCTCGATCTCAGGGACATCAAGCTCTTTCGTTTTCGGAGGTTCCGGAATCTTTTCATCAAGGTTTCTGGAATCTTGGTTATTTTTTCTGGATCTGTTTCTCGCCTGTTTTTGGCGCTGCTGGTTCTTTTCTGGCTCTTGAGTTCTCTGTGCTCTCTGTTTAGTAGGTTGTTCCTGACCTTTCTGGCTCTGGAACTCTTCATCGAAATCAGACTGAGCCCTCTGTTGAGTATTCGGAGCAGGTTTTTGCTTTTCTGAATCCTCAAAGCTCTGTGTATTCGGTTCTGGCACCTGATTGCTGGTTTCTTGAGCTCCACTTGGCTGTGGCTGAGGATTTACAGGTTGTTGATCAAAGCTTTGTGTTTCTTGATTCTTTTGAGGCGCGTTTTGTTGAGGCGGGGCTTGAGATTGCTGGTTTTGGGCTGTTTCTGTTTCATCTTCCACGGTTTCAGAGAACTTCTCGACCTCTTCTTGTATGTTCTCTTCAAGATCTTCTTGAGAACCTGAATTTTGTGGTTGAGAATCTTTTACAGGTTCAAACCCTTGATCCGGACTCTCTGTTTCCATAGATCCGGGCGAGTCGAAGGCTTGTTCAAAGTCTTCACCGGACTGAGACTTCTGCTGTCCAGCTGAATCGTCCTGGTTGATAAGATTCTTGATTTCCTCCATATTCTCCTCAAGCTTGTCCTTGTCTTTGTCCCCGAATCCAAACATTATCCTAGTAACTACTGGTGAAAGCCCGAGTTTAAATATTCGGGTCTATCCGAGTTTGGCAACCTGACTTTCAACATCTTCTACAAATGAATCAAGTCGTTCTTCAAAGTCGTCTTCAGTTATTTCACCTGTCTTCGAAAGTACTTCACTTATGTTGGATATCTGTAGGGATGGTCCCGGATATCCACCTAAAGCTAACGTGATATCATTAAGGTGAGACATAGCTCTTACGCCTCCAAAACCTCCAGCAGAGTCAGTTATGTAAGCAAACGGAAGATCGTTGTACTCAGGGTAAAGATAGTCTAAAGCGTTCTTCAAAGCGCCGGGAATAGAGTGGTTGTACTCAGGGGTTATGATCAACAGGCAGTCCGTCTCTTCGACCTTGTTACTTAAATCCTGAATATCTTCCGGAACTTGTCCTTCTTCTATGTAAGTTCTGTTCCCTAAGAAAGGTATTTCCTTCTGTTTAAGGTCGAAGAACTCTACTTCATGACCTTCTTGTTCAAAACGGTTTCTTGCGGCTTCAGCCGCCCTGATAGTCTTCCTTCCATCTCTGGTTGTTCCCACAATCAAAAGAATGTTCATGTATCTCAAGAACCTCTAGAGGAACATTTCGACGGTAAGAAGTTAAAATTTGGTAGAGAAGAAATGAAGAGACTTTATTCCTCTTCGTCTTCCATTTCTAGTTCAGGTCTGAAGTCGATCAGCTCGTAATCGAAGTCGTCTCCTCTAGCTTCTTTTACCTGTTCAGCTAGTAGGTAGTAGATAAGACCGATCGAGTTCTCTGCCTTGTTGTTCCCTGGGATAACATGGTCGATGTTTTCCAGTTCGTTCCCGGAGTCAGCGATCGCAACCACGGGAATGTTCGACTGTGCTGCTTCTTTGATAGCTTGGAAATCTTCTTCAGGGTCTGTAACGATTACAACTTCAGGCTCCATGAAGTCGTCGGACTCAGGATTGGTTAGTGTTCCTGGCATGAAGCGTCCTGCGATAAGCTTGGTCCCCAGTGCTTCTGAGAAAGCGTTGATAGGCTTTCTTGCAAGTTCTTTTCTTCCTACAACCAGAATTTCATTTGGGTCGTATTCGGATAGGAAGTTTCCGACTTCTCTGATCTTTTCGTCTGTAGTATTTAGGTCTAGTACTGCTAGCTGGTTCTTCTTTACGTGGAAGATGTATGGCTCCATGTCGGTGTGCTTCGACTTCGTTCCGATATGTACACCGTGCTTCAAGTATTTGTCGCGATCGACTAGAAGTTCTTCTTCGCTCATACACCCGGTTTAAATAATAAAAGTTAAATAAGAAGTCGGAAGCCGCCTCTGCCGCCCCCTTCTTTCCCTGATCTACAACCTGTTATTCACAACAGGAGATTTTTGTTTATCCCAAAGCTTGATCAGGCGATTCAATTTTGCTATCCTTATATCTGCGATACCTGCTTTAATCACCGGACATTCTAGTTCAAGTGAAAGATCTGATATCGTGTGGTCACACGTCTCTCCCGATCTGTGGGAAATTACAGGCGTGTAACCGTTTTCCTTCGCTAGCTCGACAGTTTCCCTTGTGTCCGATACTGTTCCAACCTGGTTAGGTTTAACAATCAGTGAGTTACAGGCTCGATTGTCGATACCTTCCTGCAATCTTTCTTTCTGGGTTACGAATACGTCGTCACCACAGATCATAACCTCGGGGTTTTGAGACGCCAATTTTGCATGTCTGTTGAAATCGTCTTCGTGGAAAGGATCTTCGACATAAACTAAGTCAAACTCATCGATCAAGTGCTGCACAAAAGCCAAGTGCTCTTTTGGCTCCAGCCTTTGATTAATAGAGCTCATTTTATACCTACCATTCTCATAAAACTCTGTAGCTGCAATATCCAATCCTATCCTAGCACCATGCTCATCTGCAACCTTCTTCAACGCCTTCAAAGTTTGCTCATCATCCATGGAAGTAATTAAAGCCCCTTCATCGTTAATACCCATAATCTTTCTCGAATAACGTTCCTGAAGATCTTGATAGATCTCCGTGTTTATCTTAACGGCTTCAGAAAATGTTTCTGCCTCAACAGGCAGAACCAAAAACTCCTGTATGCTTGTGTTACCTCCATGCTCGCCTCCACCTATAACATTACTTAAAGGTAGCGGGAAGCTGTTTGAATGATTAAAACCTGATGCGTTCTTGAAAGCTAAGCTTGCGGCGATAGCAACCGAACCGAGTCTAGAGAAATCATCCGTACCATCTATTTTGCGCAGCTTGGCATCGAATTCTTCCTGTGTTAGATCCTGCCCCTCCATCTCTTTCAGGAGGTCTTCCATGTTTTCAAGACCGTCAGGAACGAAAGCTTTTGCTTCGTGGGACCCTGTTGATGCACCTGAAGGCGCTTTGCCTGAGACGCCATTAACTTCGGCTTCGACTGTTTCACGGGTTCTAGAATCGATTATTTTTCTCAATTCGATTGAGTCTATCTTCATGTAAGATAAGTTCGATCAACTGGTTTAAGAAACTGGAAGTAATCTGCACTAATTTGGATCTAGAGAAAATATCGGTCTTAATTAGAGATATTGAAAAGTAGATAGAGAAGTCAGTGTTTGACTGTGATCGGAAGCTTTCCTTTCTCAAGCTCTCTCTTCGCTACCTCTATAGGTTCTTCCTCTGGGTCTGCTTCGACGAATGTTGGTGCTCCTTTCGAGATTTGGAGCGATCTGGCGCCCAGAACTCTTGCTCTTTCGTAACGTGTCATGTTCATTTTATCAACCTATGTATCCCAGGTCCTGCTGTGATTCGCCGGAGTCCTGGCTCTGTTTCTGTTGAAGGTTCTGAAGTTTTTTAAGTACTTCTTGGCTCTCTTCGACTTTTTTATCAAGATCGGAGTAATCGATATCGAGTCCGAGGATATTCTCAATGGCTTGAAGTACTGATTCTGTGGCTTTAGGATCTGAGAGCAGGAATCCCGGTGTTTCACCTAGAAGACAGATACCCGGTATCTCTCTTTCCCTGCTTAACGCAAGGATTAGACCGGACGCACCAACAATCTGACCTACATCATGGTCAAACTCTACTCCGCATTCCGTGTATTCGTTTTTGACTTTCTCTGTGGTTACTGCTCCGAATACATCGGGTTCTTCTACAACGTCTCCTGTTCCGTATCCTCCTATAGTCAGGATCTCCGAAGAACCTACATCGTCCACTAAAGACATTATCTTTTCTGCGACCTCGTAATGTCCTTCAGGAGTTGATGCCTGTGCGTTTCCTTCAATTATGACCATGTCCCTGTCGTCTTCTCTCTGAACTTGGTAGATATCGTTCTTGAGGAGATCCACTGTCTTGTTGTCGTTTACGATCGTGTATGGAGGGAAGTGGTGTGAGTACAGTTCGCCGACCTTTTCTGCATTCAGATGATGCACTAAGTAAGATACCGTGGTTTTTCCTATATGCCCTATTCCTGCAAGCCCTTCGATGAATACAGGGTTTTCTACGTCTAATTCTTTGTCAAGTTGTAGCCTTGTTGTCATTCTATCTCCTCTCGTTTAGTTTTCCTGCGGTATTTTCCCATCCTATCGGGGAAAGAGAATTTTGGAGGTCTCGATGTCTCCGTATCAGCACCACAGTGGTTGTCCTTTAACGTGTATGAATTACACTCGGGGCATTTTTTAATCATGGTATCTATGCCTTCGAGAACTCGAACTCTCCGTCCAGCTCATCGGCTTTCTGCCTGAACTGTTTTACTGCGGAGTCCATCCTGTTCTTCGCAAGCTCTTGATTTCTACCCCAGGCAGTAATCGAGTACTTAGGAGCGGAAACATACTTTACCTCTACACCATCACCAACATCTTCGAACACTTCCTTGATCTTGGCAACTCCATCACCTTCAGTAAATGAGAGTTCGATCTCGCCCTCAAGCTTTTCCTGTCGAAGGTTGATGTTGTTTCTCGCAACCTCCTGAATTCCGTCGACAACTTCAGAATCAAACATTTCTTCGAGTTTTTCTTCCTCTCCTACAGCTATCTCGAAGCCGTGGAATGCGGAGCCGAACTCTCTCTGTAGTGGGAAGACAACCCTTTCGTACATCTCTTCCTTGTCTTCTCCGATCTTCTCGGCTAGGTCTTCGATGAATTTTTCGGCCTTCTGTTCTTTCTTCCAGCGGGACATCGCGTTCCGTTTCTGGGAATCGTTAACACGTTTGAGAGAAAGATCCAGTGTTCCGTCATCGTCTTCTACTACCTGTGCAACGGTTTTTTCGCCTTCATCTACTTCTTTTCTTATATCTTGAACCCATGAACGTGAGACCTCTGAGATGTGGATCAGTCCGGTTACGTCCTCGTATTCGTCGAGGTCTGCGTAAGCCGAGTTCTTGTCAACATCTGTAATTGTTATGACGACGAAGTCTCCGACGTCAGGCCTGTCTTTGTACCATTTCATATTCCAAAAAACGAAAACCGAACTTTAAAAGACAGTGGCTTAGAACGAATTTAGATTAAAAGGATAGAAATTAGAGAAGGAATTACTCTACTGCGAGCTCTTCTACGATCTCACCGTTGATCTCGGCTTTGCCGCCGGTAGGCTTAGCGATCGTTGAACTGCAGACGAGGCATTCTACTTCGCTGGAAGCTCTGGAGAAAATTCTCTGTTCGTTTCCGCATTCTCCGCAGCTTACCTTGAAGAAGTTGTTTGCCATCCTATCTTACCTCTCAATCTCAAGCTTTGAGGTCCTGATAGGGTTTTTAGGCATATGTCCTTTCCCACATTCCTTGCAAGTATATCTAAGGTCTTTCTTCTCGGATGTCGGGTTCTTTCTTCCTCTCGACCGGATTGCCGGGTTCTCGTACGGGAATGATCCATATCCGTGGTCGATCTTTCTCTGTCGCTTCCTGTGCTTCTTCGACATAGGGGAAGCACTCACGTTAGTTACTTCCTTAACGGTCTGTTCTGTATGTGTGTCGCAGTGCGGACAGTAACGGTTCTGTTCTTTTGGGATCTTTACCATAGACTAAACCTCCCTACTAAACTTTAAAAGGGCTTTTACAAGGACTTGATCCTCGTCGATTCAATGGTTTCAAGGCTTTCAACGTTCTGAGGCAGTCCTTCCATTACCGTAGTTTCGATCTTCGATCTTTCTATGATTTCTAAAGCAACGAAGTCTACGAGTTCGTGTCCTCCTGCCTCGTTATTACCCGAAATAATTTGCCTTAACTCGTCTATAGAAACCTCATCCAGCTTTTCAGCATCTTCTCTTTCTGGATCCGCGGTGTAAACTCCGTCGACCGAAGTGGCGATTATTAGTTCACCGTCGAGAAGTTCCGCTACTGTCGCAGCAACAGCATCAGTCGAGTAACCTGGAACCATACCGCCCATAACGAAGTCTTTTCCTGTAGAAGCTATCTCCTGTATCTCCTCCGGTTTTTCCGGAACTTTTGGATGGCAGTCCATCGCTGTCTTCAAGGTCTGGGCGTTCAAACGGGTTGCTTTGATACCTATAAGGTCTTGCTCTCCCTGGTTGGCTGCATCTACTGCGTTGATGTGTGTTTTCAATGAGCCTGCGCCAGTTACGATTGCGATCTGTTCGTCAAAGCCCTCGAATGCTTCAACGTATTCTTCCAGTTTGTCAAGGTTTTCTGTAAATACTGATCCACCTAGGGCAAAGACTTTTGTCATATTATTCTACCATTTCAGCATTTCCACGGTTTACAAGTATCTCCGCGTTCTCTTCCGGGACATTTACCTGATCTCCTTCCTCGAAAGGACCATAAGATTCGAGATCAGTTCCCATAAATTCAGGTACCTGCGAGACTATCTTGATCTCTACACCACCTTCATCTTCTTCAACTTCTGGTTCAGGTTCCGACTCAGGTTCTGGTTCCGTCTCCGGCTCCTCCTCGATATCCGGAGTTTCAACAGTACCGCCTTCCAGCACTTCATCCACTTCTTCCGAATAGTCTTCAAACATTTCTTTCAGATCTAGGAAGAGGGACTGTTCTCTCGGAAGAAGGTTCAGCTCGGAAGCTTTCACGCCGGTTTTAACAGAGATTCTTGCATTCTTAACTATCTTTTCCTGTCGAAGACCTATTATCTTGTCAAATACACGTTTTGCATTCCTGTACTCTCTTTCATCCACACCATCCTTCAGATCTAGGTACTGTGAAACCTTTAGAAAGAAGCTGTCGTCGAGTACGGAGAGTTCTTCCTGTCTTTTCTCCTTTTTCTCTATTTTTCTAAGTTCGCTGAAGGTCAGTGCATCCTCCGACATTCTGTAAATGGCTTCTGGCTCAAAGCTTTTTATTGTTCTTTCAAAGTTTCTTCACTTCTTCTCCCTGACACTTCTGCACATGCTTCTTGAAGTAGCCCTCCTGCTTGTAATCCTTCCCACAGTACGGACACTCAAATTTATCGTCCTCTTCCTCATTTTCCTCGGCTTCACCGCCATTATACTTTCTGAAAGAATAGCTTACAGGATTTGAAACCTTTTGCTCCAAATTATCGCCCTCATAAACTTGCATGTCCATGTAGTAGCCATTCGAATCGTAGTTGGGCGGAGGAACCTCCTCATCTCTCTGCCTATGCCACCTCAGCTGCGTCTTTACATAGCTGTCTCTAAGCGGCTCATGGTTCTCATCATTCCAGTTCCAGATCTTTGTCTCAATCTGCTCCCAAGAATAGCCGAGACAGTGAAAGAAATTAATCAGAATAAAGAGACCTCGTTTCCTACCGTCCTTCAGTCCGTCCAGAACGTTCTCAATTGTCGGAGGAAAGTATTCCTCAGGTATAGCTTCGTCAGGCCTGTCAAAATCTCTTTCCTTTCTCTTCCTTCTCTCCTTTTCCTTTTCAGTCTCTCTTTCAGCTAAAAAGTCCATAGCTTGAACTGCGAGGTTAGTAGCTTCTCCTTCCTCGAAGCTTCCCAGGAACTCAGTATCAAAATCTATGTTTCCCATCTCAGCATCTTCTTTCTCAAATTCCTGAATCTCATCCGGCTCTATTGGAAGAGATACCAACCAAGAACCATCATGTAGGGAATAAGGCATCCTGAAAAGGTGGCGGGAACCCCAGTCGTTCTCTATGTCGGCAACGAGGAAAGGATTCTGATCTCCATCATCTTTAGTCATTTCATCAGCAAAACCATGTTCCACTACCTTTTTCTTCAGCTCATCTTCAAGATTATAGCGTATATAATTTACTATACCTCTAGGCAGCCTTGGATAGAGCTCTGAAATGTCCCTTTCGTCCAGCTTCTTTGGAAAAGCTTCTCCCCTTAGACCTATATGGAATCCACGGTTTCCAGAGAACTTCACTCCGATATTTTCGATTCCGTGCTGTTCGAGCTCCTTAACAACTAAATCTGCCGTATCTTTTGCAAGTTCAAAAGAATAATCACAGTCTATGTCTATTACCAGATCCCAGCCTGTCCTTAGGTTATCTTGGTTGTCTACTTTATCTATTAGAAGAGGGTTGCGCCATTTCTCGACCGACAGGTGGAAAGCTACAGCGCCTTGACCTACAAAATGTTCAAAATCGCCAGGGAAGTTAACTGCGTCTGGTCTTTTGCCGTAGCCGTGCGGATAAGTCGGTGCAACCTCTCTGTACTCAGCCAGTTCTACTACACGCTCTACCAACTCTTCCTGTTCGTAGTACTGCCTTATTTTCCAGTCCTGTGGCTTTTCTCCCTCCTGCTCCCCCATACAGATTTGTGGGAAAGGAAAAGCTAAAAGTCTGGGTTCACTTCAAGGTATGTCTCGATGAAATCCGCCGTGCCATCATTCAACTTAAGTTCTTCTAAGGCTTTTTCAGGTTCTATCCAGACATATTCGACAGCTTCTCTTTGATCTAGTTCAACTTCGTTTGTCGCAGCTCTACAGACAAAGTTAAGGAATATGAAGTGCGTATCTCTCTCGAAATCATCGGGATTTCCGCCATCAACCGCTTCCATGAACTTTACATCTTCTAGATCTAGGTTAGTCTCTTCCTTGATCTCCTTCCTTACTGTTTCATGCATCGAATCGCCTTTCTCAACTTTGCCTCCCGGAACCAGCCACTGATTCTCCCATTTAGGAGATTTCATCAAGAATATTTGATCTTCATCGTTTAGAATTAGCGCGCCTGTGGCCGGAACAGCATACTCGGTCATAAGATAAACCAATTACTCGTTGTTTTTGTCTTCTTCGAAATCCAGTGCTACCGAGTTAATGCAATACCGTTTTCCGGTAGGTTCAGGACCATCATCAAACACATGACCTAAATGAGAATCGCATTCAGCGCAGATTACCTCGGTTCTTTTCATGCCACCTCTCTCATCTTCTCTGAGGTCAACAGAATCTTCGATAGCGTCATAGAAACTAGGCCAGCCCGAACCCGAACTAAACTTGGTATCGCTCGAGAATATCTTGTTTCCGCAGACCTTACATCGGTAAAATCCTTCGTCATCTTTCTTCAAGTATTCGCCTGTTCCTGCGCGTTCTGTACCTCTATTTCTAAGTACTTCATATTCTTTTTCCGTAAGCTGTTCCTTTAGATCTTCATCTAGAGCCATAGAAGAGAATTTGTATTCCGGTAAGTAAGAAGTTGTTTGTAAGGAAGAAAATATTGATAGAGGAAGTTATTCCTCTTCGATTCTTGGAGCCAATACAAAGCTCAGTCTTGCCTTCTCAGGTACTTCGAAATTGAGCCGCATAGGGAAGTCATCTCCCAATCTTAGCTCTACGGTGTCGGAAAGCTTCTTAGCCTTGACCATAGAGGAGAGGTAGTCGAGTGAGAACATCGAGGATGCCTCTGATCCATCGATCTCCATTACTCCTTCTGATCCTTCCGTGATCGTAAAGTCTACGTTGGATTGGTCGCCCTCCGCAACGATGTTAATGCTTGAATCATCAGCAGAAACAGTTACTGAGTCGCCTACAACCATAGCGTCCTTGATAGCGGATTCGAGAACTTTCGTTTCAAGGTCAGCGTCAACGTTGAACTGGTTAAGCGATTCAGTGTCCGGTATATCGTCTTCGGAAAGGTTCAGGATCGGCAGTGAGAAGTTCCTGGTGCTTCCGTTCTGCATCTTTATGTGGAACTTTGATTCGTCCTCTTCTAGTTCTAGCGTGATTGTGTCGCCGGAGTTTGCTCTTCTGAGAATTGAGTAAAGGTTCTCGAGATTGAGACCTACTTTTTCTTCTTCGTCGAGTTCGTATGTTTCGAATACGTCTTTCTCTATCTTGAAGTCGACAAGTGCTACCATCGCTGGATCGGCTGCGACAAGCTTTAGTCCGTCTTCTGTCAACTGGAAAAGACCCTCGCTGATAAGATCGGAGATGGTTTTCATGGAGTCCTGAATCAGACCTACTTCCTCTAGCTCTGCTTTAAACATAATTTTACTACACCTTGTTATTCGGAAGTGTTAACAATTTTTTTAACCTTACTGAATTTATCGAAATCAACGTTCGAAAGGTCGTGAACAACTTCGGCCTGTACCTCAAAGCCGTCTGGCGTCGGAAGAACCCTTCCAAGCACTCTTACTTTCTGACTCTCCTCAACTTCGGCTATATCATCTTCCTGCATGAATATTTCTACAGAACCTGTACCATCATCCAGAGTGACTGACTCCTCCTCTAAATCGATAACAGTGCCGGTTATACGGACACGGATGTCTCTTTGTGAATCTACCTCGTCTATAGTTTTAGGCTTTGCTGCGGCTCTTCTCTGCTGTTGATCTGGCATACACCGATTTTCCAGTCCAAATGTTTTAACTATACCTATATCCCGAGACACGTAACCGATGAAGATGTTTCAAATACAGGCTGACCTAAAAACAGGTTATGGATCTCTTCGGGGAGAAAGGCGAGAAAGCAGTAGAAGAACTTGGAACCGTCGAACAAAGACTCGACCAGATAGAATCCCATGTCAACGCTGTAGACTCAGCTTTACAGGACTTTGTCGACAACTACTCCCGTTTTCTGGAAGACGAGCTAGATTACCAGGAACACGAGATCCAACAGTTAAAGAGAAATCTAATTGAAGAAGGGTCGAACGATTCGGAGATAGAAGAACTGGATGAACGTTTGAGAAGAGTAGAGAAAAAGCAGCGAGAGCTAGAGGACTTCCTGAACTCCGATCTAGAGAAAAACATTGAGGAACTGGTCAAAGATATTAAAGGAACCCGGAAGTTCATGAGCTCTGCCAACAAGAGAATCCAAGACCTAGAAGAACAAGTAAATGACCTGGAGGATCGCATGATAGTCAAGGAAAACAATATGGAGTTTGACTTTGATAAGAAACTGAATAAACGCGATTTTGACGAGGAGAAAAAAGATATGCAGCGCCAAATTAAGAACTTGAGAGCTTCAGTTAACTTTCTAGCCGAACAGATGGATAAAGGAAACGAAATAGAGATAGAATAACTCTAGTCGTACTCCTTGTGCACGTTCCCGCATTCAGTACATTCGTAAAATCTTGTTGCAGGTTCATCTGAAGCTCTTGTCTGCTCCATCCACCATTCGTGCTCTTTCTCGTCCTGTTTATTCTCTGAACATGAAGGACATTCCCTCATTGTAGTAGGTCTAGTTGTTTCCTGATCTTCTTCAGAAGAAACATTCAGTCTGTCCATAGGATCTTCTTCTTTTTCCTCGGTGACCTTCATCTCTTCACCGTCAACTGACTGTGCTTCCCCACAGTTCCTGCATTTCATAGAGGCGTTTTCTTCATCACCTGTCGAAACAAGCATTCCTCCGCATTCGTCACAAAATTCCATATCTGTAGGGTTTACCGGCTTTAACTTTAAATAGTATGGGTCAAGGTCTGACCTGACAGTCCGGAGTAGAATCAATAGTTAGAGGTGCGTTATTACCGATGCCTAGAATGTCTATAGCCAGTATCTTAACCAGACCTATGCGCGGAATCTTGAAAACGGCCTCACCATAGATCTGTTCCGGCTCAATATTTTTCTCAAACTCGTGTTGACCTAAAGTGTTATCTCCCTGTGTTTCCAGATGATCAGAGTTCTTCCTGATAACCCTGTGAATAACCGGTATATCCATTCCCGAAATACTGTTTACCTCGAATGACTGCCCTCCGTAATCAAAGCTCTTTCCTTCAATCATCTTAACGTTCTGACCGTCTATACTGACTATTGCAGCCTTACTATCGCCTTCAACCTGAAGAAGCTTAACAGCTCCCGCCTCAGTATAGTCGGCAGCGTTAGAATCATTAAGGACGTGTCTCTCTCCACCAACAGTAAATTCGACCTTTTTAGGAACATCGTAGACGATAACGTCACCAACCTCTATGTTCTCGTAACCGGTTCCTTGAACCCCGATTATATCTCCGACGTCGTAATCAGGATACATAGAACATGAAACAACCGTAACCACAGGTCTATCGGTATTCGTTACCGATCCTGCAGTCTGTAGAGTTCCGAATGCGAGTATTAACGCGATGGCAAAAAAGTAGTACTCCTTGAACTCGCGGCTACTTTTAACTGCTGAAAGTTTCTCAACTATATCCTCAGTATTCACTGTTTCGAAATTGGATAGGATACCTTTTCAATCTTCTTAGAGAATCGCTGCATAAAAACAGGAGTAAGCTAGAAGTAGCAGAAATAGTGTTAGAAAGCGGACTCTACTCCGTCCATCCACTCTCTTGCCTGTTCAATCGCGTCCTCAAGAACTTCTTCAGGTTCGTCGGACTCGATGATCAGGTTGGATTCGTCTCCTAGAGGGTGACCTTTGTCGTATGCTGCTTCTTCATTCTGCGCCCAGACAGCTTTCCTGATAAGATTGCCTAGAGTATGGTTTTGCTGCATGTCGATGATGATTCGTCCTTCCTTATCGATTGTCGAAAGCTCCATTATTTGTTTCGCCTCGTTATGATAACGTCGATCTCGGTTTCGCGGGCTTCCTCTGTGTGGAAGCCATAGGTCGCCGGCAGTTTAACCGTGTACTGCTCCAGCGCTTCCAAGCTATGGTTTGAGTTCTCGAGAAAACCTTTTATAGCCTTTCTGCGACCAGGATGAGAAACCGTGTAAACCACGTTAGAAACGTCTACAGCCTTCTTCAGGAAGTCAATACCTATCTCTGAATGCACAGAGAAAGGAGGGTTCATCACCACCGTATCATATTCTCCCTCAACTTCTTCGATATCCAAGTGTTCAAAACTAATGAACTCCGACATACCAAGTTTCTCAGCGTTCTGTTCAGCGATCTCAAGCGCATCCTTATCCTTGTCCACAGCTTTAACATCCGCACCTAGAAGAGCTGCACCTATACCGAGAATTCCCGTCCCCGTACCAAGATCCAGTACCTCTTTACCTTCTATATCTTCCTGCATGAATGCTGTATGAAGTATATCTGCCGCCAGTTCTGGAGGGGTTAAATACTGCTCGAGTGAGACCTTTGGCTCCTCGAAGTCTTCAATCTTTGATAGTTTCTGGATAAGCTCCGATTTCACATCTAATATAGGTATGCGCCAGATTTAAACCGTTGACAAAATTTGCTTTTTGAGAGAATCTGACCTTGATCAAGGATTTAAGGTTTGTGTTACAGAAGGTGTGGCATGACCAACGAAAAGGCGCTTGAAGACCTTTCGCGCGAGGAACTTATCGACGAAATTAAACAGTTAAGAAATCAAGAAACCGGCGAATCCGATTCCGTAGAGGAGAGCTCGGAAGAGAACGTTGTTTTCTTTGAGCCCCAGAGAGAAATCATTCTTTCGAATCCTGATGATGAGACCTTGAATGAGATGTCGGAGATCGCTCACATGGACACATCGAGCGGCGACCACTACAAGTACAAAGTTAAACAGATGGATATCTGGAACTCCGATCTATCGCTCGAAGAGATGAAGGAGAAATATACTAGAATTCTTGGAAGCTACCCCAACTTTCTTTCCTGGCTTGAAAGAACTTACGAGAGACAGGAAGTGTTCTCAATCGAACACAGAGGGACCTACCACACTCTTGAAGCTTCAAACAAGGAGAGAATGGAGTGGGCTCGTTCCATCGAAGATGTAAGAGAGAACCTTGTAGTTGATCTCACTGACGAAGCCTCAAGAATTGCGATGGGTGCTAAAAGCAGAGCGAAGATTAAAGAGGTCCTACTGAAGAAAGGTTATCCTGTCGAGGACAATTCTAAATTTAGAGAAGTCGATGAAAAGATCGGCGCAGACCTCGATGGAATTGAACTCAGGGACTACCAAAAAGAGTATGTTGAAAGAGCTTATGAGAAGAAGGCGGCCGTTCTTGCGAACCCTGCAGGTTCAGGAAAGACAGTCACCTCTATTGGTTTGATGGCGAAGGTTGACGCACCAACTCTGGTTTTAGTACCTCAGCGTTCTCTTGTCGGTCAGTGGAAACGCGAACTATTGGACAAAACTACTTTGACCGAGGATCAGATCGGAGAGTACCACGGCGACGAGAAACAGATGAACGACGTTACAATCGCAACTTACCACATGGCCGGGGAGAAAACCTCGCTATTCAGGAACGACTGGGGTCTCATCATCTTCGATGAGGTTCACCACATTCCTTCGAAGCTTTTCAGAAAAACAGCATCCCTTCAATCTACTAGAAGAATCGGTCTTTCAGCCTCGCCTGTAAGAGAGGACTCGAAGGAGAAGGAAATCTTCGCCTTGATCGGAAGAGAGATAGGTGCCGACTGGGCTCGCTTCTTCCAGGATAATTATGTGTTGAAGCCGGATGTCGAGATCCAGCTCGTTGAGTGGGAAAGCGACTTCTACAGAAACAAGTACAACCAAGCCTCAGGTTTCAAGAAGGCGATTATTGCCTCGAAGAACCCGAGAAAGACACAGTACATCGAAGACTTACTCGAAAAACACGAGAACGATAAAACAATTCTTTTCTGCGACTGGATTGAACAGGGCGAAGAGCTTTCCGAAGAGTTCGACATCCCATTCATCTCGGGAGAGACAGATTTCGAGGATAGAGAAGATTACTTCGAGAAGTTCAGGAACGATGAGATCGATACCGTGATCGTTTCAAGGATCGGAGATGAAGGACTTGATCTCCCTGACGCCGAGGTAGGTATTATTGCCTCAGGACAGGGAGGTTCAAGAAGACAGGCAACACAGAGAGCTGGAAGAGTTATGCGTCCTTTCGGCGACGCCCAAGTCTACATCATCGCGACCAAGGGCTCGAACGAGGAAGACTTTGTGAAAAGACAGGTCGAGCACCTAAAAGAGAAAGGCGTTCCGGTGACGGTAGAAGAGTAGTGGAGACTTACCACTATTTCGAAAACACCCTATTATCAGTGAAAACCTGTTTAATTACGAAGGAATAGTTTCGGAGACCAAAAAAATTCTCTCCGACTACCATTGTTCACAGAGACAACCTGATGAGTGTTTCGAGGGAGACTATTTACTCGAACCGCTACAAAGGTTTAATACGGACGCTTTCGCAGTATATATCTTCGATAGACCTGAAGGAATCGATTTGATCGGTAATAAAGCCATGACAACACATGAATGTGCCTGAAAACTTACCTTCACTTTACTGATTTAGCTCGAGATCTCAAAAGTCAACCCGTAGTCCCTGGAAGTCTTATTCCACGGTTTCAGTACTGTATTCGCCGCTCTCATTGTATGCAAGGTCGAGGTGAAGTCTTTGATGGGCGTCTTTTGGAGAGCGGGGATCCAAAGAAGACATAATTATTATTAGATAATAGTAACATATAATGTTTTTTGGATGTTTAGGAGCGATTAAAAAGCATTCTCAAAAAGAATGGACTATGACATTAATCAGGGCTGAAAACCTTTCGAAGACATTCAAGATCTACCAGCAGGGAGAGGGTGTCAAAGGATACCTGAAAAACTTCTTCAAACGAGAATACGAAGAAGTGAAAGCCGTAGAAGACCTAAACCTCGAGATCAATGAGGGAGAGATAGTAGGTTATATTGGTTCAAACGGCGCAGGAAAATCTACCACAGTCAAAATGCTGACCGGAATCCTCAAACCCTCAGAAGGTGAGATCGAAGTAAATGGTCGCAATCCCTACGAAGAGAGAAAGAAGAACGCGATGGACATAGGCGTTGTCTTCGGCCAAAAAACTCAGCTATGGTGGGATCTACCCGTCAAAGAATCTTTCCGTCTTCTTAAAGAAATCTACGAAGTTACAGATGAAGACTATGACAAAAGGATAGAAGAGTTTGACGAAGTACTACAGCTCTCCGAATTTTGGGACCAACCTGTCAGAAAGTTAAGTCTTGGACAGAAGATGCGGTGTGAACTGGCTGCAGCATTCCTCCACCACCCAAAAATTGTCTATCTGGATGAGCCGACAATCGGTCTTGATATCGCTGTAAAAGAGAGAATCCGTGACTTTATCAGAAAGATGAACCGAGAGAAAGATACTACAGTAATGTTGACAACACACGATATGGACGATATAGAAGATCTATGTGAAAGAGTGGTCGTGCTGGACGGAGGCAAAAAGATCTATGACGGTCAACTTGACTCCCTGATCGACCGCTTTACATCTAGGAGATTAGTGATGGATGTTAAGAACCCTGAAGAGTTTAAACTTACCATAGAGGGTGTTGAAAGTGTGGAAAAAGAAAATGGCGAGACAGAGGTTGTTTTTAACAGAGAAAAAGTTTCTGCAGCCGACTTGATGTCGGAAATACTTCAAGATTACGAGGTTATCGACTTCAAGATAAAAGAGCCTGATATCGATTCAGTTGTCAGGAAGATCTACAACGAGGGACTGTAATCTATGTACTGGGGAAAATACTTCCAGTCGCTGAAAATCGCATTAAAGGAAGCAGCAGCCTACAAGACAGTAGCTTTCGTCAACGTAATCAACTCTCTATTGACTCTTGTGCTTTACTACGCCATCTGGAGCGCTATCGCCTCATCAGGAAGTATAGAGGGTGGGCTTGTACAGGTCATGAGCTACTTAGCGATTGGTCAGGCCGTTGGAAGAGCGACCAATCTCCAGACAGAAATGTTTCTAGGAAATAAGATCAGAGACGGTTCTATAACAGACGAATTAAAGAGACCTATGTCCATAAGAGGTTACACGTATACTCATGAAGCAGGCTGGAAGATCTTCGAATCAATAGTTATTGCTGCTCCTATACTAGTTGCAGGAGGGCTTTTCTTTAATGTCGCAGTACCTTCAGTCTCTCAACTACTATTATTCCTTGTAAGCCTGTTCCTAGCTTTCAACCTTGTTTTCAGCCTAGCATTCATAACATCAGTAATGGTATTTTGGACGAAGGTAGGATGGAGTATCAGGATGATGAGGAATCTTGCTATAAGCCTTTTCTCCGGCAAAATGTTTCCTCTATACCTACTTCCTGCATCAATAGCCCCAATATTCAATATCCTGCCTTTTAAGGGAATGACTGACACACCAGTCAGGATCTTCATGGGCTCGGCAACCGGCACTGAAGCCCTAAAACTTATGCTACACCAAATCACATGGACAGCGATCCTTCTGATCGTAGGCGCTTTCCTCTGGCGGAAAGCCAGAAAACAGTTAACGGTGCAAGGCGGATGAAAGAGATGATTAAGAGATACTTGAGAATCTATGCTCTGTATTTCAAGCAATACGTAAAGACAAGACTTATCTACCACGGAGACACCTATCTCAGCCTATTAGGGAGATTTATCGAGATAGGTATATCTGTCGCATTCCTCGGACTCCTCTTTACACAGGTAGAGACTATCTACGGCTGGAGCTTCGACGAGATGCTCTTCCTGGCAGGTTTCGGAGGAATAGTGATGAACCTCCACCACATATTCTTCCTCAACACTTACAGATTCGGAGAAAATTACGTTATTACGGGAGACTTCGACAGATTTCTTGTAAGACCGTTAAATCCTCTCTTCCAGGTTTACGCCGATGGCGTTAACGACAGCAATATAGCCAAGCTAATTGGGAGTATCGCGATGGTGGTTTACTCAGGAACACAGTTAGGAATTGAGGTAACAGCTCTGAAACTGCTGTACGCCATACCAGCTATTGTTTCAGGAGTTCTAATATTCGGCGCTATATATCTGGTTGCTTCAACATCCGCTTTCTGGCTTGGGAAAAGCCAGCAAATCGTCTGGATATTATTCAACCTAAGTGATTTCCGGAAGTACCCCTACGGCATCTATAGCTCGGGGATTCAGATCCTTCTGGTTACGTTGATTCCTTTCGCATTCGCAACGTTCTTCCCTGCAACAGTTTTCCTTGAGAAAGGCTCTTGGGGTGCCATGCAGTTGGTCTCGCTATTTGCCGGACCTTTCTTCTATCTCTTGGCATACCGTTTCTGGAGTTTCGGGGTTTCAAGGTATTCGAGTACCGGTAGCTAAAATAATTTTGGCAACCATATTTGCGAAGTGGCAGCACACTCTAGACTTGAATACTACTCAGACCTTGAAGATGAACTGGCTGATGAAGTCTTTGAGAAATACTGGGAGGGAGATAATCCTAGTTTGAGCGCTGTAAAACACAAGTATGTTATTTTCGAGAACGAGGATAATTTTTACGTTGATGAGGTCAGGAAGCTTAACGGAAATATTAGTGTAGAGAGAGCCCTAATCTATGATCTGGAGGAAGTTACTGAAGTCATAAGAGGAAGATTAGAATAATAGAAAGCGAAGAGGGCTTTCACCTCAATTTTACTCGAACTTATCTTCGTAAAGTTCTTGACTTCTTTCTATTGCTTCCTTAGCTTCTTCTTTTCCGCCCCATCCCTCGATCTTGACCTCTTTCTTGGGTTCGAGGTTCTTGTAGGTCTTGAAGAACTCCTTGATCTCCTTCTTCTTGTGCTCGTTTACGTCGTCAAGATCGGTTACGTTGTTCCATCTCGGGTCTTCAGTGGGTACGGCGATGATGTTGTCGTCCTGCTCTCCGCCATCGTCCATGTAAAGAATTCCTACAGGTCTTACCTCGATAACGCATCCAGGGAATGTTGAATGTGTTGTCAAGACTAGGATGTCCATCGGATCTTCGTCTTCGTAATAGGCTTGCGGGATGAAACCGTAGTCGCCCGGATACTGAATCGAAGAGTAAAGCACTCTATCTAGAACAACGGATTCTTTTTCCTTGTCATACTCATATTTATTTTGTTCGCCTGAAGGGTTTTCGATTACTGCGTTAATTACATCCGGTGCTTCCGGACCTGTTTCGTAGTCCTGCCACTTGTTAACCATATTTACCAAGAAAAGTTTGATGTAAGAAGCTTAAAACCGTTCTGGCATCTACTACTCTACTATTTTCGCTCTTTGCCTTGAGTAGAGGAATAGGCCAATCCCTTTAATGGGCTTTGCAGAAGGCGTTTTCCCGTATTTCTGTTTTAGGTATTCTTTGTCTTTCTTGTAACCATGCCACATAGCTGCGTATGTCAAAATTACTAGAGGTATAGCTATATTCACGATTTTTGAGAGGGATTGCGCCGTCAGAAATGAGAGTTGCATAAACACAGCGGCAACCGCACCGAAGATAGCTATAACTTCAACTAAAAGTGCCTTCACCGTTAACTGTATTATCCTAAATCCGCTGCTTTCATCTGCCACAGTACTCTTTGAGCGTAGAATGTATTTTAAACCTTCCATTTTTCCATAGCCGGGGCTACTTCCGTGAGGTGGTGGCAGATAATCTAATCATGGAGATGTCTTTGACTTCTCCGCATTCGCTGCATACTACTTTTACCCAGTCGACTTCTGGTTTGTCCACGGGATCAACGTTCAGGTCTCGTTCACAGTTGTCGCATTTTACCATTTTCCCCACGCACTCTATGTACTTGTATTCTCCGAGTTATTTAAGCGTAACCTGACCATCCGGAAACATAGGTACTACAAGGTACAAAAAAGTAAGTTAAGTACCGAAAATATAGAGGGTTCGTGGTCTAGTTGGTTATGACACCGCCTTGACATGGCGGAGATCCCCGGTTCGAATCCGGGCGAACCCACTCGCCACCATAATATAGTTTGTTCTCCATTTGTTTAGTAATGTCTACCGAAAATCTGCGAGGTTCTGAAGAACACGGAATCGCAACTCGGATTCTGGAAGAGGAAGAAGAATCAATTGAAACGTGGAATAAGATAGACAAACTGGTTCTTGACAGACCGGTTTCTCACTACAAATGTGAATGGGCGAGTGAAGATTATCCCGTTGTGCTTGTCTGGGAGTCGAAAGAAGATAACCCTGAAGAACCACCAGACTACGTCGGTTGCGAAGAATGTGGCGTCATGACAGAGTACGAGAAGTCTGATCTAAGCAATATTAACTGGGATATTTACAGGCAGGCTAAAGACCTCTAGAAGTTCTGTTGGAATTAAAAAAGGTTTAGTGTCATCCTATATTTACGAGGGAATGTGGCTCAGTGGTAGAGCGCTGCGCTCATAACATCTATGAGCGATGAGGAGTTCCGGCGATTCTGGATAGCCGGTCTTCCAATGATTAAACAGGTTTCCAGAAGTGTGAGATACGCAGAGGTCCCGGGTTCGAACCCCGGCATTCCCAAACCCTCCTTCTGTAAGATAAAGATTGTTTCAATTGGCTTATGAAGGGTTGAAGAAATGAAGGAGGATGTGTTTGAAGGGTCTAAATACCGGAAAGATTCTTTCTTAGACAGTACCCCTCATTGGTCTTAACATATGAATCGTTTGTAAAGATTCTTTCACCGGTTATAACGTCACGACCTAGCTTTTCTGCTTTTCTAGCGATCGATCTTGATCTGCTCTTCTCCGTGTTCTCGGGCTTCATGGGCGCTCACCGGGGATTACACTGACCGCGCCACCACTTAAATACTGATACAAACAGACAATTGAAAGAAAACCCAATTATGGGGTAATGTAGAAGGTTATTGGTGAGCGAAGTAGAACTCCGAATTTCGCTCACGCCGAACGAATCCAAACCTCTCGAATTGTACTACCTCGCCGTTGTCGATATTCGAGGGCTCTAAAACACCTTCAACGATAGAACCATTAGGCATAGATACTTTTGCTTCTTCAGAATCTCTAGGACACCAGTGAACTATATCCGCTTCTTTTTCAAGAGCTAGTTTGTGGTCTCCTTCACGGTATACTGCCCTGCCTTTCTCAACATCAGTTATTTCTAAGTTACAGAGACCTTTCAACCTGAGAAATCCCTCCTCAAGATCATTCTTTTCGACCAGTAACTTGATCTCCTTGCCCTGCCTCTCTATCTCAGGTTTTCTGGTGCCTCTTTCGGGGAAGTCTGGATGTACCTGCATTTCCGGTTGTACATCGTTTGGGACATCCTCAATTGTTAATTCGATAGGATCACTTACGAAGAAGTATCTGGCTGCTTTCTCATCGACTATATCTCTGTTCTCCGATTCCAGTGTTTCTGCTGAAGCCTCAATATCTTTCTCCGTTACGCCAAGATCTATAAAGAATTCTTGGATTGCTTCAGGCTGGAAACCTCTCTTCATCAACGCTCTCAACGTTGGAGCACGTGCATCATCCCATCCATCGAGCTCTCCTTGTTCAATCATGTTTCCAAGAGTGGAGCCAGATACAGGAGCGTCGAAACCGGAGATCTGAATATTACCCCAGTAACGAATGTCTGGGTATTCCCAGTCGAAGTAGTCGTAAATGTACTTCTGTCTCTTTGTTGAGGCTCTAAGGTCTTTTCCACGTACGATATGAGTAGTTCCCATGAAATGGTCTTCCAATGCTCCTGCGAGATCTAGCATCGGCCACACACGGTATTTGTCACCAGTTATTGGATGGTCTGGATCCTCTATAATCCGGAAAGCTGCGAAGTCTCGTACAGCTGGGTTCTTGTGATCAAGATCTGTCTTAACTTTGAGGACGGCTTCTCCTTCATTTATTTCACCGTTCTTCATCTCTTCCCAGTCAGCCATGTTTTCCTCAACTGACTTACCTCTGTGAGGACATGCCTCTCCTTCTCTGCGGTACTTGCTGCCTTCTTCCTGAGAACAGAAGCATACGTAGGCTTTCTCTTTCTCTATCAATTTTTCAGCGTACTCGATATACTTGTCAAAGTTTTTCGAACTATAACGAACCTCATCGACCTCGTAACCAAGCCAGTCGTAATCCTCCTGATACATCTTATATGCGTCGGCGCTCTCGGTCTTCAGAGGTCTCTTGTTCCTTGGATCGGTGTCATCAAATCTTAGTATAAGCTTTCCTTCATACTTCTGCTTAAGCTCACCGTTGATAACCATGCCTCTGGCGTGACCTATGTGGGGAGGACCATTCGGATTCGGAGCGAAACGCACAACCACCTCTTCATCCTCATCGACATCCAGATCAGGTATTGGATCATGTTCATGCGTTTTCTCCTCATAATCGTAGTTTTCCAGCTCTTCTTCAATTTCTTCTACAGAAAGCTGGTTAACTTCACCACATACTTTTCCTGCAACTTGCTGGACCTTTTGAGGATCGAAGTCTTCCTCGCTCATGATCTGTCCGATTACTGCTCCAGGGTTGCATTCCCCTCCGTACTCGGAGGCATTCTTTAAGGCATATTTGCGGGCGAGTTCTTCAAGTTCCATGATAAAAAAATTGAGAAAAACCTCTTTATAACCAACGAAGATTTAACGGAGCGGAGACAAGAGCTTTCTATGTTGTTTATACCGCTCCCCTTCAGTCTTGGATTCGGGGAGGCACTATTCATATCAATTATACTGACAATTTTCTTCACACCTCAAATCCTTCCAAAGTTATCTTCAAAGATAGGTAAGTTTTATGGAAAAATCAGAAATCTTTAAACTGGTTTCTGTAGGGTTTGCAGCCGCCCTGATAGGCATGGGCATTACTAACTACCTGCTAAACGATGAAACTATTGATGCTAGTTTTGTCTCAAGTAATGATACTTTAGCAGAAGTAAGTCTCGAGGTTGCGGATACTTCCTCAGAAAGACGGAAGGGACTCATGAACAGAACCAGCCTTACCAAAAATCACGGAATGCTTTTCAAATACCAGGAAGATGATGATAGATGGTTCTGGATGAAAAACACGTACATACCGCTAGACATTATCTTCCTCGATTCAAACTATACCGTAATCAATATCGAGAAAGCTGAACCTGAACCGAACACAGCTGAGGAAAATCTTGCGTCTTATAGAAGCGAGGAGCCCGCGCAGTATGTGGTAGAGCTAAATCAGGGCTTTGCCGAGAATCATTCAATTAGTAAAGGAGACAGATTAAGAATAGAGAAATAAAAAGTGGAGAGAAAGAAGTTTACTCGATCTCGATTACTCTTCCGTTCTCTCCGATGAAGACGTCGTCTTCTAGAGTGTAGCCTTCCTGTCTTGCTAGTTCAACGTAGTCCCCAAGCTTCTGAATTGTTCCGTGGGAAGGAACAATGTTATCAGGCTGTAGGTGGTTGATGAAGTCTCTGTGGTCTTCTTTCTTCGCGTGTCCTGATGTGTGTACTCCAGGATAAACTCTTACTCCTTTCTCTTTCAACTTCTTCTCAAGGTTGTACCTGTTTGCCTCTGTCGGAGGTGTTGGGATTGTTCTCGAGGAGAAGATTACATGGTCTCCTTTCTCGAAGTCGAATGGGTACTGTCCTGTAGCAAGCTTGTCCATCTGTGCTCCAGGTTCTCCCTGGTTTCCTGTTGCTACGATCAACCATTCGTCCTTGTTTCCGGAAACACGGTTCATAAGATCTTGAACCTCGTCGAAGTACGAAACTACTTCAACTTCAGAAAGATCGATCAGACCTAGTTCTTCAGCTGCCTGAGTATACTCCTTCAGGCTTCTTCCCACGAACGCGATTCTTCTTCTTCCGTTGTTTGCGTCGATGATCGAGTTCAGTCTTGAGATCTGTGAGGAGAATGTTGACATTACTACCGCGCCGCCGTTGGCGTAACAGGAGTTCATTACGTCTTCAAGCTCCTGTTCAACAGATTTCTCAGAACGACATCTTCCTTCATCGCATACGTTTGTTGTTCCGGGGATCATTAGTTTGACACCTTCTTCTCCCGCGGATTTGAGTCTTTCGATGTCTGTTGTTTCCTCGATTACAGGGCTGTAGTCGATTTTCATGTCGTTTCCGTAGACTACTCCGCCTTCAGGTGTTTTAAGAAGTGAGAGTGTTGCCTGAGGGATGGAGTGGTTGACGTGCATGAACTCCAAGTCAAGATTCTCGGAGACACTGTAATCTTCTCCTTTCTCGACTCCGATCACATCATTGTCGATGTTTTTCCTGTCACCTTCGATGTTGTTTTCGACAATTTTCTTCGTGTAAGGTGTGCAAACAATCGGCGCATCATATGCTCCTGCCAGTTTTGGAATTGCTCCTACGTGGTCGAGGTGCCCGTGTCCGATGATGATTGCTTTTACTTCTACGTCGTTTTCGTAGAGAACTTCGTCGATCGGGATTGCGCCTGTTTCTAAAGTCTGGTTGGTTGTCATCTGGTCGACTTCGCCATCGGCGTTGATTACTTCTTCCATTTCGAATCCCATGTCGAAGATGACGGCTTCGCCGTCAACTTCCACTGCTGTCATGTTGCGGCCGACTTCCTCGTAACCGCCTATAGTGTATACTTTCATAGTGTTTATCACGTTGCATATTAGGAAGTGGAAACCCTAACTTTTTAAAAGAGCCTCAGTTCTGAATCTTTCCCACCAAGAAGATACTGACTTGATAGAGTCCTATGACAGGCAAGGTTATCAGAATCTGCGTAATCAAATCCGGAGGAGTTGCCATGGCTGAGAATAGAAGCACAGCCACAATGAAATAGTTCCTGTACTTGACCATCATCTCGGATTCAAGTATTCCTGCCCTAGCGAGAACTACTGAAACTATAGGTAACTGGAAAAATACCCCTGTAAATCCTGAAATCTTCATCGCAAAACCTAGAGTGTTTTTTAGACCCCATACCGAGGTTACGCCGGCAGATTGACCTACTCCTTCAAAGAAGGCAAAACTTGCCTTAATAACAAATTCGTATGCGAAAACCGCTCCGCCGAGAAACAGTATTATTGAGAAAGGAAGATAGTTTCTCATAACCTTGTATTCTCTTTCTTTAAGCCCTGGCTTCATGAACTTGATTATCTGGTAAATCGTGTATGGAAGACTTATGAAGAATCCAAGAATCAAGGCTATCATCAACTCAGTGTAGAAAGTTTCGAACGCTTTCAAAGCGTGTACCTCTACTGAAAGATCATTTTGAAGCCAGATAAGTATGTCAGGCGAGAAATAGAAGGATAAAGCAGTGGCTATTACTAGAGATATTGATATACGTATTAGCCGCCTTCTAAGCTCTATTACATGATCTTCTAACTGCTGCATCCCCGATCATTCACTTGAAGACTTTATATCCTCTACTTCAGATTCTGCATCAGGTCTCATTTCCTCTCCTACTTCTTCGGCTTCATCAACTACTTCCTGTGCCTCGTTCATAGACTTCTTGAACTCTTTCTTTGATTCACCTAAAGATCTGGCAAACTGAGGAAGCTTTTTAGGACCCATTATGAGGAATAGTACCGCAGCTCCGATCAATACGATCTCTCCTAAACCTGGACTTAATACCATAGTTGATTGTAAGGGAATCGAACCTATATAACTTTGCCACAGGAACCAATGCAACCAGCTTACTGTTGATTGCGCGTCAATTTCTCAGAAGGATTAAACTAATTATCTGCAAAAATTTGAGTCCACTATATTAACTCAGATTGAACAATTATACGTACCCCATGTCCTGAAGATCTTTCTTAGCTGCAGCCTTTTCGGCATCTATGCCGCCCTCACCGTATTCATCCGCGCCACCACGATCTTCCTTAGATGTACAGCACTTCGAATCAGTATGCCTGTAACCCTGGTCATAAAGCTCCGGATATGAAACAGATTCAGCTTTAATGTAAGCCCACACATTCTCCTCACTCCAATTAATCAACGGGTTAATCCGTGAATAATTTGCGGGTTCGTTTTTTTCCTCAAAAATTCTAGAATCGGAGTCACCCTGTTCGATCATATCAGTACCTCGAATGCCCGTAATCATGGTAGTGAAACCATGATCTTTAACGAAACGTTTCAATGGCTCGACCTTTAGTGCGCCACACGATTCAGGAACACCCCATTCTTCGGGCGAAAGATTCTGTCTTTGTACAGATTCAAGTTTTGTTTCACCGCAACCCTCGCAGATAATAGTAGTGTTATCTCTTTTGGCTTTCTGCCGGCATTCAGGACATTTCCATTCTCCGGAGTGTTTTCCATGATATCCGCGAGGATCATTTTCATTCTCAATTATTTTCTCCAAAAACTCGTCATGTCTCTCAACTATAACCTTATTTCCTATACCCTCGAACGGTCCAACAGTGTTAGCTCCTTTGTCGCCATCGGCAGCCAAGAACTCCTCTCTAAAATCATACATACTTTCGAACTGGTTGCCAGTATCGATAACCCCAAAAGGTACAGGGGAAACACCATCTTCTTCACCGACCTCATAAAGCAGTAAATCTGCAATAACCTGTGCCTCCTTACCACCCGTCCAAAGGAATAGTACCTTCTCATTTTCCTCAATGGCTTTTTCTAAGGCAGAAACTGCTTCTCCTACTTTTTGAGTCTGTGATCCTCCAATAGGTTTGGCATTCCTCCAGCTGGCTCTTCCATTCCAGGTCATTCCTTATTTCCCTCCAGTCTCTTTCTTGCAAGCTTTACCTCTTCATCGTTCCAGCCATTGATATCTTGCTCGTCTAAAGGCGGCTCGGTCAACTCTAGATCAATGAAATCAGTTATTACATCATACATGTCCTCTGGCTTAATTTCTTCCTTATCAGAGATATTCAACTTTTTGGTGGCGCCGAAACACGCAGTTCTGTCGTGTACACCGGTTCTGTAGTACCCCATTCCGATCGGATTCTTGTGTAGGTTGCCGGAGACAAATACCCCTTCGGCTCTATCGGGAATTATATCGGGAACTGTCTCGTAAAAGTCAGCGTCCTCGTCGTAAATTTCCCACTTGTACTTGACGGAACGATACATCCCTGTCGACATTAACTCCTCTCTAAACTTCTCTTCATCAAAATCTTCTCTATCACATAGCAAAGTTAAGCATGAGTCAAAAGGATCTGAGCATACAACTTTCGAGTTCTCTTCATCCAACCTCACACCCGGCTGATTCAAAGTTACCTGGTTTTCAACCCTTTCATTTACAGGGTGTTTTTCACCCTGCTGATACTTGGTTAAATCATCTATAAAGTCGTAATCAACTCTGTAATCCAGCCAGCCATTTTCTTTCAACCATTTGTTTACCCTGAATGTATCTGTTAACTCGGTCTGACCGTGATCAGAGAAAAACATTAAGTCGCCGTCAATCTGATTATCTATCTCCTTCAAAAGCGATTGAACATTATCAATAAGATGCTGCCTGTAAGGCTTCCCATTTCGCTCCTCTGTATGCTGAAAGTGGCAATAAGAGTCTACAAGCCGATAACCAAGAAAGACTACGTCGAAATCATCTCTCCTTATATTCTCTTTAGCTCTCAGGAAAAACTGTCTTGTCTGATCCAGAAAACTTGAATAAGTTGTATCAGGGTGGTCCTTAATCATGTCAGCGGATGGCGCAGGAACATTCAATATATCTGAAGCTTGTCCAGGTAACGTATATGATTCTCCCTGAAGTGCACCTCCCTGAAGTAGAGATTCAAATTCTTCTGCCTCTACAGAATCAATTTTGAACGGTACGCTGAAAGGCATTCCCATGGACAAAACCTTCTTTCCCTCCCTTACAGCCTGATCAATAAAAGTGGACTTCTTGGGTCTTGTAGCATCTTCTCCACCCTCTTTGGATATAGACATCATACCGTTTTCCGCCGGACTTAATCCGGTATATATACTTGACATAACTCTTGGTGTTACACGGGGTACATCGGCATCCATATTTCCCTGATAATTCTCCTCCAAAAAGCCTTCCAGCTCTCTCGGAGATAGAGCGTCTATAAATACAACTACATCAGTAGACATTGGTATCAATACAATTTATTGTAAGACTTTGTATACTTTGCCCCTCAAAGATTTGCATTAATTTTCGTGAACACTAACGCTTGTTTCAGACTTGATATAATCTATAAACTTGTCATATGATTCGAAATGAATTCTATGAGCCTGCCCGCAATAATCACAAGTAATCCTCAATGTATGAGGCGGAGATCTCAAAAATATCTTATTATCTGCCAGATTACATGAATTACAGACTATTGAAAAATAGGCTTCATCAAACTGTTCGTCAATCTCCGTAATTTCAAATCTTGTCGCGAAAAAGTCATCTTTCTCAATCATTTTATTCGATACTTCTGACTCAAACCTATGCAATGTCGACATCCTCCTCTAGATCTTCTTTCCTTATTTTAACCTTCTTTTTCCCTATTCTCCTGAAGAATTTATCATCTCCACCTCTAGACACAAGTTTATCTGCAAACTCGGCTGTAGGAGTTTCTGATTTAATCAGGCTTACGTTTTCATGCTCCATCAAGATATAAAGCTCATCCCACTTCCCGTAGCCCCCTCTGGTTTCAGGCCTGTACCAAACCGTCTTCAGCTCCAAATCGCCGCTCACCAAGCTGTAATTCCAAATACTGTTGAGGTTTGAACCATCTCTTACAGCCATCATATGACCTCCCCTGTACAGACGATCCAAAACGTCCTGACCTTCATCATTCAAATTCCTCTCTATATCCCCATTTTGCACACTTTCCCCTGATATAAAATGGAAAATCTTATCGTTTATCTCTCGCATTTTTCCCACCTTTATTCAACCCATAATGAAGCAGTACCATTTGCACTCGCAGTCGCCTGGGCATCTTTAGATGCATATACGTCAGCAACATTCGTTACATGGACCCGGGCCGTAATTTCATCATTTGGAGTCAAATTAATATTTGTTTGGGTTTGCTTAAACGTAGATGAGAACTCGTTACCCGTAGCTGTAGTGTTTCCAGCGAGTATTGTTGCACCTCCAGAAGTTTGCAAAGTTGCCTCTATTCCTGCATCTGCACTTGCGGTTCCGCTTTGTGAGCCATTAGCTTCCAACTCTATTTTTGCATTTACAGCCCCAGAGAAAGATCTATGGGGTTGAGTCAAAGTTTGTACACTGTCCGAAGGAGCATTCGTGTTCCCACTAAATGAGCCTCTAGCTCTGAGACCGTGTCCAAACCTGAATTCCCCCCCTAATTCTGAAGCATGTTTGCCGTCAATTGTATCTGCATCTAGACCACTACCCGAACCTTGATCAATTGCTAAAGAGGGTCTTACATCTTCAGACTCTCCTCCACTAAAATACAGGTTGGAGCCTAACTGTAGATTGCTTGTATCTAAGAGGGTTCCGTAACCTTTCCCAACACCACCGCCAGAACTGCCGTAGTGGACAAAGAACCCTACTGAGGCATCCCACCCAATCTGTCCTCCAGACTGTCCGGAAACCCAAGAATCATCCATCTCAGTGTTCTGAAGCTCTAAATTTCTTATGCCATACCTTGGATCAGGGTGGTGGTCATCAGCGGAAACACCGGATAAATTATCATGGTTGATTCCAGACAGATCAACTACAGAAGACGGAATCTGCGATTTAGCTTCATCCCAAATCAATTCTCCATCCTTAGCCTTCAGATTGCCTCCAAGACTCAAGGAACCTAATAGATTTACATTACCCGAGTTATCAATATCGAAATCTAGATTACTGTTTTGACCTCCATAATAACTTAGACCGTCACTTCTGATATCAAGTGCAGAAACAGAAGGCAGAGAAATAGCTCCAAAACCTAAAGCTCCTGCCCCAAGCTTCTTCAAGAAGCCTCTACGGGATATTCCCTCATCTACATCATTTTTCTGAGGCTCATCCTCAATTTCTTCTCTAACACGCTCCTCTACTCTTTCCTCCACCTTTTTCTCTATTAGTTCTTCAAGTTCTTCTTTCTTTATTTCAACAGTATCTTCCGACACAAATCTCACCTCCGGTGGAAGAAGTTAAATTGTTGCCCTTTAGGTCTACTCCTCCCGCGGCTTCAACCTTTCCTCCCTTGAGTTCGATCTTATCTCCGAGTTCATTCTTGATAGTGAATGCGGATCGTGAAGCACTTCCATAGCCGACCCAAGCAGATCTCACCCCAGGATTTGAGGATTCTTTGTAAAACTCCATGTATGTATGGTTTCCTCCAGTGCCGTTCAGTTTTACAGTGTCACCGGAGCTTCTAAACTCAACGTTATTTTGGAACTTACTGGAGCCAGAAACTTCAATACCCCCGTTAGGAATCTCTATAAGACCGCTGTCAATAAAGCGTATTATATCGATAGTGTTCCCCTGGTTTCTTACCACATTACCTGTAAAAATTGAACCGTCAGACAAATCAAGCTCTGTCAAGTTGAATGCATCGTATTCACCGAAATTTAAATCCTGGTCAGGCGGAAAGAGCTCGGAGAAAGGATGGTGCTGTACAGTTGGTGCAGTCACAAAAGCAGCCAAAAATATTACAAATATTGAAATGACTCCGACTCTTGCTAAACCCATATCAAAGACTGAGAATCAATGGGATATAAAGTTGATCTTTTATTCGACTTAAGACAATAGGGTTAACGTGAAGAGAAAATATATTTTGTTAGGGCTAATATTGGCTCTAACTCACAGCGTTTCGGCGATAGATGTCTCAGTCGAAAACAGCTGTAAAAGCGGAACTGAAAGCCTCTTATCTCTGAATAAGACTGATGGAGGGCATGTAGCTGAACCAGGTTATTACCCGAACCAGTTATGCGTTGAAGGCGCCGACAAGATTGAGATCGGTCTGTCATGTGGCTCAGACAATGAACCGCTCTTCTCTCTCGAAAACAAGACAAATTCCCATTTAAGCATATTTGAAAACCATTATACGTACAGTTTATGCTCAGGAAGGCTTCAAGCATCGATAGAACCCGGTTGCACGAACGGAACGAAAGCTCTCTCCGTCACAGGGGAGACCAACACGCATGCCGCCTCACCACAGTTCGAAAATGACGCCTACGATCAAAGTCTGTGCGTAACGAGCAAAATACCGGAAAACGTTACCTTAGAGGTTGAAGGAGTTTCAGGGAAAATCTCTGCAAGCGATTCAAATATCTCGACAGGAGAGGAGCTGAAAGCGCCGGTCGAATATCCCTACATCACTTCTGAGCAGCCTCTGGGAATTGTCGGATATGGAGAATTCCTAAAACTCTCTTATCCAGAGACTGAAACGATCTCTATGACCTTACAAGATAGGTCAACCTTCCTAGTCCCTTTCTCAAATGGTGGAAGAAGTGATATCGAAGAACGACAGAAGGAGATAAACGACAGAATATTAATGAATCAAGTAGAACCTAGCTTTGGAGATGTTTTAAACAAATTGCCTCTCGTAAAAGTCATTTATAGACCTAATACGACCTTAGAAAACACAGAAACGATAAGAGAACGTGGAAGTCTCAGAATAGGAAACAGCGGACTTCGGAATTCAGAGGTTGCTATCAAAATTAATCCTAATTAGATTTGATTGAACTTGCCTAAAACCGATTTTCTCCTATGTTATGAATTTTAAAGGTGTGAACTAGTTCGACAGTTCAGAGTTTAACTAGATAACTTGAGGTATTCCCGCCATCTTTCCCTAACGTCATTGAACTGATGAGGTCGTATAGGTTTAATAACGGAGAAAAGACAAATTTTCTACTTATGAAAATGTATAAAATTTTACTAGCTGTCTGCCTTCTGCTTCCCAGCTCTGCGGCATTGGACGTGAAGTACGCCGAGGACTGCGGAAACTATGAACCTGTTATCTCTTTTGACAGTAGTGAAGCCTATAGCCACCCTGCAGAACCTGATTTTTTCTCGAATAACGTCTGTATTTCTGGAATAGAAGACTCAAGTATAGGTACATCGTGCGACGCTAATACCGGATTCTATCTTTCATCACGTGAAGAGAAAGCACATTTCTCGGTCTTCGATTCGTATAATCTGAACGTATGTACTGGCAGGATGGCGACAACCACCTCAAAAGGATCTTGTCCATCCAACTCAACCGTTCTTTTCTCCGTTTCATCGAAAGATAATGCACACGTTTCTAAACCTTCAGTTTTCGATACAAAGATTTGTGGGAGCTACCAAAGCCCTGAAAATGTAACTTTGGAGATGAATTTTAATCTGAGCTCTTCCGACACAACCTATTTTGACAGCCAACAACTCTCATCAGAAAAAAGTATTATGCCTCCAGCAGACTTCCCTTACTTAGTTTCAGATTCAGAAAACTATATTTCCGGAATAGTTGCTCCAAGCTTCTTGAAAGCTGAGCGAAAAATACGTAAAGACAATGTTTTGAGACTTACAAGAAGTTATAACCAGGCAAATTTCATCCTGCCTTTCACAGAAGGCAGTTACAGCACCATCAATAATAGAAAGCAGCTCATAAACAATAGAAATCTTCTCAACAAACTAAAGCCGAACTTTGGTTTTACTATATACACCAATCCTCTGGTTAGAGTAATTTATCGACCTGAAACCGGTATTACCTCCAATCTGGACCTATCATCCGGAAGATACTCGATTTCCATCGAGAAAACTGGTTCAGACAAGGTGAATATTAATTGAAAGGACAAACGGTAAACATCGACTGGTCAATAGGACTCGGTCTGATGATAGTTACACTCCTCTCAAGCATTATTTTTCTATCTAGTTACCAGACCGGAGGAAACACAGGGAACCTGGAAAACATCGCTCTTGAAACATCCAACCAACTAATATCAGAAACTTCCAGCCCGATTGGTCGAAAATCCCTAATAATGGAATCTCCAAATTCAATTTCTAACGTACCCGTAGATCGCAGACATTTCTTCAACAATTATTACAGAAACGCAAGCCTCAAAGAACAAGCAGCAGAGCTACACGAGAACAGAACCATAATGATATTAGACAAAACGGACAGTACGAGAGAGATAAATCTTTATGCAGAAAACCTGACAGGAGATCTCTATAGCGATATCGAGATCAACGATTGGATGAACAACTCATTTATTTCAGTAATGACTGGTGGAAACGGACTGGAATCGATGAGAATAAACGGTAAAGAAGTTCTTTCTTCATCTGCCGACCTCGGCATAGGAACTTTTGACATCAAGAACAATCTTTTGCATGCAGAGCTGGAAGACGCCGGCTTAAAGATCTATAATAACTCCAAGGAAATTATAATCGAGAACGCTTCAGGTTTATCTTTCAGATTGAAAAACATGTCAAAACTCTACTGGGCGAAAGATGATTCTACAACAGAACTAGCTGGAACAGGTTTATTCAAGGATGGAAAAACCTCAGGATTTACTGTCGCTTCCAATTATGGAATTAGCTTCATTGGAAAACTAAATGCCAAGGTTTCAAAACCAGATAGCTCAACTGTATTAGCCGAAATAGACTCAGAGCGCCTCAGGATAAGGCTTCATGACAAAGACCATTCTTACGGTAAAAAAAGAATTAACTCCTATAAACAAGGAAGAATAGTTTTTGGACCTTTGGAAAGCTTTTCTACTGTTTCCGTCGATAAAATTAAGAACTTAAACAATAAGTCGAATCAAGATTTGGAAGAAGCACTTGATATAAGTCCAGAAAACTTTAATCTTTCTATTTCCGATAATTCGGGCAAATTAGCTTCAATGGGCTATCCGACACCATTACAAGAAGTCGTTTCAAGACAAAAATTCTTGACCGGTTTCTACAGAAACGGAAGCCTGACAGACCTAGAAATGAGGTTGAATGTCTGGTGAAAGGTTTCATACATACCTTAGAGGCAGTTATAGCTTCAACACTCATACTTACCATGATCTTGGTTGTACTGCCTCAGACCAGCCAACAGCCCGACTTTGAAATGACAGGCGTGGTAGAAAAACTCGAAACACTTCAAGAAAGAGGTAGGCTTGACTTAAAACCTCAGAAAATTGAAAAAGACGTTGAAGAAGTCTTGCCTGCTAATTTCAATGCTTCAGTGTCTATTATTCATATGAATTCAAGTTATTACGAACTAGATTCTCCAGATCAGATCCATTTAGATAGTTCTGATAATTCCGATATTCAGATATGGATAAAGAACGCTGAAAACCTTAATTTAAGCTTTAACGGACAGAAAATCTTGGAAAATATTAGCAGAACCGGCTATTACTCTAAAAACCCTGAACCAACACACGGGTGGCTAAATCTTACAGGTAACGGAGAAGTTTCCCTTTCGTTCAACAGATATTGGACAGAAGGTTCTATTCCTAGTAGGGAAAACGTTTACACGGTCAACTTCCCCTACTTTGAAAATTCAAGCCGTGAAATAAGGGTGGCGAGCTACAGGTGAAGAAAGGTCAGATATTCATACTCTCAGCCATAGTTTTTGCAAGCTTCATACTTCTAACCGTATATTCATTCGGCAACTTCGTCGAAAGCGGAGAAAAAACTTATTTCAAAAATTATTTCTCGAATTCGGTTGATCAGCCAGCTAAAGCCTTTGGAAGCGGACTTGAGAAAAATAGTTCAGTAATTTATTTGGAGAAAAAAATCTACAACACGCATAGATTTCTAGAGAGACAGACCAGTACTAAAGGAATAGACTATAGAGGATTTGATTTTGCCGTGCTGCCCTATGCCGATAAAGCCATGATTTTAAACTATGGTGAATCTTTGTTGCGACCTGGAGTGAAACTGGATGGCTCATGGTCGAACCTAACTCTTGAATCAAAACAATCCAAAGAGATTAGTCTTCCAGAAGGAGTTTCAAACGTAAGGGTTACTGCAAGCTCTCTGGACATCGACAAGTCGTTCAATTTCTCTAATCCCCGTATCTTTGTATGGTCGCGCATGAGGGATAATGGGGAGACCTGGATCAACAGTCAGCTCCATTAATATTTAAGACAGCAAAAATGACAATTAATTATGTCGAAAGGAGTCTCGGAGATCGCGACCATGGCAATCTATGTGGGCGTTACGGTAACTGCGATCTCTGGAGCGATTACAGTTGGTGCTCCCGCACTTGAAAACATGCAGGATGCCAACTCCATAAGGAAAGCCCAGAACTTCATGCAGACTGTAGACTCAAATGTTCAAGAGGTGGTCTCAGAAGGTGAAGGCTCGACCAGAACCATGGATGTAAGCTTTGATAGAGGAGATCTATACTTCAACAATGATACAGAATCTCTCATCTACGAACTTCGTACGGACGCAAGCGTGATATCCCCCCAAACTTCGAAAAGAGATGGGAACATAATCCTGAGCTCCTCGGCTAATGTGAAGGTGAATAAGACCACAATAGATGGCACGCCCTGTTATTTGATGAAAAATGATCATATTAAGGCTTGTATTAAGAATGTTGGTTCTAGTGGCTCCCCTCAAAACATAAACACCTCAAAACTAGTCGTTCTTTACGAGTTCAAGAGCTCTGAAGGATCTAATAAGAATCTTGATGGCAATATAACCGTTAAGCTTAATGCCGAGCCAAGCTCAAGTTATGGAACAGGATACACAGAGGCTGAACAACTCGGCGAATACATAGGTACGGGGAGAATCAAGGCTACGGTTTCAAGCGATTATGGATTCAAGTATGATGTTCTTTACCAGCTTCCTACTGGCGCGGACTTCCTGAAGATAGATGTCCAGAACTTCAGATAAATTTGTATTACAAAAACCATTATTTTTGCGATTTACCTATTTTCGTATTACAATTTGGTGTCGCGGGTTGATTTATTAAGGTTTAAACGCCCGACCAAATTTATGTACTCAGACGAAATCCATGATCTTCTTGAAGAAAAAGATATTGAGAAAGGCGATCTCGTAAAGGTTAACGGCAGAGAAGGAAGATTGATGCCGAAACCTGAGAGCGGAGATCCAGATTCAATAGTTCTCAAATTAGCCTCAGGCTACAATATTGGTCTAGAACCTGAAGAAATTGAGTTAGTGGAGGAGAGAGAATCAAAAGAAGTAGAGAAGCCAGAAGTGCCTCATAGCGAAGACAAACCAGACATCCTTGTACTTCACACCGGAGGAACTATCGCCTCAAGAGTATCATACGAGGAAGGTGGCGTAAAACCCGCCTTTGACCCTGAAGATCTAGTAGAGATGTATCCCGAGCTAGCAGAAAAGTGCAACATATATTCTGAACTAGTTGCACAAATGCTCTCTGAAAACATGGAGCCAGAGCATTGGCAGGAGATAGCAAGAAAGATCGATGAAGTTAAAGATGAATACGATGGCATAATCGTTGGACACGGAACAGACACCATGAGCTACACAGGAGCAGCACTCTCTCTTATGTTAAACAATATTGACACAGGAGTGATCTTAGTAGGCTCCCAAAGAAGCAGCGACAGACCGAGTACAGACGCAGTAATGAATCTTCACTGTGCAGCAGACTTCCTGATCGAAACAGGTTTTAAAGGGGTGGGGATTTGTATGCACAGCTCATCTAGCGACACAAATTGCAAGATAATGAACGCAGCTAAGATCAGAAAGATGCACACTTCGAAAAGAGATGCTTTTGAACCTATAAACTCCGAACCACTGGGAATAGTAAACTACGAGGAAGATGAAATCCAAAAGAACTTTGAGACAAAAAGAAGTGAATACAATCCTCAATTCGATCTTACCACCGACGTAGGACTGCTGAAGGTACGACCCGGAATGAAACCGGAAGAGCTGGAGTTCATGATCGAACAAGATTATGGCGGAGTGATTATAGAGGGAACCGGCTTAGGACATATGCCTGTTGACTCATTCGACGAAAAAACATCACACCACAAAAAGATTCTGAACAAGCTCGAAGAACTTGCAGATCAGTCCTTGGTAGCGATGTCTTCACAGTGCATTAACGGCAGAACAGACATGAACGTCTACAGCGCAGGCATTAAGATACAGGAGGCTGGAATTATTGAGGCGGGAGATATGCATCCCGAATTGGCTTATGTGAAATTGATGTGGAGCCTAGCTAACTCAGAGTCGATGGAGGAAGCTAAGGAACTGTTCCAAACCGATATTAACGGAGAAATCAACAGGAGGTCAACGTTTAATGGTTAAACTACCAAAGGGCGACTGGGGGCACCAAGTCTACGAGTTCGCCAACCTCTACATCGATACATTGAAGGAGAAAAGAAATATTTACCCGGAAATCGAACCATGGGAACTTGAGTCCTATCCTGAAAAAGTAGATGATGAAGATGATTTTTTCAATTACTGCAAAGACATCAGAGATGAAATAGACGAGCTGATAGCAGAATGACAGAGATATACGGAGTAACAGGGATGCCCTTATCCGGAAAAACAACCGTAGCCGACATAATGAAGGAACAACTTGATTTTACAGTCCTTGATATGGGCGAAGTTGTCAGGATCGAGATGAATAAAAGAAATATTCCTACTGAGAAGACAGGAGAGTTCGTCAACGAAATGAGGGATGAGCATGGCGGAGATGCGATAGCCCAGCTATCGATTCCTTATCTCGAAGAGATGATTGAAGAGCAGGGAAAAATAGTTATCACCGGAATGAGAGGTTGGAACGAAAAACAAAGATTCGAGAACGAGTTAGAATCCGAAATAAAGATGGTCGCGACCTGGGCGCCACGCAAAACAAGGAAAGAAAGGCGTGAGGAGAGGCAGAGAGAAGAAGACAAGAAAGGAGATGACTTCGAAGAGCGCGACATTAGAGAGATAGAGAACGGCGTAGGAAAACTTATGGCTTTAAGCGATATAATAATTAAAAACGACGGAATAAGTCTAGAAGAACTGGAATTAAAGGTGAAAAACATTGTCGAAAGCTAAAGTTGACATGTCCCTGACAGGGATAAAGAGCAGAAAACTTGACGTCTCAGAACACGATACAGAACCTAAAGAAGTCGTGGATAGAGCAAGAAGAGAGCTTGATGATGAGGTCAACACCGACGCCATAAATACCTCATCTTCAGAAGAGCTCTATTCAGTCTCAGATCAGGAAGTAGTAATCAACACTCTAGATGATATAGCTGCCTTTACGGCTGAAGAAGCCCTTAAACACCTCGAAGTCGAGAAAAAAGGATGGTATCAAGACAGAAACCTTTACTTTTTTGAGAACGAGGATGAAGCCGAGAGAACTGCTGAAATCGCTTCTCGTATATCTGACGAATATTTCATGACTGCGGATAAGATTCGGGACGCCCTTAATGGAAATTTAAGAGAAGAAAAAGTTTTTGAAGTGGATAAAGAACTCTTATTGCTTGAATCAGACAAAGAAAAATACCATGAAGCCGTAAGCGATGCTTACAATATTCTGATGGCTTATAAAGAAATAGAGGATAGAGAGAATGCAGAAGAGCACTTAGAGGTGATAGAATAATGGATTACAAAGGTCTAGGGTTTAAATGTGGGATTGAAATCCATCAGCAGCTTAATACAGAAGAGAAACTTTTCTGCAGCTGTCCTGTGGATTTAGTTGACGAAAATGCTGATGCGAGAGTGCAAAGGCGTTTGAGAGCGGTTAAAGGTGAAAGCGGAGAATCAGATGAAGCTGCAGAGAAAGAAGCCCAGAAATCCACCAAGTTTATCTACAAATACTATAAGAGGAACAACTGCCTGGTAGAACTTGACGAGGAACCTCCACACTCTATGGATGAGGAAGCTCTCAACACAGCTCTAACCTTTGCCCGAATGATTGAGGCTGATATACCTGACGAGATACAAGTCATGAGAAAGATAGTTGTCGACGGCTCAAACACCTCCGGTTTCCAGAGAACTGCAATGATCGGACTTGACGGCGAACTAGAGACCGAATCAGGCAGAGTAAAAATAGATGATATTGAACTTGAGGAAGAGTCAGCAGGAATACATGAAAGAGACCAAGAAAAGGCAGTTTATGACTTGAACCGTCTAGGAGTTCCTCTGATTGAGGTAGGGACCGATGCCTCTATCAAAAATGCTGAACACGCTCGTGAAGTTGCGGAAAAGATAGGTATGCTTCTGCGTTCTACAGGAAAGGCAAGGAGAGGGCTTGGAACAATCAGACAGGACGTCAACGTTTCTATAGAAGAGGGTTCAAGAGTCGAGATAAAGGGATTCCAGGACGTCAAAAATATTGACAAGTTGATTGAACTTGAGGTTGAACGACAGAAAAGTCTGGTGGAACTTGGGGAAGAACTTCCGCAAGCAGAGGTTGTAGGAGATAATGTAACCCATATCTTTGAGGATACAGAAAACCAGATCGTCTCAACTGTTTTAGAGAATGATGGAGCAGTTTACGCGATAAAAATGCCTGGAATGACTGACAAGATGAAACAGAGTATTTCTGGAGATCGATACGTAGCGAAAGAACTTGTGGACTACGCCAGAAATCAGGGTCCTAGAGGCATAATCCATACAGACGAAGACATCGAAGGATACGGTCTGGAAAAAGAGTTTAACGAACTAGAAGACGTTTTCAATAGAAAGGATGGGGATGTTCTTGCTATTATAGCTGCACCTAAAGAACAGGCGAAGAACGCCGCTCAAGAAGTCAAAAGACGTGCCGAAATGCTTTATTCCGGAGAAGTACCGGAAGAGACTAGAGCAGCCGAACAGGACTTCACCACCAGTTATTCAAGACCTCTACCTGGCGCAGCGAGAATGTATCCGGAAACCGATATCCCTGCAATCAAAGTTGAGAACGAAAAGGTTGAAGAAATCGACAAGAACTTGCCCAAAACTCTAGAAGAAAGAAGAGAGATTTACAAAGAAGAAATAGGAGAAGAACTCGCAAGTCAGATAGTGAAGTCAAGAAAACTGGCACTGTTCGAAGATTTCAAGGACAAAATAGACTCTAAACTTGCTGCCAACATATTTACCAATATAGAGGCAGGCGTTGAATCTGAAGGATTTGAGATCGATAAACTAGAGGAACGACATTATGAAGCACTTTTCTCAGCTCTAGAATCAGAGGATATCAAAAAAGGCGACGTAGAGGACGTTCTGAAATCGATGATAGAAGATTATCAAGCCAATCCCGCCAAGATAATAGAAGACGTTAGAGAAAGTAAAGCAGATGATGAAGAAATACGTGATGCTGTGAGAGAGGTTATTGATAATAATCAAGAGATGGTGGAGGAACAAGGTATGCGCGCTCAAGGACCTCTAATGGGAGAACTACAAAAGAAGGTGGATGCCGACGGGGCTACGATCTCAGAGTTACTAAGAGAGGAGCTTACTGAATTCACAGAGTAATTCCTGGAATAAAGAAGAAATATTTGGCAAGGATATTTTGCGTTAAGTCCAGCTCTAACGATCAGAAACTTCTATATAGAATATTATTACTTTGAGGACTTTGAGCAATTCAATGATTACTTGATCAGCTTCAACTTCAGGAGATCAAACCCTTTCATCACCGACCACCAAATTTCAAAATAGATCTCTAGAATAGTTTAGAATCTGAAACTAGAGATATCTTTAAAATTTTAACATACATCAACAAAAATAGGTGATTAAACTTCTATGCCAGGACTAGGCGGACAACCAGTTTTCATAATGTCTGAAGACGCGGAAAGAACAACAGGAGAAGATGCTCAAGAAAACAATATTGCAGCATGTAAAAGTGTTTCAAAAGCCGTGAGAACCACGCTAGGACCGAAAGGGATGGACAAGATGATGGTCGATTCCGTAGGAGACCTAGTAGTGACAAACGACGGCGTAACAATACTTGAAGAGATGGATCTCGACCATCCCGCAGCCAAGATGATGGTGGAGGTAGCACAGACACAGGAAGAAGAAGTTGGAGACGGAACCACAACCGCCGTAGTTCTGGCCGGAGAACTCCTCAAACAAGCTGAAGAACTTCTCGACCAAGAAATCCATCCAACCGTAATAACGAAAGGATACAGGATGGCTCGGCAGAGATCCACACAGGTACTAGACGATATAGCAGAAGAAGTAGAACTAAGCGATAACGAAACCTTGAGAAAGGTCGCTATGACTGCGATGACAGGCAAAAGCGCCGAAGCCTCCCGAGAATACCTCGGAGAGTTAGCTGTTGACGCAGTTAAAGATGTTGCAGAGGAAACAGATGACGGTTTCGTTATTGACAGAGACATGATCAAAGTAGAGAAGAGCCAAGGTGGCTCAATCGAAGAGACAGAACTCGTAGAAGGAGTCATTCTAGACAAGGAGAAAACCCACTCTGGAATGCCCGATAGCATCTCTGATGCAAAAATTGCGCTCCTAGACTCCGCAATTGAAGTCAAGGAGACAGAAACTGACGCCGAGATCAACATCTCAGATCCTTCACAGATGCAGAGTTTTGTCGAACAGGAAGAAGACCAGTTGAAAGATATGGTCAATTCAATCGCAGAATCTGGAGCAAATGTCGTACTCTGCCAGAAAGGAATCGACGACATAGCACAGCACTACCTAGCTAAGAAAGGAATCCTTGCCGTAAGACGAGTCAGCTCGACAGACATGGATAAACTGGCAAAGGCAACCAACGCAAACATAGTCACCTCTATCGAAGATATCGAGGAAAGCGATCTAGGTAAAGCAGGAACAGTCGAACAAAAACGTATCGGCGGCGACGCCATGACGTTTATCAACGACTGTCCGGAAGCTAAATCCGTATCACTGCTTATCAGAGGCGGAACAGAACACGTTGTCGACGAAATCGAGAGAGCTATGGAAGATGCGATTGGCGGCGTATCCTCCGCACTTAGAAACGGAAGAGTTGTCGGAGGCGGCGGAGCCACAGAAGTTGAACTTGCAAAGGAACTTCGTGACTACGCAGACTCAGTAGGAGGAAGAGAACAGCTAGCTATAAACGCATTTGCAGATGCGATGGAAGTAATTCCAAGAACTCTTGCCGAAAATGCAGGTTACGATCCAATAGACACACTTGTCGACCTGAGAAACAAGCATGATGCTGGAGAGACCTGGGCAGGAATCGATGTTACGTCAGGCGAATCCCAGAAGCTGTTTGACCAAGGCGTTGTAGAGCCTAAGCAGACGAAGACACAGGCAGTTCAGAGCGCTTCAGAAGCATCAGAAATGATTCTCCGTATAGACGATGTCATCTCTGCTTCCGGAATGGGCGGAGACGACGAAGCCGGCGGACCGCCCGGAGGTCCTGGAGGCGGAATGCCTGGCGGAGGTATGGGAGGAATGGGCGGAATGATGTGAAAAACTCCCTCCTCCATTCATTCTTTTTCCCAATTGAGAAGTTTAACCTACGTTCAACCAACTGATTTCTGAGAAACAGATAACTTCACACTTTTCTGAATCTCCACTAAATTACCCAAATAAGCTGTTAGGACTTATTCTAACCTACTAAATATTGTTTTTACTCAAAATTTGCAACTTTTCTCGTTGATTTTGGACAGGTTATAAATACGGGCTCGGGGAAGTTTTTGGTGTATAACGGAGGATTATAGAGCATGTCAAATGATGAAGTGGAACTTGGTGGAGGAGAAGAGGACGATTATGAGGTCGTTCCCGTAGGACCTATCAGAAAGCTAGAAAGAAGAATCGATGAGATGGAAGCCCAGAAGACTCAGGGAGGAAGAAACGACGAACTGGTAAGAGACGTTCTCGATATCATGAAATCAAACCAGAAGATCGTCAACGACATGACCGAGTCCACACACGAACTAAAGAACTCCGTAGAAGACCTCACCCACCGAATGGAGGAAGTGGTGGAAAACATGAATTCTTTCATGGATCTTCTTAACGAAGCCTCAGAAACCGATCTAGAAGGAGAAGTAATCAACGACGTACATAACAGAGTTGCTGAGGCGGTAGGCAACGAAATGCAGGGTGTTGCAGACGATATCAAACAGTCGAACGAACAGGTTATTACTAACCTAGAAGAATTGAATAAGAGCATCAAGAGATCCTATACCTCAAAGAACAAAGGGAATATGATGGGCGGTAACGAGCAGAGATCCAAATCTTCAGGACCCGACCTGAACGTCAACAGAAATCAAGGTAACCAACAGGGAGGTCAAGGAAGACAGAAGAGAGGTAGAGGTCAACAGAATCAGAATTCCCGACAGCAGAACCAGAGACAGAACAACCAGAACTCTAGGGGTTCAGGCTCGAACAACGACAACATCAGGAAGCTCAGAAAGAAGTTTGACAAAATGAACGATGAATAGAAAAGGACTAACCCCTGTTATTGGAGCAGTTCTGCTTCTAGGAATAAGCGTTGCAGCTACAGGTTCAGCTTTCGTGTTTCTACAGAGCATTCAGGAGAACGTTCAGCAGAATTCACAAGACAAGGTATCAGAAGATCGCAGACAGATCCAATCCTCTATGAACATAGAGAACGGCTACAAAGGCTCTCAAGGACATATAATTATTAATGTAAGAAATACAGGAGAAAGAAGTTTAGAAATACAGCAACCTAATGGAGACAGGCTATGGAACATCTATATTGAGGGAAGACCTCTGTCAGATGATTCTACCTCATGGGAATTTCTCAACTCTAAAAGCGGGCAGGTCTACATAGATCCAAAGAACATGATTCCGATCAACACCACAGAACCATTCCCCTCAAATGGAAACTCTAAACTTGTTAGAATCACAGGGACATATGAAACGTCCGATACCATGAACTGCTTCAATTCAGGAGGGAACTTCTGCTGAATTATTTAAACAGTTTAATCATAAACTCATGACAAGAGGATAATAATCATGAAACGAAAAGGTATTACACCCGTAATCGCAGTTGTACTATTACTTTTAATCACCGTAGGCGCAGTAGCCTCAGCGTGGGGACTCTACCAACAACTTGCAGGACAGGGACAAGACAACGTCCAGCAGTTAGAGGCCAGACAAAAGGCCAGCAACACCGGTCTGACATACAGATCCGTTTATGAAGACTCGGACGACCAAAGTATCAAGATAAACATAGCTAACACTGGTTCAAGAGCTGTTAACCTTTCACAAGAAGTTTCATTATACGCGATACCGGAAGGAGAACAAAGCGCCTTACCATGGGATGTGATACGGGACGACTCAGGTTACAGCCAGTTCTGGGCGGCAGGAGATACAACAGATACTGAGTGTTTCCAAATGGGCTCAGATGACCTGACTAATGGTGTGCTGAACGAATCAGAAACCTACACTTGTGACACAGGTTTCAAATTCCCGAAGCCAACAAGCCAGCTGACAGTCCAAATCAACTATGACGATGTCAGCGGATTCACTTGGGAGCATACTTGCTCGCCTCAGAGCTCCGGATCAACGACCTGCTAGACAGGTCCTAACTCCCTTTCCTTTATATTCTAACTTCTTAGCATATTAAGTTATGAAGGGACAGACCCAAGCAGTCACTGCAGTCCTGATAACTTCTGTGGTTATAGGCTCAGTTGCATCCGCGTATGTTTGGGGCACACCACTCCTTGAGAAATCACAGAGCGAATCGGAACTCAATAACGTGGAGAATGAAATAGTAGACCTGTACCGCGAGATTAACAGAGTAAGTGATGAAGGTACAGGCACAGCAGAGGTATTGACTTTGGGCGAATCAGTCTCTAACTCTAGGAATTTCAGAATTTCAATAAACGAATCAGAAAACTTCATCCAGATCACTACTAACGCCGATAACCCGCCTTACGCACTTGATACCTGGACTTTAATTCAAGGCAAGAGCCTTCAAGGACTCAGCTTTGGCTCAGGACCATTTGGTTTGAAAGGGAACGAAAGACCAGGCGTTATAGGAGTGAAACCTGCAGGAGGTCCTGGAAGCGCTGTAATGGAGTATAGAATCGAATTCAGAAATCTGAAGGCTGAAACAACAACCTCTACAGTTCTAGAAAAAGTAAATATTACCTCTCAAGGACAGAGCTTTTCAGCCGGCGAAGCCACAATAAGAATAGCAAACCAAGGCACAGTCTGGGAAGAGGGCGACGAGAGAGTAGAGCTGCCTTCAGGCGAAAAACTCAGACGTAAAAATACAAATATCCGGATAAGCTTCAGGTGAAGAACTCATTAAAGGACAATATCTTGCAGTTGAATCAGTTTTGACATTTGGAATGGGAGTTATGATAGCCGTCGGAAGCATAACAATAATCAATCAGTACAAGAAAGAAGCTTTTGATACAACGAGAGAAAAACAGTCAATCAATATCGCAAACAACGTAAAACGTTCCATGATAAGTCTGCAAAACACCAATGGCTCAAAAACAGTTGATTTACCAGATAGAATAGCCGGAGGGACTTACAGACTTGGTTTAAAGGATCAAATATATGTCTTCACTAACTTCAGAAATTATTCGGTAGGTATAGAAAGTCTAGATGCGATTTACGATCTTCAGGGATCAAGCCCTGGAGGTAGCGTAAAAATCTTCAAACAGGGAAACAAAATCTCTTTGAGGTCTAACTAATGAGTTACAAGTTCCTGAGTCTTGCGGAAAAACTTAGAAAAATAAAACACCCCGAACAGTTCGAAGAAGAGGAAGAAGAGAAAGACACCGGACCTTCTAGAGGAATAGAAGTACCAACACCCGGAAGATTTCGGGAATCAATGGAAGACGATGAAGAAGGAACCGAGGAAGGTCTTTCAGACGTGAACATAACCTATCCTCTCGTACCGGAAGACCCGGAAGAAGGCGAAATGGTATACGCCTGGGCACACATAACTTGGGACGATGATGCGGGAGAGCTAATATACAGGGTTATCGAACCCGAACTAACGCCTGAAACAGAGAGAATACTCACTAAAATAAAGGAAATATTAGAAAGAAGCTTTAATCTAGATTTCACAGATCTAGAAACAGAGGAAGCTGAAGATTACCTAGAAGAACGAATGGATCAAATTGTCGATAAATATGAGATATCATTGAGCGACAGGCAGAGAGAAATCATCCGATACTATGCAAAGAGAGATTTTGCCGGACTAGGAAAGCTCCAACCTCTAATGAATGATACCGAGGTCGAGGATATCTCCTGTGACGGTACAAACATTCCCGTATACGCCTACCACAGAAACCCCAAATTCGGATCCGTTAAGACAGATATTGTATGGGAAGATACCGACAAACTGGATTCTTTCGTTATGAAATTAGCACAGAGATGTGGAAGATCAATCTCCGTATCCCAACCATTGCTTGACGGATCATTACCAGACGGTTCACGTGTTCAGGCAACTTTAGCCACCGACATCGCAAGAAAAGGCTCAAACTTCACTATCAGACGGTTCACAGAAGATCCATTAACACCTATCCACATGATGGACTTCGAAACCGAAAATGCGAGAATGCTGTCCTACCTATGGACACTTATTGAGCACGAAAAATCTGTTCTAGTATGTGGAACCACAGGTGCCGGAAAAACATCACAGCTTAACGCCCTCTCACTATTCATTAGACCTGAGAAGAAGATTGTATCCATCGAGGACACACCGGAGCTAAGACTTCCACACGACCACTGGGTTCCCGAGGTAGCGCGATCAGGATTCGGCTCAAGCGTTGAGGAAGGGGGAGAGGTTTCAATGGACGACCTATTGAAGGAGTCTCTACGTCAGAGACCCGAATACATTATTGTCGGTGAGGTCCGTGGTGAGGAAGCCTACATCCTATTCCAGCAGATGGCAACCGGACACACAGGTCTCTCTACAATCCACGCCGACTCTCTTGACATGCTTATGGACCGTCTTACTACTAACCCGATCAACCTATCGCCTTCTCTGATCGAGACCTTGGACGCGATCATGCTTATCAAACGTATTAGAAGAGGGAACAAGTACATCAGAAGAATAACCGGAATCTATGAAGTAGAAGAATACAACAAGAGAACTGGTATAGATGCTAACAAAGTATTTGGATGGGACTCTAAGAGTGATACCTACCAGATAGAAAACAATTCCCTTCTTCTAGAGGAAATTGTGGAAGAAACTGGTGGAGATGAACAAAAAATCCAGGAAGAGCTAAAGAGAAGACAACATGTGCTCAAATGGATGCAAGACGAACAGAAAAAGCATTATCGCGATGTAGGCGATATTATATCACGTTATTACTCTGACCCTCAGTCTATTCTAGAAGAGGTCGGGGAAAGCTTAAATTCTGAGCATACCGAAATAGGAATTGGAAACTGATGCTAGAGAAGTACGCAAACTTCTGCTACGATCAAATAGGTACTTACACCCTTGACTACGTCGAGACGTTTGAGGAATTAAGACCTCAACTAGCCAAGGCTAATATAGAGATTTCGCTGCCAGAGTACCTCAGCATGATGTTTTTCTCGACTCTGATGAGCTTTGTATTCAGTCTTTTCGTGCTTGGCATACCTCTGACTCTTGTTTCAGGACCTTCTGGCATAATTATAGGTCTGGTTCTTTCGATACTAATCTCAGCAGGAAGCTTAGTCTTCTTCTACCTATACCCCTCAGTGCTTAAGAAACAGAGAGCTTCAAAGATCAGAGACACTCTACCTTTCGCTACCATGTACATGTCAACGCTTGCCGGAACCGGTACAGACATATCCGAGCTCTTCAAAATCCTTTCCTCTACAGGAGAGTATGGGGAAGTATCGAAGGAAGCTGAGAAGATAAGCAGAGACATAGACAACTTTGGAATGGATGTTTCTGAAGCGCTTGAACGTGCTGCAGATAGAACACCGAGCGATGATTTCGAGGAACTACTCTGGGGAATCAACCACTCACTTACCTCCGGAGGATCTCTTAGAGCTTTCTTACAGGAAAGAGCCAAGACTCTAATGAACGACTATCAAAGAAGAGTTGAGTCATTCGCTGAAGAACTTTCACTTGTCGTAGAAATGTATATTACAGTAGTAATTGTAGGATCTATTGTTTTTACCTCAATGAGCGTCGTAATGAGCTCATTTACTAATATTGGCGGTTCAAAAATTGTCCTTATCCAGATGGCTGCAATATTTTTCGGTCTTCCCATAATCTCAGGCATGTTCATACTGATGGTTAAGGGTATGGCGCCCGGAGGCATAAGGTGATAACGTGTTAGAATTCTTCAAGGAGGAAAAACTGCAGAAGGGTCGTTCAACCGAGGACAAGATAATCCTTGGTTCGATAATCGCCGGAGCTTTCCTCGTATTTCTCGGAATCATCTCTTACATATCTGGACTTCAACAGATAGGAGGATCTATACTTATACTAGGTTTAATCGTCTCAATACTTCCATACGGCATAATATCTTTCCTCAAAAACAGGGCGATCAGAGAAGTAGAAGATCAATTCCCTTCTTTCCTTAAGGATCTTGCAGAATCGAAGAGAGGCGGAATGACAATCATTCAATCCTTTGATTCGGCAAAAGAAACAGATTACGGTCGTTTGAACAAAGAAATTGAACAGATTCATAACGAACTTACCTGGGGAGTTCCTTTTCCAGAGGTCATGGATCGTTTCTCTAAAAGAATGGATGAATCTGCCGTTATCCAGGAGTCGATCTCTATTCTTTTACAGAGTTTCAAGAGTGGAGGCAACATCACAAAGACTTTAGAGTCTATTGCAGAGGACTCAGCGCAGTTGAAAGAAGTTATTCAAGAAAAGAACTCGAAGATCAAGCAGCAGATTTTCATTATGTACGTTATATACTTCCTGTTCATTGGAATTACAGTAGGTATTTATTACATGCTTTCGCAGCTTCTAGGTCTTGGAAACCCGGGTCAGGGCGCATTACAGAACACAGAGTTCCTAGGCGGTTCAGGAGGCTCTCCTAATTACTGTAGCGGCGGCATAAGCTACGCTCAGCCTATGTGCGAGATGGCGAGAGTGTTCGGCTTCGTCCCCAACACCCTGGAATCATTCACGAGTCAGACAGCGCAAAAATTCAAGTACGGAGCTATGGCTTACTACAAATCTCTTCTCTTTGCGATGCTTATGGTTCAAGGAATATGTACAGGCGCAGTAGCCGGACAAATTGGAGAAGGAAGTCCCTCCGCAGGCGTAAAACACGCTCTTGTGATGATCCCAATAGCATTCTTAGTATTCATGTACATGGTAGGTCTCTCGGGGGTCTAAGATGAAAGGACAAATAAATATCGAATTTCTCGCCTCGGCATTACTTTATCTGATAGCTGTAGGCGTTCTGATAACATCTGCATCCACCCTTCTTCCCTCCTACAGCGATCAGGCCGACAAATCAGGTTTAAACCTCGAAGCAAAAAGCGTTATGGATGTAATACTTTCAGCACCGGGAAGCCACTCCTTCGGTTCAGGAGGCTCCGACTGGGAGAAAAACCCCTCGACCTTAAGAAATATTGAAAGCTTCGGGCTTGCGAATAGCTTCCTTCAACTGGAAAGAGAAAAGATCAGAAGACTTGCATCAGTTAACTTTACCGATAAGAGACTCAACTACTCCACATTCAGGGATTTGATGGGTATCAAGAACCAGTTCAGGTTCAGGTTCACCTGGAGACCGACTATAGACACCAATAGAAGCTTCACGAGAGGCGATCCTCCATCAAACCCTGATATTGACGAACCTAACGACCCTGTTTATACGAGCGCCGATAACAAGGTTCGGTACGGTATCGCAGACCTAGAAGGTGTCGACTATCACTTCCTTGTCACAGCACATGATGGGGTTTATGACGCTATTTATGCTAGTATAGATGATTGGGATTTTGATACAGCCGCTCGGTTCGAGAGAGGTCAGGAAATTTACAAAACTGGCTACACTATTGAAAGCTTTCAAAACAGAGCAGACAACCAAGGTTCGCTTTTACTGTTAGAAGACCATCTCAAGACGTTCGGAGCCCGAATCGACACGAGTTCATCGGTGGTAAAGTTCCAACGATTCGCCTCATTGGAGGAGGAACCGATAAGAATCGAGGTGTGGACATGGTGATAGGTAAGAAACGGAAAGGAGTGGGCTACATCATAGAAGCCATGCTTGCGATAATCACACTATTCATCTTTGCACTAGGGAACACTGCGCCCGAGCCTTCGCAGAACTGGTCGAACTTTCAGATAGAAACAACTGCAAACGATCTCGGTCAGACCCTGAAGATCACTGGCGATATGCAAAGCTTCATGAAGAGAGATGATACCGAGTCTTTGCAGTATGCGGTCGAAGAACTGAGCTCTGAACAACTAAAAGTATCGGGGACAGTAGAAAACCTGCCGCTCAAGGAATCAACTATAGGGTTCAACACCAGCTCCAATGTTCCTGGCTCTCAACCTTTTGATCTCGAAAGAGTCGAAAATGGAGATCAGTGCTCGGACGATCTGGAAGAGATCGAGACAAAGGAGCCGATACTAAGAACCGTCCAGGAGAACTCCGGGAAGTACGGTGAAAGAATCTACGTTGCGGACACGGACCCGGATGTAACCGGAGGTTTCGATAATACGCTAGACTACGACTCTCTATGGATTGACAACCAGTCTACATGCCAGTTCTCTACATCCGAAGGACCTTATTACCTTGACGAGATATTCGAATGGACAGGTCCGACTGACCGTTCCTTTGACATCAAAAAACTTGACCAGAACCAAATGGTGCTCCATAGAGCGGACATACCTACAGATATTCGAGAAGTTTTAGCTGAAGATGTTAACGGCATAAGAACAACCCAGAGAGTAGATACGACCAAACTGAACACCGACCTGAGTATATATGATGTGCTCGTTTTCAGTAGGGAATCTGAAGACTACCTAAACAATTACAGATCTAAGCTGAAGGATTACCTAGAGAACGGAGGTCGAATAATGCTTCTAATGGATATAGAGAGATCCGAACTTAATACGGGGTTTTTGGATGATTCAGGACTGAAATGGATCGATATGTCTAAAGAAAAAAATGTTGATTCCGCTCTATTCACCGGTTCAAGGAACTCTGAGAAGATAGAGACTTATTTCAAAGGTCTAGAAGGCGATACGAGCCAAATCTCGCTACGCACAGGAGGCAAAGTTGTTGCCTCCAACTCAGGAACCATGTTTGATCAGAAACAGCTAATGACTTCAAGCGACAGAATCTACGATACCGATGATTGGAACGCGACAAACTGGAACATGCAACCCGCCAACCCCCAAACTAATCCAGGACACCCTGAATCCGCGTGCTATTCAACCGGTTCCGATGCATTCACGGAAGGTACATTCGAGTTCCCTCTCCACCAGCAGCCTGGCACCGTAAGTTATAACGTAATAAATACGGAGATGGGTAATTCAGTAACAGTCTGTAATGAAGAGAATGCCCGAGCCCTCAGCATCGACTTCGATAGGGATGGAGATTACGGCGATGAAAGAGAAGGACCTTACTTGAACGGCGAAACGCTTGAAGTCGAAAATAAAAGCTACAGAGCTTTCTTCCCGGACACACAGAGTTTAGAGGATGGAGATGTAGCAATGTTTGATTTCATGCCTGAAGGCAAAGCAGAGCTGATTAATTACAGAACTAGTTTTGAAGATCAAAATGGACAATTGGTTAGAATTGACTATCAGAACTACGATGAGGCAGACTACAAGCTTATATCCTCTCTGATCTACTGGCTTGAGGGCCATAACAAACAATTTGGATCCGAAAAATCATCATCAATAGGAACAAAAGTGGTGGGCGGGATCTCAGACACCACCTATATTCCATACAAAGTCTCCTTAAGGTGGACTAGATGAAAGGTCAGTTTATGCTTATATCTTCGATAGTAATCGGGCTCGTCGTTATAGGAGTCGCCTCAACAATCACGGAGGTAAACAAACAGGATTACAGTATAGATGATACCGCTTATGTAGTCTCATCCGTCAAAACTGAAGCCGCAAAGGCTGGAACTTCTCCCAAAGCAAGAAAGAACTTCAAAAAAGCCGTAGGTTTCTTCGAGTCTTACAGTACGACAGTTAAGTACTGGGACGACAAGAGCTGCTATAACGTAACTATGTTTAAAGTGGATGAGCGGCTTGAAATGACATGTATAGGTTAAAATTCCTCAATAAACTCGACATCATCCTCATCAAGTTCTAACTGATCTATCACCTCTGGTTCATGTTCTATGAGCTTTGAAAGGAATGGAATTGTCGACTTTGACTCCCTCATGGAGATATGTAGTTTTTCACCTATCTTCTTCGAAACCGAGTCCATCTGGTTACGTGCTGCTTTCGAACTGCCCATCTTCCGGATCTTTGAAGGATACTGGTACTTAGTCCAGCCTTTGTATTTCTGCCGCTTCGAAAGCGCTACTCCGACTGTAGAGTAGAGATAGACGTATTTCAGCAGTTTCCAGTTCTGCCTTATATGAATTCTTCCGTTAAATATATCTGCTTTTGAAACCCAGTTATATGCAGAAGAGATATCTTCTGATCTTTCATATTCACGTGGAACGTTCTCCCTTATCCATTGGAGGAAGGTATCTGCGTCCTCATCAAGGTTATCAGTAGCTCTCTTAGCTGTAGAAGCGCTATCGGTCTTAAAAACCATCTTCAAAGCATCAAAGATCTCCTGTTCATTATCTCTTACACCTATCGCCTGTAAATCATCTTTGGCTAGTTCTTCCTGTCCTGCAGCAGCCGCCTCAAGATCATTTATAGCTGAGCGCATTTGCCCGTTCGCCTGTCTTGCGATACGCTTTACTGCGCCATCTTCATACTCGACACCTTCGTTTTCAAGTATTTTCTTCAGATGTGCATTAATCGAGTTTGTATGGACTTTCCCTATCTCAATCATCTTAGATTTATTCTTTAGACTACGGATCTTTGAATCATAGGCATCGTTAGCCGTCATAACCACTGGGAAACGTGTTTCGTCCACAATTCTATTGAGTTCTTGAGTACCGCCTCTGTCAGTTGACCCCATTCCATCAACTTCGTCTATCAGAATCAGCTTCTGACCTCCAAAGAATGATTTTTGTCTTGTTGCCTCTTTCAACTCCTTCTTCAGTTTTTTCTTCGTCCTAACATCAGAGGCGTTCGTCTCGACCATTTCAAGATCAAGGTCGTTTGCCAGAGCTTCAACAAGAGAGGTTTTTCCTGTTCCTGCCGGACCGTGAAGCATGGCAGGACCATCGCCTTTTTCCCAGTCTTCCGCCCATTCTTTCAGCTTCTTCTTTTCTTTCTTCGCTCCTCGATACTCATCGAGGCTTTCCGGTCTATACTTTTCTACCCACATAGTCAGTTACTCATCGAGATCTGCGATTTTGGCTAGAAGTGCTTCGATCTGTATATCACTTGATCCGCCTTCCGCAATTCTGAACTCGAACTCTCCCAAGTTATCGATGATCCTAAGTTTTCCTTCATCTGAGATTTCAAGATCAAGAACCTCCCTATGGATCGCGTTTATAACGTCCTGTCCGTCAAGCCCTCGATCAATCATAAGTCCTGAAAGCTGATCACGTGCATCCATAAATTCCCCATCTAAAGCTTTTTCAAGGACTTCATTAATTTCCTCAGGTCTTAGAGATGCTGCAGCGCCGTAAATGTCATCTTCCTCAACCTTGTCGTTCTCCATCGAAGCTGTCTGTAGAACGTTGGTAACTCTTCTAAGATCACCATCTGAAACACGTAAGACAGCGTTAACAGCCTCCTCGGAAACCTTGAATCCTTCATTTTCTGCTATTCTCTTGATATATTCTTTTACTTTTTCTTCTTCAAGCCTATTAAAGCGGAAGACGGAGCAGCGGGACTGTATCGGATCGATAATTTTGGACGAGTAGTTGCATGAGAGAATAAATCTGCAGTTCTCCGAAAACTGCTCCATAGTTCTCCTCAAAGCTTGCTGTGCATCTTGAGTGAGTGCGTCAGCTTCGTCAAGAAAGATTATCTTGAACTCGGCATTAACTGCCTTTGTACGTGCGAAGTCTTTGATCTTCTCCCTTACGACATCAATACCTCTCTCATCTGAGGCGTTTGTCTCCATGAAGTTTTGCTTCCATTCATCGCCGTAGATATCCTTAGCTAATGCAATAGCGCACGTTGTCTTTCCTGTTCCTGCTGGACCCGTGAACATTAGGTGAGGTATTGAACCTCTGTCTTCGAAGGCTGAAAGCCTGTCTACTATTTTTTCCTGTCCGACGACTTCCGAAAGTGTGTCAGGTCTGTACTTTTCCGTCCAAACTTCAATCATACCTAAAGTTCTGGAAACCAACCTTTTATTCTTTCCAATCCCGCTTTGAAACTATGATCATAGCATTAACCGGGACGCCCGGAACCGGAAAAACCTCAGTCGCAGAGAACCTGAAGAACGAAGGCTTTGAAGTAGTAGATCTTACTAAGTTCGTGAAGCAGAGAGGTCTTGGAGAACCAGGAGATGAGTTCGAAGTCGATATCCCGGAAATGGTTGAAGCACTGGAAAAAGAAATTGATAGAGAAAAAGATATTGTAATTGAAGGTCATCTCTCGCACCATTTCGAAGCAGATTACTGTATAGCCCTAAGATGCAACCCTGAGGAACTACGTGAAAGACTTTCTACCCGAGATTACTCTGAGCAAAAGATTGAGGAGAATGTTGAGTCCGAGATACTGGATATAATACTTTCAGAAGCTGTCCATAAACAAGATGATATTATAGAAGTTGATACTACAGAGAGAAGCGCTGAACGCGTTGCAGAAGAAGTAATAGAGAAGGTAGAAAACGGGGAAACCGGTTTCGGAAGTGTTGACTGGACAGAGTATCTCTAGGCTTTTTCCTGAATCCAGTTCTTCAACTCTTCTTTCTTCATCAAGCCACTCTTTCTCGCGACTTCCTCACCATCACTGTATATTACGAGCGTGGGAAGGGCTCTTATTCCTTCGCTGGTTCCGATCTGTTGGTTCTCTTCCATATCGACTTTTCCAAAGTTGACTGAGTCCAGTTCTTCGGAGACTTCTTCGAATCTTGGCGCCAGTTTTTTGCAGGGACCGCACCATTCAGCCCAGAAATCCACTACCCATGTCTCATCAGAATTTTTGATATCCTCCATCTTCTCGGAATCAATATTGGTTGGCATACCTCAGGTTTGAATGGAAGGCTTAAGAAAAAATGGGAAACAGGGAGGTAACTCCCTTCCTTATTCCTCGTTCATGTAAACTGTTCTGATTGGATACGGAATGTCTATTCCTGCTCCATCGTACTTTTCCTTGACGAGTTGAGTTAGTTCAGACGAAGCCTTTACCTGACTCGCTCTGGTCGGTTTAGTCCAGCCTCTAAGCTTCAGATTAACAGAAGACCCTCCTAGCTCATTAACTAAGACTTGAGGTTCGGGTTCAGCTTCTATTCCTTCTGCTTCCTCCAATGCTTCGAAAGCAAGTTCCTTTGCCTTCTCAATATCGTCATCGTAACCTATTCCGACTACGACCTCGAACCTTCTTTCATCGTAAGCTGTGTTGTTGATAACTACATCGCTGTAGAGCTGTGAGTTCGGAACGATTACTTTTCGTCCATCAAAGGTTTTGATATCGGTCGCTCGGATCTTAATATCCTTGATGGTGCCTTCCTCTCCAGCGACCTCGATCTGATCTCCTATCTTGAACTCTCCGTTCGCAAGGATAAAGACCCCTGAAATGAAGTTGGCAATCATGTCTTTCAGGGCGAAGGAAAGCCCTAAACCTACAAGACCTACTACCGCACCAAGTGAAGTTAGAGGTACTCCAAATACGCCTAGAAGGACTATAAACGTTAATGTGTATATGATGTAAGCTGATATCTTCTTCCCCGTAACTGCTGCATGCAAGTCACCACCTCTCCTTTTTACTGCTCTTTGGATAAAGACATTTGATATCTTGTTAGCCACCCAGCCGCCGAAAACGACTAGAAGAGCTACAATTATGATTTGTGGGGAGATTGAGAAGCCTATTAGTTCAATTTTGTTGGTAAGTTGCGGAGGAAGAGATACCATGAATGACCACAGTCAAGGCTTGACTCCGCCAGCTTAATAAAGCTTCCAGAGCTGTTGAAACCGTATGTACAGCCGTTTCAAAGCGCTTCAAGAATTTGGAGAGACCGAGCTTAAACAGTTACAGAATTCGAAAGTAGCTGTAATAGGTCTGGGAGCTACAGGCTCGGCTATAGCCGAACATCTTGCAAGACATGGAGTGGACCTGGTTCTATTTGATAGAGACTATCTAGAAGAGAACGATGTATATTCTTCGAATATCTATACTCCTGAAGAATGCGAGAAAAGCCTTCCAAAAGCCGTAGCGGCGGAAAATTACTTGGAAAAGTTCACAGAAGTTGAGTCATTTAACGAATCGCTTAACCCGGAAACAGTTGAGAAGCTTGAAGACGTCGATCTTATGGTAGACGGTACCGACAATATGGAGACACGGTTTTTGCTAAACGAATTTTCTAAGAAAACAGACACTCCTTGGATATACACTTCCGCAATTGCTGAAAAAGGTTATTCGATGTTTCTAGACTCTAAATGCTTCAACTGTGTTTTTGAACAAGTGAGTCCGGGAGCTTTGGACACTTGTGAGTCAGCTGGAATCCTGAGAGAAACCTCAACAACTGCAGCTTCAATAAGTGCAGAAAAAGCCGTCAAGTACCTTACAGACAAACCTCCAAAAGAAACACTTGATACTACTGATGGTCAGAGTTTTGAAATCGAAAGCCATGGCTGTGAAGTATGCGAATACAAGAACTTCGATACACTTAACTCCAAAAAGAAAGTTTCCTCCGTTTGTGGAGAAAACAAGTTTCAGATTGAGAAAGATTTTGGTGAGGAAGCGTATGAATCTGTCAAAGAAGCCGGCAATATAATTGCAGAAAATGAGTATCTGGTTAGAGCAAAGTTAGACAGGAGAGAAATAGTTTTCTTTCATTCAGGTAGAGCAATTGTCGAGGCTGAAGACCGGGGACATGCCGAATCTATAATTTCTGAGACCATCGGGGTTTAAATTTGAAACTCTGAAATTTGGCTTTAGTAATGGGTCTTGAGGATAACTATCTGGAGTATGTTGCAGAATTCAGTCTGGTAATGCTGGCGCTTTCATCAGCCTATTTCTTCAATACTTCCAAAATCACGACCGGAGTATTTCTGATCCCAGTGACTATCTTGTTCGGCTATACAGCTTTTATTTCGAGCGAGAGCTTTCATTTCTCATCCTTACTAACTATTTTTGCTTTACCTTTCCTGCTTATCGAAAAGCTAGCTCCGATAGCTATAATCATTATTTTAGGAAATATCTTGACCTCTGTTTTCGCAAGCGGCGATAGCTTCAAAGATTATTACAGCTCGGTAAGCCTGCCTATGCTCACAATTGGTGTCTTGCTTGGCGCCGGGTTGTTTGTAGGTGCGTCGACACAGCCCTCATTTGAAAACCAGATCGAATCCTCGGTTAGCGGATTTATGTCAGACCAGACGTCTAAGATTCTAGATGCCTCCGGAATCATGGAGACGCAGAAAAATGCGGGAGAAAGAGTGATAAGACAAACTAGCAGGGCTTCGATCAGTCTGACACAACAGCACGTCTTGAACAACTCTGGCGATCTTTCACGAGAAGCAAACATGACTATTTTGGATTCTTTTTCCAATGCAAGGAATGAAGTGCCTGAAACATTGATTAACCAGTCAAAGTCCGGAATGAACACGGAGGAAATGGTCGAAGAGGTTTCCAGCAATATGAGCAGCTTCCTTACCGATAATCTGATTCTCTTAGTTCCGGTAGTCGCCCTAGGTTTCTATTCGCTGCATCCTTTAATCGGTGTTTTCACAGCGCTCTCCGCCCTGATTTTCCGGTTACTAGCAGGTAAGCTCGCTGCGCCAGAGTCTTAAAGATTGTATCTCATTCCTGAATCGTGAACAGAATAAACTTTGTTGATCAGGAAGACGCATCAGAAGAACTTCCGGAAGAGTTCGAACCCTACGTCAAGGAATGGTTTAATTCGAAGTTTGAATCTCTCAGCCCTCCACAGAAGTTTTCTTTCGACCTGATCCACGAAAATAAGAACTCATTGATCTGTGCGCCGACCGGTTCGGGTAAAACACTAAGCGCATTTATGTCGGGTCTAAACGAGCTTTTCATGATGGGAGACGAAGGCGAACTGGACGATGAAGTATATGTTCTCTATATCTCCCCTCTACGTGCTCTTGGAAACGACATTGAACGTAACCTCGAAGAACCTCTAGATGGAATAAAGGAAAGGGCAGAGGAAATGGGTTACGATGTTCCCGAAGTACGAAGCGCTGTTAGAACAGGCGATACTACTGACGCGGAAAAATCAAAGATGCTTGACAAACCTCCGCATATCCTCATAACAACCCCAGAAACACTAGGCATTTTGATAAACTCGCCAAAGTTCAAGGAGAAGCTGAAGAACGTAAAGTATACTATAATCGACGAGATACACTCGATTTCAGAGAACAAGAGAGGAGTTCATCTTTCACTATCTATGGAAAGACTGCAGGAAATGGCTAACAACGATTTCACACGTATAGGACTGTCAGCTACACAGGCACCTATCGATGAAATAGCCAAATACCTCGTAGGTTACGATGTTGAAGAAGATACTTCTACAACCGTTACAGAGTACGATGAGGAGATAAAAGCGGCAGAGCCCGCCGAAGAGGGCGAATACGATACAAGAGGGTGTAATATTGTTGACGTTGCGGCTTCAAAGGAGATTGACCTTGAAACAGTTTCACCCGTTAAAGATCTGATTAACGAGGATCCGGGGATCGTAAACGAGGCGATGTACGACAAAATCCACAACTTAGCGCAGAACCACGAATCAACTATAATATTCACGAATACTAGGAGCGCAACGGAGAGAGTTGTGAACAACCTAAAAGATCGGTTTCCAGACCATTACAATGAGAACATAGGCGCGCACCACTCATCGATGTCAAGAGAGAAACGTTTGGAAGTCGAGGAGAAGCTGAAGAAAGGCGAAATGAAAGTCGGTGTAACCTCAACATCGTTGGAACTAGGTGTCGATATCGGTTCCGTTGATCTTGTGATACAGATCGGTTCTCCGAAAGGTGTTGCGAGAGGGATACAGAGAGTTGGTCGTTCAGGACACCAGATAGGTGAAAAAGCAAAGGGCAAAATGATTGTAAACGATAGAGACGATGCGCTGGAATGCTCTGTTCTTACAAAATGCGCTAAAGAAGACGAGCTCGACCGTATACAGATACCGGAGAACGCTCTTGATGTACTAGCACAGCACATGGTCGGTATGGCGTGTAACCATAAGTGGGATCTGGACCACGCTTTCAACGTCATAAGAAAATCTTACTGCTACAGAACTCTTTCACGAAACAACTATGATGATGTTCTGAAGTACTTAGGCGGAGAGTACGAATTAGAGGATCAGAACGTCTACAGGAAGATATGGATTGACCGAGATGAAAACCTTCTCGGACGCTCAGGCAAGATGACTCGAGTAATCTACATGACAAACATCGGAACTATACCGGATGAAACCGGGTACGATGTGAAGACCAGGGGCGAAGGAAACTATGTTGGAACCTTGGATGAGGAATTTCTTGACAGACTTACCAAAGGAGATATTTTCACGCTCGGAGGAAGCACGTACAAGTTCAGCTATGCAAAAGGCATGAAGGTATTTGTAGATCCTAAACCTAATGCATCACCTACAGTACCTTCCTGGTACTCGGAGAGGCTTCCTCTCTCATATGATCTAGGTGTTAAAATCGGGGAATTCCGTAAACAGGTAGCAGACCAGCTTGAACTTGGAGCGGGGGACGACGACATCATCCAGTGGATCATGCACAACTACTACCTCGATGAGAATACTGCAGAAGCCATTTACAGGTATATTAAACAGCAGAAACAGTTCCTCGGAAAAGTTTCAACACATGAAGATATCACAGTTGAGAAACACATCGATGAAGACAATAGACAGAACTTTATCTTCCATACTATCTACGGAAGAAGAACTCACGATGCGATGGCTCGAATAATGGCACATCTTCTCCAGAAACGAGTAAGTTCAAACATTGGCATGGTTATAGACGACAACGGCTTCATTCTAATCACTCCAAGAAGACCTATAGATATAGAAAAGCTGATGGACGAGTTAGCGAGCTGCGATCTTGAAGAGGAACTTAAAGATGCTGTTGGAAAGACCGAGCTTATGAAAAGACGTTTCAGGCACGTAGCCGGAAGGTCTCTCATGATACTTCGAAACTACGGCGGAAACTCGAAGACAGTAGGACAGCAACAGATGAAAGGACACTTCCTTCTTTCGACAATAAGGAACGAGCATTCCGAGGACTTCCCTATGGTAAAGGAGACTTACCGGGAGATCATGGAGGATGCTATGGATATCAAGCATACCAAAGAGGTTGTGGAAAAGATTGACGGCGGAGACATAAGTTTCGAGGTTATAGATTCGGATATACCCTCGCCATTCTCCCATAACCTGCTGCTCCAAGGCTCAACTGATGTGGTTAAGATGGAGGATAAGAAGGAGAGGCTTCAGAACCTTCATGAACAGGTGATGGAGAGGATTGAGGAAAAGTAACGCTGGACTGGTAAAACTTGTTTATAACCCCCTGCTCAATTATTAGATGATGGCATTCCCGGGACAGCAATTCTTGAGCGGTTACTTCCTTCAGCCGGAAGGATTTCTGGCAGCTCTAGCTCTTATCCCGCTGATAATATTCTATTTAGTGAAGAAAAAGCCGGACGAAGAAGTAATGCCGTCTATAATGTTTTTCATGAAGAACAGGAAGTCAGGAAAAGCAAGAACAGCTCTCAGAACATTCCTAAGAAACTTTTTGCTGCTATTCCACATACTTCTAGTGCTTGGGATGGCTGCGGCGATAGCAGATCCTTTTCTTGATGCACCAGCGAACTCGGACAGAGCAGTAATAGTTATGGATAGATCGGCAAGCATAACTGACGAAGTTGAAGACGTGAAAAGTTTTGCAAAATCGAATCTAGGACCTGAAAACACGCTTCTCACAGTCGCTGAAACTACCGATATACCGCTAGAGAATGCACATAGATCGCAGACAAGCTCAAAAATAGATCAGCTCGAAGCCACCGAGACCGAGACCGATATATCGAACGCTCTACAGGTCGCATCCAGATACTCAGGACCTATTATAATCGCAAGCGATCTTGACCAGACAGTCAACAGTAGAGATGCATCCGAGATAGTAGAACAGTTAAGAGATAGCGGAAGAACAGTAAAAACCTACGAAGCGAAAACTTCAAACTCTTGGGGTATAGTGAGTGTTGGTAGCCAGGAAGGTCAAGCTTCAATAGATGTGAAAAACTTTGCGAATTCGACGAGAAAGCTGCCGGTAGAACATGGAGAAACTATAAAGGATGTTACAGTAGAGTCTAATGCAGTAGCAACAGTTAAATTCGATTTAAACGAAGGCAAGAATCGATTTTCCTTACCTTCAGATGATCTTGAAGCTGATAACGAAGCCTACTTCTTCTATCCGGAACAGAACGACTATAAGGTGACCTTGATTTCGGAAGAGGAAAATCCTTACATGAGGAAGGCTTTCGACTTGATTGATTTCACTGAATTCGAAAAATTGACGCCGCCAGTCGAGCAGGAACTTGATTCCGACATCTACATAATCGGCGAGTCAGACAATTTACTTTCAGAGACGGTGTCAGAAATAGAGTCACAGACAAAATCTGGTAAAGCCATGATAGCCTTTGCTGAAACAGGTATTGAAACAGGCATGGACTCAGTTCCTGTTGAAAAAACCGGGGAAGCACGAGATATGAATGTTGAAATCAGAAAACCTCGTAGAATAGACATAGGCACTACAAATGTCATCGAGGTTAATAGGACGAGAGGTGAAAGCCTTACAGCTAGCTCAAACGCATTAGTACAAGCAGAGTACGGAGAGGGCGAAGTTCTGTTCTACAATATTGACGATAGTGACTTCAATAAAGACTTTCTTTACCCTGTTTTCTGGAAACAGATAACCCGCAGGCTTGTAGATGAACCTTCCGTCAACCAATTAAACGTTGAAACAGGCGAACAGCTTCAAATACAGGGTGAAACCAAAACACTATACGACACAGGCTTCTACAATAGCTCCGGTAGAACTTATGCAGCTAATCTCGAAAGCGAGGACGAATCCTCCGAAGAACAGATCCAAACTAAGACCGGCAGTAATGTAGAAGAAGGCACTGAGCAAAAAAATATCCAAAACCTGGTTGCAGTGTTACTAGGACTTCTGGTAACAGCAGAAATGGCTTACCTTTATAGAATAGGTGAGCTAAAATGGTAGGAATTCAAAACCCGTTACTCCTTGCTTTAAGCCTATTAGCCCTGCCGGCGCTTTTTACAACAATTAAAGCAGAAGAACGATTCAAGAAGATAGTCGGAGTCACGAAAGCTATAACAGTTATTCTACTGGCAGTTGCCGCAGCTTCACCATTCGTGACAGGCGAAGAAGAGATCTCCAAGCAACCACAACTAACAATCTTAGAGGACTCTTCAACCTCTATGTCGGTTATGGAGGAAGAGAATCTAAGCCTAGAGAACGTAAAAGTTAATCGTAAAATTATAGCATCAGGCAACAACTCGGACCTAAAAAGTGGTCTGACACGGAATATCAAGGAAAACCAGGCCTACCTCCTAGTCAGCGATCTCCAATCCTCTTCATCGCTAGAAAATACAGCTAGGGAAATAAGACGGAAGAACGCCAGTCTAAACCTTTTGAAAACCGATTCCGAGGAAGAATCCGCAGTTTCAGTTCAAGGTCCAAGCTCTACCGTTCCTGGAGCAGAAAACAGTTTTACCGTGGAAGTGAGCTCAACAACTATGCCTCAAAAACCCGAAGTGTTAGTAGACGGCGATAAGACCGATCTGGAAAGAGCTGACAACAGCACATGGAGTTTTACAAGGAGCTTTGATGAGAAAGGATCGCATAGGATTAAGGCTTCTATAGATTCGGAAGATGAATTTGGGTCGAACAACGTGTTCTATAAGACCGTTGAAGTGGTTGAAAAACCGAATATACTGGTTTTAGGGAACGAGGGCAGTATGTCGGATGAACTCGATAAATTTTACAGTCTCGAGTACCGTTCGAGCTTCCCGGAGAACATGGACGAATACTATGCCGTTATCGCAAAAAAGCAGTTCGATGAGTCTGAGATCAGCGGATACCTAGCTGAAGGAAACGGATTAGTTTATACAGGCAACTATGAGGAACAGAACTCGGTTCTTCCAGCAAGATACTCGGAAGAGGCTAAGGAGTCTAAAGGCTCCAAGATCATGATCGTGTTTGACATATCACACACCTCATCCGACTGCACAAATCAAGAGTTCTGTGGATCACAGTACCTGCAAAATAGGGAAGAAAACGATTTCTCTGGCTCTATAAGCACACAGAACTCGACACAGAAGGCGCTGAGAATTGCCTACTCGCTGATTCACCGACCTCCTGTTGGTCTTCCTTCAAACAACAAGGTGGGTGCGGTAGCTTACAAAGGGAACTTTGATGGACCTCAACTAGTTAAGTTCAGCAGTCCTAAAGCCCTCGACTCCACTCATAGGTCTAAATTGAAGAGCCAGCTTGAATCTGACTACTCTATCCGTGGATGGGCACCTCACCACTACGGTCTCAAGTACGCTGACCGGGTTATGGAGGGAGAAGGAAACATTATCTGGATAACTCCTGGAGAGTTGAGTCCGAAGGAGATAAACGAGAACATTCCGGCAAAGACACGGAGGGCTGTTGACAGTCTGGATTCAAGACTCCTGATTATAGGTACCGGAAACCCCAACGACGACTTCTTGAGAAGTTTGACTCGTTCCGGCGACCAGTACATGCCTTTCAGCTCCGAAAACAACAACAGGTTGACAACCCGTTTCAAAGCTGGTGGGGCTTCAAAAGAAGCTGAAAGCATCGTTGTAACCGATCCAGATCACATGATTACGGAAGGATTGAACCCTAATGGAGTGATTACCGGTTTTGATCCTGTTAAGCCTAAGAGTGGTGCAGACCTTCTCGCAACATCTAGTTCAGGAAGCCCTGTTTTAACCTCCTGGAGATATGGGTTGGGTCGTGTCGCGGCTTTCTCCGCAGGAGACAAGGACCTCTCAAGAATACTCAACTCTGACCCCTTGATGGCGACCAGATCAGTTAGCTGGGCTGTAGGACAGCCACAGAGAAAGCAGGAAAAATGGATAAGAGTTCAGGACGGCTATAACGACGAAAAAGTAAGAATTGAGGCATCTTACGATGTTGATGGATTGAAGAGACAGGGCGAAGATCTTTACTCGGCAGAGGTCGAACCCGAAACAACAGGATTCCACAGTTTCCAGGAAAAAGTCTATGCTTACAGCTATAATCCTGAGATAAAGCAGGTTGGTCTAAACAAGGATAACTTGGATGTGGTTCAGAACACCGGAGGAAACGTTTATACGCCCGACGAGAAACAATCTATAGTGGAGGACTTGAAGAGCTTCTCGGACAGAAAGGTACAGAAACAGAAGAACCTTGGCGACTACTTCATTATCGCGGCTCTATTAGTCTTCCTTTCCGAAGTTGGTTACAGAAAGAGAAGTGGTAGAAAATGAGCGACACAATGCTAAAAAGAAGATTGAACCCGTTTCTAGTTGCGTCAACAGTACTAATACTTGCTTTGCTTGCAGGACTATCAGTTCTGTGGCAGGGACAGTTAAGCGATATACTCTCGGAGAAACAGGGACTTGATCAACAATTAGAGGAAAAGAAAAGTGAAGTTAACCAGTTGAGAGCTGAGAACCAGAATCTTACAGAAGAGCTTTCCGAGAAAAGGGAGGATGTAAACACATACGTATCTGAAACTAAGAACTTGCGTTCACGGGTAGGCGAGCTTGAATCGGAGGTTTCAGATCTGGAATCGGATAAGTCCGATCTTGAGACAGAGGTCTCGAATCTGGAGGAAAACCTGACGGATCTGGAGATAACAGCTTCTTCGATTAATGAAAGCCTGGGTGAGGTATGTGAGGACGCTCCCGAGGAAAACCTTACTGACTCCTCAGAAGATGAATGTGAGAACTGGGGTCATGAAGTGGACTGAAAATGCGAGTTGAAAAACTCCTCAAGCGGTTGAAGAGAGAGTTTCTGAAAGTAAACCTGATGCAGGCGTGTCTAGACTCTATCTTATTCTTCCTATCAGCTAACATAGTTCTCTTCTTGCTCGACTTCAGCCTTGTAGGAAGCGTGGACAACAAGGCAGTTATAGCGCTTTCATCTCTTGCTTTCTTCGGAGCTGACTTCTACTATAGGTCTAAAAACTATACTCTTGAGATATACGAGCAGAAAAACCCGGAGCTAAGAGAAATTCTCAGAACTGCAAGAGATAACCTTAATAGTCGAAATATTGTTTCACAAGCTCTTTTTGACGAGTTAATGGATAGGTCTCGTTCCGTTACCTCTGAAAGTATTGTCCCGAGTAAGAGAATTATCCAGAAGATTCTGGCTGTCGGCGCCCTCAGCTTCATAACCGTTATATCCGGGATCGCCAACTTCCAAGTACTGGATGACAGCGGGGAGTTAATCAACGATCTAGGACCTATTGATGACGTTCTCAACCAAGAAAAGGAAAGAGAACAAAGGTTCCAAGTGCAGAACGCATCGAATATTGAGGGAAGTAGAGATATCAAGCTTTCAGGAAAGCTCGTAAATTATTCTATAGAGGGTACAGGGAACCCAGAGAGTTCCGATCTTTCTGCTAATCCTGTTTCCAGACCTGCAAGGCTAGACTCTACCGGACCGGAGCTTTCGGAAGATCTCGAGTTGGCGAAGCAGTACAGCCTGGAGATAAAGTCCCTCGACTAAATCAATCGATTTAAACGATACCGTTTCAAACGATATATCATGAAGCTCAAGTCGCAGGATGAAGCCACCAAGTATGAGAAGGCAAGCGAAAAGCTCCAAGAAGTAATGAACGAGACCGGCAAAGTAATGGTCGGACAGGAAGAAATAATCGAAAACGTACTGATATCAATAATATGTGACGGTAACGTCCTACTAGAATCAAATCCAGGACTTGGCAAGACAAAAATGGTTTCAACCTTATCCGAAGTTCTAGGGCTCAGCTTCTCAAGAATTCAGAACACACCGGATCTAATGCCTTCCGATATCACAGGTACCGACATAATTAACGAGAACGAGAAAGGTGAAAAGGAGTTCGTGTTCCAGAAAGGTCCGATTTTCGCCAACATGATCCTTGCGGACGAGATCAACCGTGCAACGCCTAAGACGCAGTCCGCACTACTGGAGGCTATGCAAGAGAAACAGGTTACATCCGGCAACAAAAGCTACGAACTTGAGAAGCCTTTCTTCCTTATAGCCACGCAGAACCCTATCGATCAGGAGGGAACTTATCCTCTTCCAGAGGCACAGAAGGATCGTTTCATGATGAAGCTTTCTCTTGACTATCCTGAAGAACAGAACGAGGAGAAGATCGTTAAGCGTTTCTCATCCGAACTTGACTACGATCCGAAGCTTGAACAGGTTCTTTCTCAACCCTCGCTAATCAAACTCCAGGAGTTCGTGAGGCAGGTTCCGATCGCCGATGATATCCGTGAGAGAGCTGTGGCGCTTGTGTCAGCAACCCGTGCGCACGAAGACCTTAACTACGGCGCCTCACCAAGGGCTTCGATCAATCTTGTGCTTGGTGGCAAAGGGAAGGCCTTACTCGAAGGAAGAAGTTATGTGTCTGCTGAAGATATTAACTCGATGGCTAAACCGGTTCTAAGGCACAGAGTAGGTTTGAACTTCAAGGCGGAGAAAGAAGGCAAAAACGCCGACGACGTTATTGAGGAGATAATAGAGGAAGTCTAAACCTTATGATAGAGGCAGACTTTATAGAGGAGCTCGACAGGTTCAACCTAGCCTTAAAGAAGAACTCGACAGAGATACAGGAAGGAGAACAGTCCTCATCCAGCACAGGGCATGGAATGATCTTCGAAGATCACAAGAAATACGTTGCCGGGGATGACATCAGAAAAGTTGACTGGAAAGCATACGCACGAACAGACGAGCTCTTCATTAAACGTTTCGAGGAAGAGAAAAGCGTAACAGTCCACATACTTGTCGATCGTTCAAGCTCCATGGATTATGGAGAGGTGAACAAGTATGACTTTGCCTCTAAGCTTGGACTGGCTATGGCTTACATGGTTTCAAACACGAACGATCGCTTCCGCTTCTCCGTATTTTCAGAGACAGTTACAGACATCTCAAGCGCAAGAAGGAACGCCAACCTAGGAGATCTTGTCGAAACGTTAAACGAGCTGAGGAAGACTCCGGAATCAAGGGTAGAGCGTTGCGTAACAGAGTACAGCAACAGAATTGAAAACAAATCAGTCGTGATCATAATATCAGATTTCTTAACCGACTTGGACGAGATTGAATCCGCTCTCGAACGCTTGAAGGGCTCGGAAACTATACTTGTAAACGTTCTTGACGAGGAAGAAATGGATCCAGAGATGAAGGGCGACAAGATACTCAAGGATCCTGAATCATCCTCAAAACTAAGAACTTTTCTATCCAAGAGAACGAAGAAAAAATACAAGAGACAGTTGAACGAACATACTGACAATATCGAAGAGCTTTCTGACAAATACGGCGCCAGCTATCTTCTGAAGTCAACACAGGACGATTTCTTCGAATCATTTCTCGATCTCTGGAGTGCAGTCAACCGGTAAAAAGGTGACTTACAGAAAAACGATTTTATGGAGATCGAAGGGTTCCAAACAGTTGACAGCATACCCGGGCTTTACCATCCCGAACTGGAACTTATAGTGATATCAGATCTCCACTTAGGTCTTGAGGGATCGATGACCTTTGACGGCAACTACGTGCCGAAGCATCAGCTTGAGAAACTGTTAAAGGATATAGAGAAGATGAAGGAAGAGACAGACGCATCGAGAATAATCGTTAACGGCGACCTGAAAAACGAGTTCAAGACACGTTACTCGGAGACAGATGAGATAGAGAACTTTCTCGGTTTTCTTGACAGAGAGTTCGAGGAGATAATACTTATCGAAGGAAACCACGACACTTTCCTTGAAGAAACAGTAGAGGACTACGGTCTTGAGCTCCAGGAATACCATCTAGAAGACGACATTCTCTTTACACATGGTCATCTGGAACTCGAAGAACTGGAAGCTGAAAGCTTCGAGACGGTGGTTATCGGCCACGAACACCCTGCGCTTGCTCTGGAAGACGAGATAGGTATTAGAGAAAAAGTAGCCTGTTTTCTTTACGGCGATATGGAAGATAAACGGATTCTAGTTCTACCTGCTTTTTCCAGCATCTCCAACGGAACAAATGTGAATGAAACACCGCAATCGCAGCTTCTTTCCCCTATCATGAGAGATCATGTAAACAAAAATAAGTTGAAAGCCGTTGCGGTGTCGAGAGAAGCCGGAATATTCAAATTCCCAGAGATAGGTAAGATCTAATATCTCCTGGCTACCAGTGAAAGACCTCCTATGAGAAGAGAAACAACTGCGGCTGCTAGGAAGGATGCGTTGACGCTCCATATTGATGCGATTGTTCCAGCCAGAAATGGACCAAGCATCTGTCCAAGGTGTTTGAACATCTCGAAGAAACCTGTCATCTCTCCTTCTATATCGTCAGGTACTTTCGAATCATAAAATGCGTGTACCGGTGGCGACATCCCTGAAGAAAACGTTCTTGCTACAAAGAAGAGAACGCCAATCGCTATCAAACTCTGGACATAGAAAACACCAACCAATGTCAGTGAAAGCACGAGTGAAAGTACTGAAATAGTTTCCAGCTTTCCGTAACGGTCGGCGATACCTCCAAAGACGAACTGGAATACTTTAGGTAAAGCCGCCACACCGAAGATTATGCCCATCTGTTCGAATCCTGCCCCCATCTTGTCTAGTAAGAGAGGTACAGCCAGCCAGTAAAACGAGAAAATAATCGAGTAGAGGAATGTAAGTCCGAATGCAAACCTCAACTCTTTCCAGTTGTTTCTCAAGTGATGCCAGTCATCGAAGTAAGTTTTTCTGTGCCCCAGTTTTTCGACCGAGCTCCTGAGTTTTTTGGCTGATGCGCCTATGTAGCTGTAGAAAACAAGTACCGCAACAGCTGAGGTGAAAGCCCATATGTAGAATGTTATACTAAATCCTTCGGAGGCGATTAGGTATCCTCCTAAGATAGGTCCGAGTACCGCTCCAAGGTTTGCGCCAAGTAAAACGACTGAGACAGTTTCTGACTCAACGTCGTCATCTGATTGCTTTAGTGTTAGGCTCCAGCTACCGTTCCAAACTAGGACTTTCGTAAAGCCTTCAAACACTTTTCCAAGCAGAAGTAGTACTGGAGCAGCTGTTATGTAAAGAAATGCTGGGAATATTGCTGCTATCAAACCCATTAAAACTACTATTTTCTCGCCTGCTCTCTGAACCAAGTTGCCTGCAGGTATATCGAATAAAACTGTTATTATCGGCGGTATAGAAGTTATTATGCCTATAAGAAAAACGCTTTCGATATGTGTTTTGAAGAATACCGGTAGAAAGTTCCAGACCGTGCTTCTTCCTATCCAGCCGAACAGGAAAACTAAGGATAGATATTTTGCTACTTCAGGTACCCTGTCCAGCTCCATAAAAAATAGGTTCGTAACTCCGAATTAAAAGCTTAGTAAGTGACGAAGCTTTCGTCCTCTTCGTCCTCTTTGTCTTTTTCCTCTACCTCTTCTTTCTCCTGATTGTGTTCCTGCTCCATCATCTCTTCTTTGGCTTCTTCCTTCAGCTCTTCGTAACGTTTCTCAGCCATGTTCCTGTCAGTTCCAGCCTCTTTCTTCTTCGCCTTCTCATACCTTTCTTCAGAGGATTCGTCGCTCGAGTTCTTTGCTGCTTCTAGGAAGTCGTTAGTCACGTTTACCACCTACGAACGGGATGTGTCGTGCGATAGCGATTATGTCTTCAACCGTTTCTGCCGAGCGCTCCATCGACTCTATAGAACGTTCAAGTCCTTGAACAGCCTCATCTAGGTTCTTGAGAAGTACTAGGAACATCACAAGCAAGGCTATCGTTATAGTCTTCAGGAGAATGCTTAAGGTTAAGTCGATGGTTGCAAGTTCTACCATATCGGTTGTTGTGGTGTTCCGAGGTTTATAGTTATTGGTTCTCTCTCAGACAGCCTAGTAGTTCTCCGCCAACAGTTGAGCCAAACCTTCTATCAGCTTCCCTGATCGCCTTCTTGTATTCCTCCATCGCGTTTCTCGCGTTCTCTATCCTCTCTTTCTCTGGTTTAGGTACGTAACCTACGAATGCAAGTAACTCTTCCAGGTTTTTGATTTCGGATCTAGCCTTCTCATAAGCTACTTCTTCCCGTCTGACGAACCATTCAACATCCTCTCGAGGATAGCCCATAACTATTCCAAAGTCTTTTCGATACTCTTTCCTCTCCTCGTACGAGTTTTTGAGATCCTTCAAATCCTCTTTACGTCCAACGAAGAACATTTTTCCCGGCTTCTTGGCATAATCAGGCAAATCTTCGGTATCTACAAAGTCAAGTTCAACAACTCGGATTTCTAGACCCATCTCCAGGATTTGGTTTTCAGTAAACTCAATCTCTTCATAAGCTGTAGGAACTGTTGCAGGCTTCAGACCCAGTAAAACCAGTTCAAGGAAGTAAGGAAAGGATCCTTTAAACCCCTCCTCTACAAGGCTCTCGAACACTCTGAACTCTTTTTCAGTACATTCAAACTCCATAGAGACTTATGCGGAAGCCTGAAATAAACGGGTTTCGGAAACCCTTAAAAGCCTCTAGGGCGAATTTTTGGGTGTGATAACATGGTAAACGTACCTGAAGATGTTGAAGTTTCGGACCTCCCGTTCACTCACGCAAGGATAAAGAGGATGGTAAGAGAAAAGGCTGAAGACGGTCAGTATGTAAGAAGCGAGGTATACTACGGACTAAACCTGCTTCTAGGAGAGATCGCTGACGAGATCATTGAAAAAATGATGGATACGAACGCAGCTTATGTAGAGAAATACGATCTTGATAGAGCTGCAAGAAAGTACGAGAAGGTCGAGAACATTATGAAGGAAAAGGAAAGAGTCTCCAGAAAGCTTGATGCACTGGCTTCAGATATTGAACATCTGTCCCGCGAAGTCAACCAGGCTGACGAATAACAACCCTTCCTTCTTCTCTTTTCTATCTCTCATTTTGTCGAGATGTTTCTTTTGGAAGAAGTATTAATAGATTATCACGCCGTTATATTTTCTATGAGGTTCGAGTCGGAAATCGTGTCAGAGGATATTCTTCCCGCAATACGGAAGATCATAGCCGACAGACTCCAGAAAGACTATGGATACACACAGGAAGAAGTGGCCGCCAAGCTTGACGTGACACAGCCCGCGGTTTCACAGTACTTGAAAGGCAAACGATCCGACTCCGAAATTGTGAAAAAACTGAAATCAGATCCACAAATCAACTTAATATTGGATGATGCGGTATCGAATGCAGCAAAAAACAAAAAATTTGGATCCGAGATAAGAGAGATTATTAAGACATCAAGAGACAAAGGATTATTTAAGGAAAGGTTTAAGGACGCGGAAAGAGCTCTTTAAGCATCTTTAAACCCATCCCATTCGAACTCCCCTTCCTCCGATTTGGCTCCTGAACCATTCGAATCGGTCAAGTCTTCTACTTTCGACTCGACTTTCTGCTTCACTTCATCTACCGAGTCCATGTCCACGTCCGAACCGATTTGCTTAAGATCTTCAGGTTCGATTCCAACATCGAAATCATCAGAGTAGATAAGGAACGCTCCTGCACCTAGACCTCCGATAACTACAATTCCGAAGAGCGCTATGAACATCATGGCTGTGCGAGAACTATCGTAGTGTTCCTTTACGGTTTGATATGTTTGGGATGCTTTCGAGTACTCATCATTCAAACTTGAAAGCTCGGACTCCACCTTGTAGTACTCTCCGTTATCCATCGCGGTTTGTGCGTTGTTAATTGATTCGTTTAGAGCTGAGAAGTTGGCGTTCAGGTTTTGGGTCTTCTGCTGTCCTACCTTTGTTCTTAAGCTTGTTATGTTGGATTTAAGCCTCTCATACTTTGAAAGCTGGCTCTGGAACTCAGATTCAATACTGGATCTCTGATCCTCGCTAGCCTTTACTCTCAGATTTACTGTTTTAGAGCTGGAAGGATTTGAGGTCGAAAGCTGGAGATCATAGCTTCCGATATCCTGTTCAGCTGGATTTATTTCAAGTTCCAAATTAGCTGTGTCGCCTTTACCAAAGTCTGAAATAGTCTGTGAATCACTGAAAACTGGCGAGGAAGCTGAGAAATCTAGAGAACCTATGTAGAACTTACCCGTGTTCTCTAGTGTCGCTATTAGGGTTTTAGAGCTTCCTGCAGCAACTTCTATACTTGAATCGGAGCTTAGACTGACTTTGGGGTCGGCGTTAGGATAAAAGTTGAAGTCTATTGTTTCTGGCTCACTCCATCTTTCAGCATTATCTTTAGCTCTCAGGTATAGAGTATGATCTCCTTCCGAAAGTCCGGATGTGTCAACTTCGAAACTTGATGAATCATCAGAGTAATCGATCGAAGTTCCGTCTCCTTCATCTGTCGAGCTATCGAAGTAGTATTCAAGACTTTCGACTCCGGATGCATCATCCGCAACTTCAAAGTTGACATCGAAGTCTGAGTTGAAAGAGTTGACCTCTGATGCTGCTTCGACATCTGTTAAAACTGGAGGGTTTGCATCAAAGTTGTAAGTTCTTGTTTCCGACTCCTCACAGTTATCTGCTTCGTCGCACATTTCGACGTAAATATCTTCAGTTGATCCAGCGTACTCATCGCCTTCAACATCACAGTCGAAAGTGGTCGAATCTTCTTCGTCAACATCTTGTGTTTCCGAATCAAATTCATCGTCACTACCATCGTAACAGGTGACGGTTATATCAGACTCTTCTGCGTCGTCTCCCTGACCGTCAAGCGTTATCTCCAAGGTCTCCTCATCGTCATCTGTAAGTAGAATATTTCCTTCTTCCGGATCGAAGGACGGTGAAGTATCTCCATTATATTCTGTGTCGAAGTCAAAGGTCTTCGAGCTCGAACCTTGGTTTCCTACATCATCAGTAGCATCGGCATCAAGATCGAAAGAGTCGCCGGAGTCCAGATCCGAAGTATCGACCTGAACCTCAACCGTACATGTTTCATCCGCGTCGCAGGAATCAAAGTCTCCGTTATCCTCGATTGAAGCATCATCAGTAGCATCGACTGAGAAACTGTCTACACCGGTATGCTCATCACTTAGCTCAATAGAGATAGTAGGATCGTCTGCGACATAGTCGCCCCCCTCTATATTAATGGACGGAGATTTTCCATCTAGAGTTAGTGTAAGAGTATCTGTTTCCGTTTCGGGAGCTGTTTCATCGGATGCGTTGTATACAGCAGCTTTCACATCATAATCTCCATGCGTGCCCGAGAGCTGATCTTTTCCTAGTGTCGTAGTGTAATTATTTGTTCCATCACCTTGCGTCATTTCATCAGTATAGGCGAAGGAATCCTGATCCGGACCTTGCACGTACAGCGTGACATTATGGACGTTGCTGTCGGACGAGGGATCTACAGATAGAAAGACATCCGAGTCAAAGTCTCCGTCTGAGGAAGGGTCGTTCCATTCCACTGCGGCTGCATGTACTATAAAAAGGGTTGCAAAGATTGCGAGTGCTCCGGCTTTAAGCTTGCCGCGACTGATAGTGTATCACTAAACATGGGTTAGAGATGAATGTTTAAGTAAATTTTTCGGCTTCCAGTTATTTCTCCCGGTTTTCCTCGGATTTTAGACCTACGTTCCCTGTCTCATAGAGTTCAAGTAGAATCATCTGATCGGCTCGGAACATGAAGTAGAAAAAGCAGATGAATAAAGCCACGAGAACGGGCGCAGTGACCCTCACAAGGACCAGCATGAACCATGATCCGAAGAGAAATCCGGCGACCGCGCTTTTCACACTATCAGTTCTCGAACTTGATACAAGCAGAATAGCCGGAACGCTCATTAAAAATCCAGGAAGCAGGGTCATGTAACCCTCTAAAACAAATGATATTGCAAAGCCTAGAAAAACCAGGACCAAACTTGCTGAAAGCTTAGAAAATCTTGATTTAGCTGCCTTAATCATCTTCATCTTCTCTTACCTTTTCGAACCTCGATACAGCCTCCTTCCTACAATCATCATGATCTACGATGGGTTCAGGGTAATCCTCTCCAACAATACAGTCCGCATCATGCTGTGCGGTCTTAGGCATCTTCTGCGGGTTATGGATGTACTTATCAGGAACATCCTCTAACTCCGGAACGTATTCCCGGATGTATTCTCCATCCGGATCATAGCTTTCGCTCTGACTACGTGGGTTGAAAACTCGGAAGTATGGTTGAGCGTCAGTACCTATTGAGTATGCCCATTGTATCCCACCTATCATGGCTGAGAGTTCAGCGTCAACGAACATCCTCTTAAAGTAAGAATGAATGTCTTTCCAGTCAAGCCAAAGGTCCTTACAGGCAAAACTGGTTACAACCATTCTCAATCTGTTATGCATCCAACCCTCCTCTTTCAGTTGGCGCATACCAGCATCTACAAACGGATAACCAGTTCTGCCTTCGATAAAACGCTCCCATTCCTCGCTTGCCTCTTCTTTAGATCTCCATTCCAGATCTTCGTACTGTTCGAGGAAAGGTTTTTCGACACAGTACGGAAAGTTCCACATGACTTGGAAGTAGAAGTCGCGCCAAGCCAGTTCCTCCTGCCATGTCTTTATTCCTTCAGCATCCATATCGGGTTTCCGGGCTTTGATACGTTCAGCCTCCCAGAAAACCTCTCTGATCGAGACAGTTCCAAACTTCAGGTGCGGAGAAAGTTTTGAAGTCGAGTCTTTCCAGGCATAATCCCGGTTCTCATCATAGTTCCAGATCTTATCCTTGAACTCCTCTAACCTCTTTTTGCCGCCTTCTCTACCCGGATTCCAGTACCAATTCATTTCTTCAGGTTTTTCGTAGCCTAAATCATTCACGGAAGGAATTTCATCCGACCCAAGCTCTGGAACAGTATAATCTTCAGGTTTTCCCGGTCTACGCTTCTTTTTATCAAACCATTTCTTCGCGTAATAACTGTAAACCTTGTAAGGCGTTCCTGAATTAGTAAGAATTTCCTCCTTCTCAAACATCACGATGTCTTTAAACGAATTAACGGGTACTTCAAGCTCTTCCTCAGCCCTGCTATCTCTTTTTTTCGAGTACGGCGAATAATCCCGGTTATAGTAAACCTCATCAGGATCCGTCTCCTCAACTATGTTTTTCAGCTGCTCGATCGGTCTTCCCTTCCTAACTATCAGATCCTTTCCTTCCTCTTTCATACCTTCTTTGAGTTCGACTAAGGAATCATGCCAGAACTTAACACGGGGATAGCCTAGCTCGGCGTTTGAGAAGTAATCGTCGTCCACAACGTAGAACGGTATTAACTCTTCATGTTCTTTCGAAGCTTCAACTAAAGCAGTGTTATCATACTCTCTCAAACTTCGTCGAATCCAGACTACAGCTGTCACGGAAGATAGTTAGAGAGAAAGATTAAGAATTCTTTCACTGTTTCTGGAAATACCGATCAAGTTTGTCCGTCATATCCGAAGGACCTATCATAATCATCTTGTCCTCCTGATTCAACTGGATATTCAGGTCGTCGGAGATAGTTTTATCGTCCTGTAGAACTGAAACTACTTTAAAACGGTCAGGAAACTTATCGTCCTGCTGCATTTCTTTAGGAGTCCTTCCTTCGAGACCCGAACCTTCTTTGATCGAAGCTTTCAAGATCTCACGATTATTCGAAAGGTTCGCAAGCTTCAACAAATACGGATGTTCTACGTAAGACAAGAACTCGGATAGTAAGATATCTGTGTGGGCGATAGGTTCAGCTCCCACTATCTCGAATGCCTCAAGATACTCATCATTTTCCACTCTTGAAACAACTTTAGGTACACCATATTTCTTCGCAAGCGAGCATACAACCATGTTGCTGTTATCATCATCCAGAGCAGATATTAGTACATCTGCTTTCGTAACTCCCGCATCCTCCAGAGCTGTAATATTCGATGGAGATTTGTTGATCACTGTCGCACCAGATGAAGAGTAAAGTCTTTCACATCTGTCCTGGTCTTCATCGATCACGACTATGTCATGATTGTCTTCAAGCTCTTCAACCAGCTTTCTTCCCAGCGTCGTGATTCCTGCGATTACTACATACATATTATTTAGAACCTTCGAAAAGCTCCCTATTAAATATTGCCAGCAGAGGAAGCATCTCCAAACGACCGGCAAGCATCAGGAAGCTCCAGAGAATCTTTGTGAAACCGGAAAGAGCAAGCATCTCGTTCCCCGACATGTACACCGGACCCATGTTTCCAGCAGCTGAAATAGAGCCTGAAAGCGCAGCCATGAAGCTTGTTCCATCCGCAACCAAAACCAGAACGCTTGAGACAAATATCATCGAAATCCACGTAAAGAATAGAACCGAGATCGTTCTAACCGTTGAATTATTTACAATCTCTCCATCTATCTTGACCTTGTTTATAGCAGATTCTGGAAGCTTGTAACCTCTTAACCTGACCTTCAAAGCTTCGTACATCGTCTTTAGTCTGAAGACTTTCCATCCTCCTGATGTTGAACCTAAAGATCCTCCGACAAACATAACTGCGAGGAAAACAACCTGTAAAGCTACGGAAAGCGATGTGATAGAAAAGGTAGAGTACCCTGTCGATGAAATCACTGCGGCTGATTTGAAGCTTCCCTCAAAGATCGAAACAACTAAGTTCCCTCCGGTAACGAATAGTTCTGTAGAAGTCATCAGAGCGACTCCGAGAAAGATCATAACGTACATCTTGAACTCCGAACTACCGATAAGAGGGCGGACATCCATCTTCAGAAGTTTGTATAGCAGGACGAAGTTGATCCCTCCAAGCAACATTAGCGGAATCGTCGCTATCTGGACGCCTAAAGAGAATCCTCCTATGCTTGAAGCCTGTGTTGAAAAACCTCCTGTTGAGATACCTGAGAAGACGTGCATTAAAGAGTCAAATATCGACATATCGAGACCCAGATAGATAGCTCCGAAAAGAACAGTTATGAAACCGTAAACCTTCCATAGATCAACTATTGATTTCTTAAGCGAAGGTCTTATAGAGCCAGAATCTGTCTTATGCGACTCTGCGGAGTAAAGCCTTCTCGTGACGCCTCCAGACTCTCTTACAACCGCTATAAAGAATGTTAGTATTCCTAGACCTCCGATCCACTGGGAGAAACCTCTCCAGAACAGCAGTGATTGAGGCAGGCTGGAAGGCTCAAGAACCATAGAGATTCCTGTGGTTGTAAGACCTGCACTTGACTCGAATATAGCATCGATCATAGGAACGTGGCTCATGAAAGGTATCGCCCCCAGTATGATAGCCAGTATCCATCCAAGTACTGTAGCGAACATGGCTTCGGAAACAGTAGGTTTCTTGGTAGAACCGGAAAGCCCATAACCTAGTGTGAAAGAAACCAGAGATGCAAGACCAAATCCTGTAACTGTCAAAATAGAGTCCATGAAGTAGATTCCGACAAAAAACGGTACGAGGAGCACTAAAGAGTATATCTTCAGGAAGCTTCCGACAATATCATCTATAACTGAACTCCTCATAAACCGTATTTCCGATGGCCTGAATAAAAAGTGTTCATATTTAAAGCTTAGAAGACCGGTTATTGATGCTCGGAACTAACCGAACTGAGCAAAGGTGAACAAATAATGAAAGTTACAGTCGGAGACAACGACGGAAATACACATCAAGTCGAAACCGAAGAATCTTCCAAACTCGCAGGAAAACAGATTGGCGAAACCTTTGACGGCGGAATCATCGGTCTCGAAGGATACGAACTTGAAATTACCGGCGGAAGCGACAAGCAAGGCTTCCCTATGAGAAAATCGATCGAAGGCACAGGAAGACGTAGAATCCTTCTCGACTCAGGTGCAGGGATCGACGCAGAAGAGAAAGGAGAAAGAAAGAGAAAGTCAGTAAGAGGAAATACTGTATCGGATGCGATCGAGCAGCTTAACACGACAGTTGTCGATGAAGGATCTGAATCGATCGAAGAACTTCTCTCAGAAGACGAGGAATGACTCACGAACCCTGGACTCGGAAACTCCATAGAAAAGTAAACAAGCTGGAGAAAAAGGCAGATTCACTTCCTTACAAACAGGAAGTCGAATCTTATACCGAGTCTCTAAGAGGTTTTAGGTTTCAAGAAGGAGAAGAAGTAAGTTATCGAGACAATCAGTACACAGTGGAGGAGAGATTTTCATTCTCCTTCGCCAAAAAATACCAACTTTCGAACGAAGAAAGAACTATCAAGGTTCCGGAGGATGAAATTATATTATGACAGATAAAATACCCGAGGTAAACATCGGGCTCGTAGGTCACGTAGACCACGGAAAGACAACCCTAACAAACGCCCTCTCAGGCAAATGGACTGACGAACACTCAGAAGAATTGAAGAGAGGCATCACCATCAAGCTCGGCTACGCCGACATCACATACTATAATGATGATGGTGAGCTGAACGTAGATGGAGACGGCAAAATTGAGAGAACTGTTTCGCTTGTCGATGCACCAGGACACGAGACCCTGATGGCAAACGTTCTTTCAGGAGCAGCGATTATGGACGGCGCAATCCTTCTTGTAGCCGCAGATGAGGACTGCCCTCAGCCACAGACAAGAGAACACCTCGCAGCCCTGGATATCGCAGGAGTAGAAAACATTGTAGTAGTACAGAACAAGATAGACAAAGTATCTAAAGAAGAAGCCCGAGAAAACTACGAACAGATCAAGAACTTCCTAGAAGGTTCTGTTGCAGAGGAAGCACCTATTATACCTGTCTCTGCACAGCAACAGGTTAACATCGATGCGCTGCTTGAAGCAGTTGATGAAGAGATCCCTACACCGGAAAGAGACAATGATGCAGCACCGAAGATGCTTCTTGCAAGATCTTTCGACATCAACAAGCCAGGAAGCGAGATCTCCGAGATAAAAGGAGGCGTTGTCGGAGGCTCCCTGACTAAAGGCGAGCTGGAGAAGGGCGAGAAAGTCGAGATCCGTCCTGGCGTAAAAGTCGCCGAAGACGAATGGGAGCCTGTAAAGACCGAGGTTTCCAACATTTTCCATGGAGGCAATCCTGTAGGGAAAGGTAAACCTGGAGGACTTCTCGCAGTAGAAACAAAGCTAGATCCTTCACTTGGAAAATCTGATGGTCTTTCAGGCAACATCATGGGACGTGAAGGAGAACTTCCTGAAGTCACGTACAATATAACAGTAGATGTTGAGCTTATGGACCGTCTTGTAGGTTCTGAGAACGAGCAGGAGATCGAGAACATCAAGGAGAAAGAACCTCTTATGCTCAACGTCGGCACAAGCAAGTCAGCAGGTTACGTAACTCAGGCCGGCGACAGGATCAAAGTAGACCTCAAAGTGCCTGTATGCGCAGAAGAAGGTGACAGGGTCGCTATCTCCCGCCAGATAGGCTCCAGATGGCGCCTAATCGGCCATGGAGAGATCGTGTCGAAAGAATGACACACGGTTTTTTATAGGCTGAAGGAGGATGAACTAATTATATGGCTCAGTTACTAGCTTCTCTCCTAGACTTTGGAATGGGGCAAAACCCTTTGGTACGTACCGGCGTAGCGCTCCTAATTCTTGTACTAGGACATCTAGGCGTAAAGCTGGTAAACATACTAGGTAAAAAATACTGGGCTAACAGAAGCCAGGAACTCACTAAAAGAGAGGTTGAGAACCGGTACGAGATCCTTGAATACCTATCTTATATTTTAGACGCAGGAGTTCTTCTATTAGCATTACTCTACATAAATACCGGTTTATCCGCCAATGTTCTTTCAAGCCTTGCCAGCTACGTACCTAGAGTAATATCTGCGATAATGGTAGCCGTACTTGGCTTCATCGCGATCAATCTATCGACGAGACTGGGAAGAGAACTACTGAAGAATCTAGGAACAGAAAGCTACATGAATGAACTAGGGCTTTCCGGAGGATCGATAGATCTTCTGGGAGGACTACTCAAAGGATTCCTATACTTGTTATTGATGCAGGTAGCTCTTGCTGAATTTGGGATCGGCAGTACGTTTGTCGACGAGCTTGTCACTGCCTCATCTTGGGCAGTAGCATTCCTTGTCGCAGGACTAGTGTTCTACGGCTTTAAGGATCTTTTCGAAAACTACGCAGCAGGAATCTACCTCAAAAACACAAGGAACGTCAGACCTGGCGAAGAAGCCGAGATAGAAGACGAAATCGCAGAAGTTCAGAAAGTATCACTTTTCAGTACAAGCCTCAACACCATGGATGGACGGACAATAGTTGTTCCTAACCAGAAAATGATGGATTCAAAGATGGCGTTCAAGAGAACCCAGAGCGACCTTGAAACACTTGAAGATATAAAGGAATATTTCGTGGCTGAAAAGCCTGAGACAAGCGGAGCAGCCTCGATAGTTATGGCACTAGAAATCTTTGGCTACCGATCCACTCAGGAAGAAATAGATGAGAAACTGGAAGAATCAAGTCCCGAAGAAATATATGAGACGGTAAGACAGGTCACCGAGTCTGAGGTAAAAACTGCATTTATAGAAAAAGAAAAGATAACTGATCTTTCCGCCGAACTTAAGACCTGGTTCAATGATGGCGGACTTGCTTCAACGGAGATAGAGAAAAGTGAAATTTTCCCTGAATCAGATGGCAAGCAGTTCGTTCTATGTGTAGGAGTTGAAAACAGAGAAGTCCTGGTTGTAGACCCTGTGAAGAATGGCGGAGTATACTATGTTGAAAGAGAAAAACTTCAGGACGCAATAGTTGACGATTCGGGATACTACGTCTTCGCACCTCAGGGAACAACAGCATTCTGGAGGATTAAGAACGATTTGATCTACTCCGACAGAAATTACTACGATGAGCTTTCGAAGACTCTGGAATCGAGGCTTACAAAGATTATGAGACAAGGAAGACTTATGCAGGAGAGCATGCCCGAATCAGTATCCAGCTACATGGAGAAATGGCGTAAAAACGGAGATGTAACACGTCTATGGTCTCCTAACGAGGATTGATCCACAATTAAACTTCTGACGATCTCTGAGGAACCTGTAGAAGAATTTGAACCTTTCTTCGATAATGTTGAACACAAAAAACTTGATAGTATAGCGCCAGAAGTTATCGAAGGAAATAAGGATGTAAGAGTGAACGGAAACAGTATTGAAGACTACGACGCAGTTTTCGCAACAATAAGACCAAAAAACGCTGTCTTCGGAAGAGTTCTTCTCGAAATGACAGAAGAAAAAGGCGTTAATACAAACATATCCTCAACCTGTTTCTTCACCTTGTCAAAGAAAAATTACCTATACTACGTCCTGAAGAAGAGAGATATCAAATCTCCGAATACCGTGGTTGTACCAAGCGAAAAGGCTGCCAGAAATGTTCACAACCAAGTCGAACCTCCTTTAGTAGGTAGAAAAATCGAGAATCTGGAGGAGACGGAAATAAGAAAACTGGAAACCGTTGAGGACATCCAAAGCTTTGCCGAAGGAACAGAATATGAGACTGACGTCCTGCTATTCCAGAACTACGACAAAGGAGAGAAATATCGATGCTTGGTGGTCGGAGACGAAATAATTTCACTAAAAGACGACTCCGATTCTTGGAAATTCAAGGATGAAAACCCTAAATATTCGAACATTTCAGACTCAAAGGAACAAAAAATCAGGGAATGCATGAACTCCTTAGGGACCTCTGTAGCCGAAGTAAAGCTAAGAGGCGAACAGATCTTCGATATCAATCCTAATCCCGACCTACAGCTTTTCTCGGATGCAAGCGGCAAAAACGTGTACGAGACAGTTGCCGATCTTTTGAAGGAGGATGAAAAATGAAACTAGGCATTATCTACGGGGAGATATCGACTCAGCACCAGTTGCTTATGGAGAGAGCCGAAGATATCTTCGACTCCGTATTAGCAGCTCCTGTAGACGGATTAAAGATGGTGCACACAGATGAGGGGCAGAAAGTTCTCTACAAGGACGTCGATCTGACGGAATTCGATGCAGTCTACATTAGAACCTCCGACAGAGACATGCTATTCTCAGAACATCTAGTCGAGATCCTAAACGAAGAAGGAGTCGTTACACAAGCTGCTAACGACACTTACAGCTACGAATCAAACAAGTTCTACTCGATGAAAGTTCTTGCCGAGACAGGTATCAAAGTACCGGACAGCGTCTATACGCTCTCACCCGATGTAGCCGTCGAAGCAGCCGAAACACTAGGATACCCGATCATCATGAAGACCATTAAGGGCGGTGGCGGGGAGGGGGTGATGCGCGCTTCCTCAGAAAACGAGTTAAAACCGGTTATGGACACGATGAAATCTTTCGAGCAAGAAATATGTCTACAGGATTTTAAGGAACATGCGGGAACCGATAACCGAGTAATAGTTATAGGTGACGAAGTTATGGCCTACAGTAGATCAAGCAGCGGTGATGAATGGCGTTCCAACATTTCAGGCGGCGGAGAAAGAAAAAAAGCAGAACTTACCGAGGAAATGAAGACAGCTGCATTAAGAGCAGCAAGAGCTACAGGTTTCGACATTTGCGGCTGTGACGTAATCGAGACAGAAGAAGATGCCTACGTGCTTGAGGTAAATGGATCATACGGGATAAATGAGGAAATGAACGAAATAATCGGGAGAGATGTTATGCTTCTAATGGTTGAAAGGCTTCATGAAAGAGCTATGAAGAAACAGAGAAATTAGGCATTTTTGAAAGACTCAACAATCCTTTCCATAACCCTTGACTTTGCCTTTTTCATATCCTCTCTTCCGTAGAAGCTCATTCCTGGTTTAGAGTTAAGCTCCAGCACCCTGAACTCATCCGTCTCTGAATCATATATCATATCTACAGTCATCAAGTAAGGTTCTAAATCCGACATCTCTTCCTTAACCTGTTCAACAATATTCAGCGCCCCACTAGGAAAGTTTTCAAGTTCAACTACTTCGATACTCCCTCCCTGATGTACGTTGCTGACGAAGCCTTCGTCCGGCTGCCTCAGGAAACCTGTCACTGCCTCCCCGTTTACGACTAAGGCCCTGAGATCGTGTACTCCTTCTACTCCAAGTTTCGAGATTCCCTCTGAAGCATCAACGAACTCCTGTACCAACCAGTCCTCCGAATCATCATTAAATCCGGAAACATCTTCAACTATCTGTACCCCTTCTCCACCCCAGTCATCTCTCGGTTTCACGACAGCTTCACCATACTTTTCTATCATTCTCTCAATATTTGTTTCTGAGGCTTTCCTAGTCTCTGGAACCAAATTGCTGAATCTTTCGTAAGTTTCTAGCTTGTCTTTACACAATCTGTCGACATTAGGTCTGTTAATTATGACGTGCCTTTCTTCCATCCGCCTCTTTATCTCCAAGGTTTCATCGTTGACCTTAAAGGCATCCCAGACTCCGTTAACTTCAATATCGTTTACTTTCCTCCACTCACCGTTTTCATAGGTAAAGGCTTTCTTCATCCTTCCATCTTTATACCATGTGTAGTGGGCGAGGAACAGTTTCGCGTCTTTCTCCTCTGCTAGTTTAGAGTAGTGCTCGTAGTCTCGGTTGTATTGTTGCTTTGAGAACGGTCTCTCAAGTTCCCAATCACTTACAGCGCTATCCCAGAGAGATACAATATTCATGGAGTCTATTTCGGGACCGGACTTTTTGACGTTTGACCATTAAGTGGTTTATATGGACGAGAAAATCATGCTTGACACCAATTTTTTGGTAGCGCCCTTCCAGCTTTCGATGACCTTGGAGGACGAGTTCGACCGACTCTATCCATTCCACCAGCTCTATACCTTGGAAGATGCGGTTCAGGAGGCTAAGAGTATCGAGGGCGGGAAGTATGGAGACTTGGTCGAGACACTGATTGAGAAGCTTGATATTGAGGTTCTGGAGACTGAAGGAGAAGGAACTGTCGACGATCTCCTTTTAGATGTTTCCTCAGATTACTTAGTGGCTACCAACGACAAGGAGTTGAAGCAGAGGATTAGAAAGGAAGGTAATCCCGTTGTAATCATCAGGACTAATGACCATCTTGAGGTCGTGGAAGGAAGAACAAATAGACTGTAGACTATAATAAATTTTAAATCACAAATATTTGTTCTATGAACTACGCTGCAGAGGGTCGATATATTTTTGACGAAGCTGAGATAGAATTCTCGGGACAGCTAAACATAGAAGGAACTGCGGTGGAGGGCACTCTTGTAGATTTCTGGAAGGATCAAAGACTTGCGACAGACGCGTCCGGAATCTACAAGCAAGCTGGGCTTGAACCTACTTTAGCTATTGCCCGAAAAGCACCAAATGTGAACAACTTTCTCCACCTACTAGAACCTGAAAATAATGTCGAAGAAATTGAAGGCACATATAGAGGGGTGGTGACCGCAGGAGAACAAGAGATATTAATTGACAGGAGATATGACCCGAAAACAAAGATGCGATTGCGGCAAGACCTAGATCCTGCAGATGACGGATACCTGGAACTAGAACTAACCCAAATCTAGAAATTTACAAACCCAATTTAAAGCTTGCGAAACATTCGATATTTGTTTTAGAGGTAAAAAAGATGTACAAAAGGCTGACAGTCGAGGACTCGGTAAGAGTTCCTCCACAACACTTCGGTGAGGACGTCGACGAAAGCGTCAAAGCAGGACTCGAGTCCGAGGTAGAGGGCAACATCTACGAAGAAATCGGTGTAGTAATCGGAATAGAAGAAGTAAAAGATATTGAAGGCGGTGATATCAAACCGGAGGACGCAGGAGTCCACTATGAAGTAGAATACACCGCAATAGTCTTCGAACCGGAACTACACGAAGTTATCACCGGTGAAGTAGTTGACATAACAGAGTTCGGTGCATTCATCAGAATCGGACCTTTCGACGGACTATGCCACGTCAGCCAGGTAATGGACGAGTACGTCAACCTAGACGAAGAGAACTCGATGCTTGTATCCGAGGAAGAACAGCACAACCTACAGGTAAACGATACGGTTACCGCTCGAATTATCGCAGTCTCTATGGAGAAACAGGACACTAACAAGATCAACTTGACGATGAGACAGCCTGGACTCGGCAAAGACGAATGGATAGAGCTTTACGAGGAAGAAAAAGCCGAAGAAGAGGAAGAACAGGAGGAATAGAAAATGGCAGAGCGCGCATGTAAAGAATGTAACAGGATCGTCGAAGATTCAGACGAGTGTCCTGTATGTAAAAACAACGATTTATCAGAAAACTGGAGCGGACTGGTTGTAATATACGATCCCGAGGATTCGGAGATCGCCGAACAGCTTGAAATCCAGACACCAGGACGTTACGCAATTCGAACGAGGTAAATTCATACTATGGATTCAACACTTGTATCTGTAAAAGAAAATCCTCTCCTCGAAAGAAGAGAGGTAGAGGTCGAGATCGACCACGAAGGAGAAGCTACTCCTTCAAACGAAGACGTTAAAAACCGTGTAGCAGCAGAAAACGACCTAGATGTCGAAAAAGTTGAAATCGAATCAGTTTACACAGGATTCGGTTCAAACACTTCTAAGGCAACACTCAAGGTCTACGATGACTTCGACTACGACGAAGAACTCGAAAGAGACCCTAGTGAAGATCAGGGAGAAGAAGTAGAAGTTTCCGCTGACTACGAAGAAGCAGTCGCAGGAACCATTACAGACGCGAAGGACGCGTTTAATTCGATGGACTCCGTTGACTGGGACGCAGCCGTACAGGCAGAGAAAGACAACAAAAACCGTACAACCCTAGTTGATTGGCTCGAAAGCCAGAAGTGATTCACTAATGGCAAAACACGAGAAAGTCGAGAGATGGGAGAAGTACGACGAAGACGGAACAACAGACACAGAAAAGTGTCCTCGATGCTCAAGCTTCCTAGCAGACCACGGCGACCGCAAAAGCTGCGGAAAATGTGGTTACACAAAGCACGAGTGACATCCCACCCGCCTTTAGGCGGTTTCCTGACACATTTTTCTTGTTAGCGACGTTTCCTTGGGTTTCTATCCGTCTCGACAACTTGACTATGCAGAGGTTGCGTCATCAAACGATAGATTCAAACTAAGGGCTGTGTCACGCAACCCTCAGAATCAGAAGAGGCATTCAGCTTTCCAATCCCTCGCTCCCCAATATTATGAGAAGCGTTCTTATCTGCATCCGTTTCGTAGTCACACTCAGGACACTGAAAGTTTCCTTTGTTCCGTTCCCCTTTTTCTCCGCACCTCGAGCAGGTCTGACTGGTGTAGGCTTCGTCTACTTCAACTACCCTGATTCCCTCCCAATCCGCTTTATACCTGATGTAGTTGCGGAGTTTCCAGTGTGGGAAATGATGTAGCTTCCTGTTCATTCTTTTTCCTCTGTCTTTGTCCTGTATTCCTTCGAGGTCTCCTACTGCGATAAACAGGTTGTTTTCTTGTGCGTGGTCTACGATTTTTCGACTGATTTGATGGCAGAGGTCTTCGGTCTTATCTGCTACTTTTCCATCCCACCGTTTCCGGACATAACCATCACGACAGTTTCTACGTAAGTGGAAATACTTGTCAAAGTAGTTCTCAACAGAGCTTCCGAGGCACAGCGTTTTTGAGGACGTGTCAGAACCACAGAAACATTCCGTGGCAGTCGCCAACTTCCTCAAACCCAAATCCACGCCCAGAGCTCCATCATACTCCTCTTGTTCTTCTACTTCTTTTTTGACAACAAGGTGGAGTTCAAAACCATGATCCTTCCGAACAATCATAGAATCGCCGATATCCCAACCACTTTGAATATCCGTGTGGGGTTGTATAGGTATCCAAACTCCCCCATACACAGAAGCAACCGGAACCCTCACCCAGTATTTCGTCAAATCAGTATCCCTCTCCACAACTTCAAAGGAGTCGTTGCGGATAAACAACGGCTGCTCATTATCTTCATTGCCGGCTCTCCTATCCATCTGCTGTTTCGTAGCAGAATACAAATCCACATCGTCTTCCCCTTGAAGATACTTCTGGGTATTCCTATACTCCCGTTCTACAGCTTCCAGCTTCTTTTTATTTGGTTTCTGGAACCGGCAGACTACAGTTTTTCTGGCCATCGTTTGACGATTAGAGATACAATTGTTTAGGCTTTGTTGTTATCTTTCTCAACCTAGATGAATTCTCTCAATCAATTTCAACGTAAACTTTTTTCTTCCCCCTTCATTCAGTTATTCTATGAATCTTTCCGTCCAGGATTTCAGATGAAGCCGGACGGAATCGGTGTCGGCATCGTTCTGGTTTTCACAGCTATCGGATTCTTCTTGACAGGTAGAGAGCCAGCCGAGGTTCAGAGAATTCATGAAACAACCGGCGCCGGGAACACGGGAACACTGACGGCGTATAAAGTTGAACTCGACAACGGTTCCGAGCTAAGGTACGAGAAGTACGAGTCGTACCACCCTCTGTGTCCTGAACAGCCGGAGAAATGCGGTGAGGACTCGAAGGACCCAGCTTTTGATGAAGTGGAGAATCTGACGGAGAGCTCCAGCTTCTCGGAGGAAAAACCGAACTCAGGGAAAATTTATGTCTCAGAAGAAAGCTTCTGTCTAGAGTCGAAGATATCATACATAAAATGTCCGTAGAAGTTTGAAAGTCGAGACATCTTTCAACAAAACATTATCAGTCGCGCTCAAAATGTAAACATAATGACCAAGAAAACTGCTTTAGGAAAATTGTTCGGAGAATCCACGGTACTGAAGATCCTGGACATTCTCATGAAACACCCCTCTATGGATTACTCTAAGAAAGAGCTAGCCGAAGCATCAGGAATAGCGGAATCAACAGTACACAGAAGATGGGATAAAATCGAAGAGATAAATGCAGTAAAAGAATCTCGGAAATACGGAAAAACGCAGCTCTACAAGCTAAACCAAGACTCAGAAGTAATTAAACAGCTCTACAAGCTTGATCAGAAGCTGAGAAATCAGAAGAGTTCAACCGATGCAGTAGAAGCATAAGTTTCACAACCCTTTCTATTTCAAATTAAACCTCAATCATCTAGATATGAAAGTCCTTGGAATAGAGTCAACCGCCCACACTTTAGGAATCGGAATCGTCGATGAAGATGAAGTTCTGGCGAACCAGAAGGACATGTTCGAACCCGAGGAAGGCGGAATACATCCGAGGAAAGCTGCAGAACATCACTACCAGCACGCACTCGAACTACTAAACAACGCAGAGCAGGAAGCAGATATTGAAATCAAAGAAGTTGACGGCATCGCTTATTCTCAGGGACCCGGAATCCCTCAGTGCCTTGACATTGGCGCAGTAATCGCAAGATCACTTTCAATAAAGCACGATATTCCTATGATAGGTGTAAACCACTGCCTCGCCCACATCTCAATCGGTACAAGAACTACGGAGGCAGAAAACCCAACTACGCTCTACGTTTCAGGTGGCAACACTCAGATACTGGATTTCAGAAAAGGTCGTTACCGAATAGTCGGAGAGACGCAGGACGTCGCTCTCGGAAACGCGTTAGACAAACTTGCCCGTACTCTCGGTTACCCACATCCCGGAGGACCGGAAATAGAAAAGCTTGCAGAAAAGACAGATGATATAATTGAACTGAGCTACCCCATCAAAGGAATGGATCTTTCTTACTCCGGTCTTGTAACAGAGGTGCAGAGAAAGGTCGGGGACTTTGAAGATGAACTACTCGCAAACTCATTCCAGGAACATGCTTACGCTGTAGCGGTTGAAGCCCTGGAGAGAGCTATGGCGCAGGAAGGAAGCGATGAAGCGCTCCTGACTGGCGGAGTGGCGATGAACTCAAGGCTTAGAGAAATGGTTGAGAAAATGTGTGAGCAACGAGGCGCAAAAGCTTATGTTCCGCCACCAGAGTTTTGTATGGACAACGGAGTGATGATTGCCCACCAAGGAATGCTAGAGCTGAAAGCCGGAAGGAAAACAAGTATGGAGAATTCTGGAAAGATGCCGAACTGGAGACCTGATGAGATAGAGGTAATCTGGCAGTAAAACCGAGAATTTTAACTCTTACTCAATAACAACTAACTATGTCTGCACGTGAAGAAATATCTGAGTTCTCATACAGCCATATCTTCGATTCGGCAGCTTCAGCAATAGAAGTGGAGACTGAAGAAGAACGGTTCAGCTACCTGATTCCAAGCCAACACAGAGACAAAGCTGTAGAACTGATAGAGACTACCCCATATACAGAGGACGGATGGATAAGCGTATCTGAAGAACTGGAACAGCTTTCGGAAGGAAGCCTAAAGGAAGATGAAACACTAGTAGACGCCAAAGATAGACTACTAGAGCCTTACCAGAGAAACGTGCACAGCGTTTCTTTAGTGCGGACTACAGACCATACAAGAATCGAGGCAAGAATAGGTTCCGAGGAGTTCAGCTACACGATTTCAAATGAAAGAGCTGAGAAACTAGATGGTTATAAACAAGATGTTGTAGAGGCTAGGAAATCTCTTCACGAACTTGACGAGACAGAACTAAGAGATACTCTTCAGACATTTGAGACGTTATCAGAAAACGATTATTAGAGTAAAAACGAATAGCGTAGAAAAACAAGAAAATTTACCTAGTGAGATAGTAGAGGAATGTTGCTAGATGGTTGAGGATGATAAATTTAAACAGAGTCGCAGAAGTTTTCTTGGGGGAGTTCTAGGCGCTGCAACTATAGGAACCGAAATTGACACGCTCTCAAAGGGATCACCATTAGACGAAAGAATGGGAGGAGGCTGGGAGATTAACCTGAAGCAAGACGAGGGAATAATTGAGGCTGCCATTTATCCCGAAGAAGGACCTCCTTTGTCACAGATAGCGGAGGATATGGAAACGATTTTCAAAGGCGGAGAAACTCCTGAAAGATTCTCCAAAATACCTTACGAGAGCCTTGAATCTTTGGATACAGAAGATCCTCTTTACAAGCTCCTGAATCCTTATACTTCAGGTTCGGAAGTAAGACTTGGGGATGAGGAACTACGCAGGATGGACTCACAGCTCCAAGAACTCGAGGGAGAATTTAGCCTAGAGGAAGCACAGGAGTTTGACAGAGAAAAGCTACATCCTGTCGAGAGCTACGTTATTGATGGCAAGAACGTAGTTCAGATCCACGGGCTTGATAGTCAGCCTACCTTATCTACCGAGACAGCGTTCGGCGACAGTCATTACACCGGCAATCATTTTGATGCTTGGAGCGATGGCAGGAAGGTAAGAATTCATTTCCATAACGAGAACCTGGGGCTGAAAGATGTGCTCAGCCCTGCCGATTACAGCGGAGTTAATGGAAGGGAGGATTATGATGATCTTGACCGTGACGCGCAAGCGCTCTATGACATCTATAGAGCTGTCCCGTTAAGCAAATCATTAGGCGATATTAAATTTGGGTAGGAGACGTGAATAATTATGGAACTACAGGAAGCTAGAAAAGTGATCGAAGAATGCGGTCTTGTTGTCTTCCCGACAGAAACTGCTTACGGCATAGCCGCGGACGCAACAAACCCTGATGCAGTGGAGAAGGTTTACGAAGCGAAACAGCGACCCCAAGAGAAAGGTCTGACTGCGATAGTGTCTTCTCTCGAGCAGGCGGAAAGGTACGCGAAGCTTTCAGATAATGAGAGAAAAATCGTTAAGGAGTTGATGCCCGGACCCATAACACTGGTATCAGAGAAAAAAGACAGAATCCCGGACAGCATGAATGAGAAATTTGTCTTCAGGGTTTCCTCCAGTAAGACTGCAAGGACGCTAGCTGAAAATATTCCAATCACTGCGACAAGCGCCAACATTTCAGGCGAGGAAACTTCTTACTCCATAGAAGATATTTCGGACAAGTTACTTGAGAAAGTTGATTTTGTTATTGATACAGGGAAACTCGAGGACGGACCTACCTCGACGATAACTGAAATCGTTGATGGCGAAGTCGTGATCCATAGAGAGGGACCTATTAAGAAGAAAGAGATCGAAAAAGTAGTTGAATGACAGGTTTCGAAACCTTTGGAATGGCAGTGGCGGTCGCCACAGTATTCGCCTTTATCGCGAGGAAGACCCACCAGCCTACGATTATAGCCTACATCGCTGCCGGGATGGTTCTAGGACCTGTAGGCCTAGGAATACTGGCACAGACAGAACTAACCAAAATTTTATCCGAACTCGGACTTGTCTTCCTATTGTTCTTGATCGGTCTTGAGATCGATGTTAAGAAGGTAAGAGAGGTTTTGAGACCTACAGTCTTAATCGGAATCTTTCAAATGATTCTTACTTTCGGACTTGGAGCAATTACAGGGTTTCTGCTAGGATTTACATTAATTGAATCAATATTCATCGGAGCAGCTTCGATGTTCAGCTCCACCGCACTAGTAGTAAAGCTTCTGACAGACAAGGATGAAACTTCTTCACTTCCTGGAAGGCTCGATGTCGGAATACTGCTTATACAGGACGTGGCAGTCGTGATAATACTCGCACTTATTTCAACACAGCTAAACTCTCCGACACAGGCAATATTAAGACTTGGCGAGGTCTTTGTTATGATAGGAGTAATCGGCGTTCTTTCCTATCTTTCGTCTCAGTATCTTCTGCCTCAGGCGTTCAAAAAACTTTCCAAAGATCTTCACTCGTTCTTTATCCACGGAATTGCCTGGGCGTTTGCACTGATATTTTTAGCTCAGCAACTCAACCTTTCGATGGAGATTGGAGCTTTCTTTGCGGGTTTAAGCCTTGCACAGCTTCCTTACAGTAGAGAGCTTCAGGAAAGAGTTAGACCTTTGACAGACATTTTTATGGCGGTTTTCTTCATTAATTTCGGTCTAAAAATAGTTCCAGGACAGCTTACAGCCTATATTACTGAAGCCTTAATCGCTTCAGCAGTTCTGATTGCTGGAAAGTTTGTGATAATCTTCCTATTAACTGACAGGATGAAGTTTACTCCACAGACCTCTTTTAAAGCGGCTGTTAACATGACACAGATCAGCGAGTTCTCGCTTATACTTGGGGCTTTAGCTCTTTCCGAAGGATTGATTGGAAGCGAACTAGTCGGATTTATCAGCCTAGTGGCAGTCATAACCATGGGAATCTCCTCTTATCTGCTTAATTACAATCAAGAGATCTTTGAGGCTGTCGAGCACCTGCTCGAACGTTTCAAGTCAGAAGACAAACAAGATGTCAGTATTGAAAGACTTGAAGAACACGCAGTGGTTGTCGGATACGATAAGATTACTGAAAAGCTTCTTGACGATCTTAAGAGGCATTACGAAGATGTTGTGATTGTCGACAGAAGTTCCAGAAAAGTCGATGAACTGGCGGAGTCGGACTTCGAGTTTATCTACGGCGATTTCAGACACAGCGAGATACGTAGGGCGGCAGGACTAAAAGATGCAGAGATACTGGTCAGCGTTGCACCAGAATTTGAGGTAAACCGAGAGATACTTGAACACGTAAGACCTGAAACCACTGTATTCGTGAAAGCTGACGAGGTTGACGAAGCAGCTGACCTCTACGAAATGGGAGCCCACTATGTAATCATCAGAAACATTTTGACAGGCGAGAAGATGAGCGACTATGTAAAACTGTTCCTGGAGGATAGAGAACTCTTCTTGAAAGAAATAGAGGACGATGTAAACCATATTAAGTACGGAGGTAGAGAAGATGTCTGAACTAATAACCATACTGACTGCAGTGTTCGTAGCTTCTTCGATAATGATATTCCTACTTGAAAAACTTTCACACCCGCGAATACCCGCTTATATTCTTGCAGGGATCTTTGTAGGAACATTCATTAACCAATCCGAGATACTAGGACTCTCACAATTAGGAATTGCATTCCTAGTTTTCGTTTTCGGCATTAAATCCGATCTAGGTCGGATAAGAGCAGTAGGAGAAGAATCAGTTTCAACCGCTTTAATTCAGATCTTTGTAGTTGGAACGATGCTGTTCCTCGTAGCCAAAGGAATCGGTTTCAGCCTATCCGACTCTCTCTACTTTAGTTTAGCCGGAGCGTTAAGCTCCTCGCTTGTGGGACTTGAACTTGTCAAGAGTGAGGTACGGGTCGACATACTGCATGGAAGATTGGCAGAAGCTATCCAGCTCTTCCAGGACTTAGTGGCCGTGATCGCAATCACCATTATACTTTCAGGCTTCACAGTTGAGAGTATAGGTCTAAACCTTTCCTACCTATGTGTTACGATCCTCGGCGCCCTCATAATCAGACAAATCCTCATGGATAAAGTCGCTAGACTTGCTGAAGGCTCAAGAGAACTCATAACACTGTTCTCGCTTTCAGTTCTAATTCTCTTCATAAGCACTTCGCAGTACATCAACTCATCTTTAGTTGTAGGCTCGTTCGCGGCAGGACTCGCCGTCTCAAAGTTCCCACACAACATGGAGATCCTAGACACTATGGGATCGATGAAAGACTTTTTCTCCTCAATATTCTTCGTTACCCTGGGAGCTTTGATCGCAGTTCCAACTTTCGAAACCTTAATCCTCACAGCCGTCCTCACCTCAACAACACTATTGCTGAAACCTGTAATGACTGGTGTAGCACTCCTTATCAACGGATACGATAGGAGAACCGCCTACTTGACCGGTTTGAGCCTTGACCAGACCAGTGAGTTCGCTCTAATTATAGCGATCCAAGCCCATATTGCAGGAACTATAGATCCTGCGATCTTCCAGTCGATCATACTCTCCGCCACATTAACCATGATAGTCTCTTCCTATACCTCGAGATACGAGGAGGAGCTGTACAACTATGTTTCGAATCTGCAGCTTGTGGAGGTAAACTCGAGAAAAATCAACGAGAAAACAAGTCTACCGGAGAAACTAGAAGACCATGTGATTCTTCTCGGCTTCGATACGCAAGGACGAGAAATTGCAGAAGCATTGAGACAGGAAGATCAAAGCTTTGTGTTAATTGAAAATGACCCTGAGAAGATCGAGGAGTTCTCAAAGAAACACGACAACTACATTTTTGGTGACGTGATGGACGAAGAGACATGGAAAAAAGCCAGTTCCAGAAGTGCGAAAATGGTAATATCAACAATTCCTTTCAGAAGGATTTCAAAGAAAATACTTGACCTAGAGACTGATGCCGACAAGATTCTGAGAGCACAGAGCACCTTAGAAGCCAGAGAATTGCTGGAGGATGGCGCCCTGTATGTAAATGTTCCAGACATTCTTTCCTCTGAAGAACTTGTTGAACACGTCAACGGCGTTATCGAGGACAGGCACTACCGGGAGGAGCTGAGAAGAAGAAACCTTTTAGAGATAAGGCGTTACCTTCAGGAACATGAGTGAGCGAAAAGGCGCCGAAGCCACAGTAAAGATAGGAGAAAAGGTCTCAAAGAAAAGAGAGAAGAAGAAATACAGACACCCTGAACTCGATGATAGAATCAGAAAAGATAGAACAGAGACGGAAGCAAGACTAATCGAAGAAGCCAGGAACCATAATGTCTCCGTGCCGGAAGTCGAGAAAACAGGTAATTTCGAACTTGATATGGAGAAAGTTGATGGAGTGATCTTGAAGGAAAAGGCTTCGGAAAACAAGCTTTTCAAGGATCTCGGGAAGAACGTAGGACTTCTTCATTCAACTGGGATTATCCACGGCGATCTCACTACGAGCAACGTAATCGTCAAAGACAATTCTACAACAATTATTGATTTCGGTCTCTCCTTCAGATCAGAAAGAACAGAGGACAAGGCTGTAGATATCCACCTATTAAAACAGGTTCTAAACTCCTCACATCCTGAAGTTGCGGAAGAAGCCTGGCAAAGCTTCCTCAAAGGCTACAGCAGCTATGAAGACTCAGAAGAGGTTCAAAACTGGTTAAAGAAAGTAGAGAAACGGGGACGCTACAAGTAGAGAGATTTTTCAAACTTCTCGAAAACAGATTTCCTTAGCTCAGATGCTTTATTCACATCTAGATCGAAGGCTTTAGGATTATTGCCGAGAATACCAGAACCTGCCGTATCAAGTGTCAGGTTGGAAAGCCTGAAACGAGCCTGGAAGATATTCTGGGATTCCATAAGGTTTTGAACTCTGAAGTACGGAGTAACCGTTATTCTTCTGTTCCAAAATCCGTTCATACTGTAGAAGAACTCTTCATCTGTCCCGAAACCCCTGTTCTTCCATTTGAAGTATGCTGCAGGAGGTATAACCAGCACAAGCAAACCTGGAAGAATCAGTCTGACTCCGGATGCGAAATACTTTAACGTAAAGCCTAAAATCATAATTGAAGACCAGATAACTGCATACCTCCCCATGTAACGGTGCATAGCTCTTTTCGGTATTTCATACATCTTAAATTCTAAGTTTTCGTAGCCCCTAATCTTTCTAGCAAGATTTATAGCCCTATCTCTTTTTGCAAGCGGTATTGCTGCTTCTGCACCTTTTTCAGCTGCAGTTTCAGCAGAATAACCTGCAGTCTCTATCTTAACAGTCGAATAACCGAAAATACGTTTTAGGGGGTTTTCCTCGAATGAAACCGTTTGAATCTTCTTGAAAGGAATGCTCCCACTAGATCTACTTAGTAAACCTCTCTCGTACTCTAATGCGTCATCCCTCCTATATAGTTTGAAATCAAAGTACTGAATGAAGCTAGAAGCCGCACTGAATAGCCATACTGCGAATACAGACAAGGTTGCAGTTATCAAAAGACCGGCTGTTATGCCAACTCCTGTACCCTCTATTGCCGAACCCATGAAGCCGCCGGCAACCGAAAAGAGAAGACCTAAGCCTACAATCGCCCGGGCTTTCACGGAAAAAGCGCACATAACGAGCAGTTCACGCATATCCATCTCAAAGAGAAGCTCTTCATCCTCATCATCGACCTGCTGTTTTTCATCGCGCTTCAGTCTTCTGACCTTTTTCTGGATATCCCTTGCCTCCTGAAGCCCTACAAATTTTATTGATGCTTCTGTAGAGCCGCCGCCTGCAGTCTCAAGGTTCACCTGTGATAGACCTAAGAGTCTTATCACGACGTTCCTGCTGATATCAACATTCTGTATTCGGTGGATCGGAATTTCTCTTTTCCTCTTCTGGAAAACACCTGAACGAATGTCAAAGGTGTCCTCGGTAATCTCGTAGTTGTAGTTACGCCAGTAAAGATATTCGTAAACCAAAATAGCTGTTCCAAGAACTATAAAAAGAAACACAGCAATTAAGAGGCTTTGAAGACTCGCAGAACCTCCAAATGCAAGTACTAGCACGAGCGTACCGGCTTTCTGAGCTGCCTTGTAGGGTATCGAAAGCTTGCTTAGTTTCATACTGCGTCCTCGTCTTCAGACTCTATCGCAACTTTCCTCAGATACGATTGAAGCTCTTCCGCCTTCTTAGGCGTCAAACCAGGGATATTCACATCGGCACCTCTACTTCCGGCAGTATAAACCACAACACTTGATAGACCGAAAACCCTGTCCATAACGCTTCTCTGAGAGTCAACGTGCTGTATCCTGACGTGAGGAACCATGGACTTCACCTTCCGCAGAACACCGTGCTCCAGGTACAGATAACCTTCTTTTTTCTCGTACCCCCAGTTCTTGTACCTGTAAAGACTGTAGACAGTTCCAATCACGCTGGATACCGCAAACACGGCGACTCCAAGCCACGGCATTTCAAGACCTATTCTGGCTGCTATCTCAGTTACGAAGCCGAGAAAAGCCGCAAAGATCAGTGAACCTAGGATCCATGCCTTGAGAATCTGTTTTTCGAGTTTCTTCATGTTATAGCTATGGAGGTTTCACGAATAAAAGGTCGGCGACATCCGTCCATAGTTAAAAAGTTTTACCGAGACTCGTTGTTTAAGACCGGCGAGGTGAGAGCTAAGCCGGATCAGGTGAAAATTAATAATGTCACGAATGCACTCTAAAGGAAGAGGATCTTCAGGTTCTGATAAACCCGTTAACAAGAAAAACCCGCGCTGGGTCGAGTACGACGAACAAGAGGTCAAAGACCTTGTTGTCAAGCTGAGAAGGAACGGAGACGATCCTTCACAGATCGGTATGAAGCTGAGAGACCAGTACGGAATCCCTTCAGTCAAACAAGTCACAGACATGAAGATTACAGAAATTCTTGAGGAAGAAGGTCTCGAACTTGAAGTTCCAGAGGACTTGAAGAACCTTCTAGAAAAAGCTGAATCAATTCAGAACCACGTAAACGAGAACCCTAAGGACGAGGACGCACAGAGAAACCTCGAACTTACAGAGGCAAAGATCAGAAGAATCGCTTCCTACCACAGAGAAGAAGGAGACATTCCCGAAGACTGGGAATACGAGAGAGACGAATAACTCTCTCAATCATATTCTTAATATAATTTATTTTCCACGAGCTATCAAAACCCATTTAATAGGCTCTGATCTTACACTTTTCCAGCGATGGTTGAAGATATTCTCGAAGAATGTGAGCCCGCAGTTGAGAAACTCGAAAACTTTGAAGGAAAGATTAGACTGGTAGGTCAGTACGACGCTGACGGCATATCTGCGACAGCCATCGCACACGAAATGCTTGACCGGATGGGCAAAGACTTCGAATACGAAATACTGAAACAGCTCTACGAAGAGGACGTTAAACGGATAGCTGAAGAAGATGAAGAACTTATTCTATTTGTTGACATCGGTTCCGGTCAATCAGAATTCGTACAGGAACACATAGTTGAAGAAGCAGGCAAAGAAGTTATTGTCAGCGACCACCACGAACCCCAGATAGAAGGCGAATTCATTCATTTGAACCCGCACTTTTTAGGTCATGATGGAGGAGAAGCGATTTCCGCAGCAGGAATGACCTACTTGCTGGCCGAGAAAGCCTCGGAAGAAAACCATGAACTTGTAGAATATGCTCTAATCGGAGCAACAGGAGATGTCCAGAAACAGGACGGCGAATTCATGGGGTTGAACAAAGATCTTCTGGAAAGAGCAGAAGAACGGGAGCTGATAGAGAAACGGCAGGGTCTAGATCTCTACGGAAGAAGCACCAAACCACTTCACAAGTCGTTGATGTATACTTCCGATCCTCATCTTGAAGGAATTACCAACAACGAGTCTGGCGCTATACAGTTCGTCAAAAGCTGCGGCGTAGAGATTAGAGAGGATGGAGACTTCAGAACTCTGGAAGATCTCTCCGAAGAGGAAGAGAAAAAATTGATCAGCGGAATGATCAAACACGGCTATCCTGCCCAGGAGCTGATGCAGAACATCTACGTCCTGAATAACAGTCATGGGATCGACGAATTTTCCACCATTATTAACGCATGCGGGAGGCTTGGTGAACCGAAGACCGGCGTGAAAATACTTCTCGAACAAGACTTAGAGCTCGCCGGAAAGATATCAAGAAAGTACAGCCGGGAGATAAGCTCCGCACTAGGCTATGTGGAAGAGAACAAAGATGATACAGAAGTTATCTACGAAGACGGAATCGGCATAATCGATGGAAAAGATGAAGTAGAAGACGACTTTATCGGAACCGTCACAACAATAACAATGAGTAACGGCTTTTTCTCGGACGTTCCCGTAATTCTGGGAGTAGCTGAGTCCGAAAAAGACAAAATAAAGGCTTCTTCACGTGCGGACAAGGATGCTGTCGAGAACGGTTTGAACCTTGGTGAAATAATTGAAGAGATCTGCGAGGAGATTGATGGCGAAGGTGGCGGTCACAACGTCGCGGCAGGCGCCAAATTCCCACGTGAGAAGAAAGAAGAGTTTATTGAGAAAGTACGGGAAGGTGTCCTAGAAGAGGTTTCAAACTGATTAAAAGGGAATAACAAGTTGTTATTGATAGGATGGATCTTAGATCTGCCAGAGAGTATTTGAGAAGTCAAGGCGAGTTTGACAGTTGTAATATTCTAAGGAAAAAGACTGGCGATAACAACCACAACTACATTTTCGAGTCTTCAAACAACAAATACGTTCTGCGAAGGAAAAAACAAATTTCAGAGGATAAAAGCCTCGAGAACGAGAGAAATATCCTGAAATTTCTAGAATTCAAAGAGATTGAAAGTGTTCCTCGATCAGTAAGCTACGATACTGACCGAGAAATCCACATAATAACTTTTGTCGGTCAGAAAGATGTTGAAATCGGTCACCTGAATCAGCCCGACCTAGATGAATGGACAAAAAAACTTCTAAGCATTAACAGACTGAAATTCAGCGAATACAAGGATTACTGCGAGAGAAAAGGTCTCGATTATGAAGAGCCTAGAACTCCTGGAGAGAACCTCAACGAGTTACGTGAGGATGTTGAGTCACTATCAGAATCCAACGGTTTGATCGAACTTCTGAAGAATAGACTAGACTATCTAGAAAAAGATTTACAAACCGAAACCCCGGGAAGTGCTTTTCTAACTCACTCAGATCTTTCCAACAGCACAAGGAGAACCGGTAATAATTTCTTCTTTATCGATTGGGAGTTCTCCGGTTTCAATCAAAACCCTTACTCAGATCTAGGCATAATACTTGCGCACAGCCAACTTAATAAAGAGAAAAGGGAAGCGATCAGGCGAAAATACAAAGAAAAATTAGATCGGAAAGAAGGTTTTGATGAAAAAGTTGATGCCGCGAAACAGATCAGACATATCTTCAACATAGTTTGGTGTCTTCAACGAATCTCGAAATCAGAAAAGCAGGACGAAATAGACAGGTATAGAAGCTACATAAAACGCCAGAGTAATATGCTTGAAAAGATGTCAGAAAGTTAGAAGAACTCGGTTCAATCCTATACAGCCTACCGTTTATAAAGTTTTGATTCGTGATTCGGGGTATGGCCAAGGCAGTTATCCAGAAAAACTGGTACGAGATCCAGACCCCGGACATCTTCACCGAGGACTCCGTAACGGAGACACCGGCAGAGAAGCAGTCCCAGGTCGTCGGAAGAACGGTTAAAGAATCTCTAACCGAACTACTAGAAGATTCAGACAAATACTACGTAGACGTCGAATTCAAAGTCACAGAAGTCGAAGGAAACAAAGCATTCTCCGAGATCAACGGAATGGAATGCAGCTCAGAATTCGTTTCCAGAATGATCAGGAAAAGAAGCGACCGCATGGACATGGTCGAAGACTTCCAGACAGCAGACGACAGAACAGTAAGAATCAAGCTCGTCGGGGCAACAGTCAAGAAAACTTCCTCACAGACACTCAGCGATGCAAGAAACACGATCAAGGAAATTATCGAGGAAAGAGCTTCCGAACAGAGCTACAACGAATTGATGGAGAACATCTTCCTCGACAACCTTCAGGACGAGCTGAGAGAAGAGATCAACAAGATCTATCCTTTCAGAGAGCTTGAAGTCAGGAAGACAGAGCTCCTCGAGTAAAATTTCTTTCTTTCTCCCTTTACTAATTCTCTATTGACTTAAGTACTTTTTGGACGTGCTCTGAAGGACTTACTTTCCGGAAAATCCGTTCTATCTTTCCATCTCTAACAAGAAAACTCGTTCTCTCCGAGACACCTGCTTCAGTCAACACACCGAACTTCTCCGCCACCTCGCCATTTTCATCGGCAAGAAGATCGAAGTTAAGCTCCTGATTTTCGTGAAACTCTTTCTGTTCATCAACAGAGTTGACACTAATACCGTAGACATTGAGATCTAGCTCCTCAAGCCTCTTTATGTTGTCACGGAGGTCGCACGCCTGTTCTGTACAACCTGAAGTTCCTGCCTTCGGGTAGAAATAAATTAAAGCATTTTCGATTTGATCCGAACTTACTTTTTTCCCTTCTTGATTCTCTAGTTCGAAAACCGGGACCTTATCACCTTGTTCCTGACTTTTTCCTTTTGATGGGATAATCTTGAAAATTGTCTTTTCGACAAGTTCGGAGAACTTCATATAACTGTTTTCAGCTTCGCGTCTAATAAGAGAATGGATTCAAAAGATTTCACGACCCAGGGTTTATCAAGAGGTCTTCCCTTACAGGAAGGAGCTTGGTTTTCACAAAAAGAGCGTAAACATTTGCCGGGGTAGCTAAGTGGCCAATCTCTACAGAGCCCTTTTCGGAGGACTCTATGAGGGTTAGAAGCGGCAGACTCAAGATCTGCTCCCTTAGGGGTTCGCAAGTTCAAATCTTGTCCCCGGCATTTAACGTGATATTCGTGAGAGTTAGAAGCGGAGAACTATCAAGCCTATATTCGGAGCCAGCGGCACACACAATAGGATGCCTCTACGCAGAATAAGTATTGGAACGAAGATCAGAAGACGGCAGCTTAGGTTTGGATGAACTAGACTTCATTAACCCATCTTTGACCGAGGAGGCTCTAGAAGTCGTAGCAAACGACTTAGAGAGTAACAACCAGATCTTCGAAGATCTCAAGGGGATGAAACATGCAGAATTACAGAAAGGGTGGAAATACTACCGAGAAGCTTTATACAGAGGAATTAGAGAACGTAGTAAATGATTATGGACGGCTCGATTGAAGCGATTTCTAGTTTCCTAAGTCACTAAGCTCGCTTTGAAGATTCTCTAGTTCAGAGTGAAGTTCCTGTACCGAGTCATCAATACGGTCAGGCTCTTCATGATTTTCGGGAGCGTACTCTACTGTTGGTGCGCCATCGACTTCCGGCATCTCCATCTCGATGTCTTCAAGCTTCTCGTTCAGACGATCGATGTTCTCGTAGATCGTATCGATTGACTTTTCTTTGACATCTCTTACCTGTGAGAGAACTTCTGAGGCTTCATGGATATTTTCGATTATCTGGTTTACCGCCTCTAGGTCTTGTAGAAGTACTCTGTATCCGTCGACTCTCACATAAAGCTCTTCTCGTTCGTTCGACATCTCTGTTCCAAACTTTTCCAAGCCAGTTATTAAAGATAACTTTCAGTTTGGAAACTTGACGTCTTAAAAAACTGGTTCCAAGATTTTCTTTGTGATACTTCAAAAGCTGTTTAAGGACAAAGAAGATCTAGAGCTTACTACAGGCACGATCTGGAAAGACCTGTTCTACCTATCCCTTCCAATCGTGATAATCAATCTGTTAAGAACTGCTTACAACATAGCAGACACTTTCTGGGTGGCTCAACTTGCCGGAGAAGTAGGTAAGAACTCATTGGCAGCCATCACATTCGGTTTCCCTCTGGTCTTCTTTTTCATATCGTTAGGACTTGGACTAGCTGTCGCAGGAAGTGTTCTGGTCGCGCAGTATGAAGGAAGGAAAAATAGAGAAATGGTTGACAAGGCAGCATCTCAGACTATTACTTTCGGATCAATAGCAGCCATCACCTTAGGAACAATCGGTTTTTTCCTTGTAGAAGAGATAGTGAAGCTTCTTGGCGCAAAACCCGATGTTGTACCTCTAGCAAGCAGTTACATGCAGGTAATTACACTCGGACTTGTTTTCCTTTTCGGCTTCTCAATGTTCATAGCTTTGATGAGAGGTTACGGCGACACTATAACACCTATGCTGCTCATGCTAGGCTCTGTCGCATTAAACATAGTTCTAGATCCGTTCCTAATTTTTGGCTGGTGGATTTTCCCGAAGATGGGTATAGAAGGCGCTGCCTACGCAACCATCTTCTGCAGAGGACTGGCGTTCCTCGCAGGAATAGCAATTCTCTTTTCGGGTAAAAGAGGCGTAAAAATATCGTGGCGGAACATGGTACCTGATAGAGGATTCCTGAAAAAGATGCTTGGCATAGGAATTCCCGCCTCAATTGATGGCGTAGGAAGATCAATATCGGTAAATCTCGTGCTTGCAATTGTCGGAACATTTTCGACGGCAGTAGTGGCAGGATTCGGAATCTCCATAAGGATTTTCTCGATGATATTTCTCCCTGCAATAGCCATAGGTAAAGGCGTTGAAACCATGACCGGTCAAAACGTCGGAGTAGAAAAATATGGAAGAGCTGAGAAAACCAACTATATTGCAGCAAAGTTCATGTTCATCCTATTGACTCTTGTAGGATCAATAACGTTTATCTTCGCCGAGCCGATAGCAGGAGTGTTTGCAGATAAACCTGAAGTACTGAATGTAGGAACAGAGTTCCTAAGATACGTTTCATTTACTTTCGGCTTTATAGGAGTTATAAGAGCCTTTTCAGGAGGTTTCAGAGGCTCAGGCAAGACATTGATCGCAGCAGCCATATCAATTTCATTCCTCGGGCTTACACGCGTACCTTTAGCCTTCTTCGGATCCGGTCTCTTCGGACCGGAAGGTGTCTGGATGGCGTTTGCAGCCTCAAACGTACTGGGCGGTTTGATAGCATTCCTATGGTTTAGGAAAGGAACCTGGAAACAGAACGTGGTGAATGATAAAGATCACGGATTTGTGGTAGAGAAACTTTACGAATTAAACAGCACTGTTAGAGAAACGATTTCGAAGCTTCTTTCTTTTAGAAATAGTTAAATCATTCTCAGAGGTGTTCGTGTGTCATCATTTGCCCTTTAGGTCGGGCATCAGACGATGTCAGTACCTCATCATTGAATAGTTCTGCTTTCAAAACCGATTCTTAATAATCATTATCATTGACAAACTCGCTGTATTCCTCGACCCAGCTCGGAAGAAGATCATAATTCCCATGGAAAACGTCAGAATAGACATCATCCCCATATTTTGACTCGGCAACAAACAAACCTGCTGCACCCACAAAATACTCACTCAGGTTTTTAGAGTGACCATGATGATGGTTCTGAAACTCCCTAAGCATCTCATTCACATGTTCAGAGTTCAGTCCCACATCTTCAAAGAAACTGCTGAAAGATCCAATATCCATACCGGGTGTTTCAGGGCGGTTGAGACTCCCCCAAGCATGTAGAAGAGAGTAAATCCATTGCTGATCTCTCTGCCAACCCCAGTCTATATGGTCATACTTATCTTTTTGATCGAAATGGTGGCAGACCAAGTTACTTACTCCCACATCCATTCCCTCCTTAAGCGTTGGATGGTCGTAGGTAGGCGAATCAAAGTCATCCTGAAAAGCGTGCAAAAGCTCTGATGTTACTTTCCTATACGCATCCGACTCTCTTTTCTCCCCCATACTTATTCCGATAGTACCGGTATCTCTAAAGTAAGAACCGCTCACCCCTTCAATAGCATCTTCGCCTTGATTCTTCACTTTATGCATCGTATATCCGGCAGAGGCTCCTATCAATGCAGCCAAGGGCGCAAAAGTAAACGAACCGATAATAGTGGCTCCAGTTAAACCCCCGTAAATCATTGGAAAAAGGTTTCTCTCCTCGCCGCCAAGTTCAACTCGTTGACCTGGAGGATCCATCATTAACTTCAATCCCTCTTTCCTATCAGGATTGTAAACAGTACGCTTTTGAAAATCCTCTCTTAGATCTGAAGAATCTACCTCTAAAAGCTCATCGTAGAAGTCTGCCGTCTCATTTAGAAACTCATAAAGCTCCTTTTCATCCAGAATTTCGCCCTGACCTCTCAAATAAGGATCATAGCTGATATGACCGTGTCTATCTCCCACTATATCGAAGCCTTCCCAGATTAAATCCTCTAAATCGGATAGATCAGACTCGACCTCAGCCATATTTGTTATAAACAAGTAAAAAATTTAAATCAGTCAGCCCTCGTGGTAGATACCTGAGTATCCTTCTCCAGCCTCCTCCATCTCGAAGAAGACCAGTTGGTTCACTCTAGCATTCTCCTTTATTTCAACACCTTCAGGGTTGTGAACTTCGAGCATGAAGCTTCCTGTACCTGTGTAGCCCGAGTCCCATACTGCGTTCTCTATCGTACAGCCCATCCTAAGTAAAGAGCTGCGTGGAAAAGCTAAAGCCGTCACATCCTTCGGTATGTCAACTTTTTCATTCATAACAACCTTGTAGACTCCAGGCTCTAAGTCCCACCAGCCGTATTCATCTGCTTCATTCTTTTTCTCAGTGTCTACTTTTTCTGTTTCCGGTATCTCTCTTTCAGAGTTTGAGAAATCAAGCTTGCCTTTTCCCTTGTATCTGTGGATTTCACCAGCAGTCATGTCGAAGCCGTTGGGCTGTAGTTGTGTTTCTAGATGTACGTAACTTTGTACAAGATCGTCCCCATCAATTCTCGCTTTTATTTCAGCTCTATTAAAGGGCATAAAATAGGATTTATCTTCTAATTTTATGATTCATTCGCATAATTCTCAAGCGCGAACTGACGGAATTCTGTATAATTCATTTTCTCCGGCTCTTCTATATATTCTTCATCAACGACGAATTCTGTGGCGTAAGGACCGTCAGGATGTTTGATAAACCATACATGAATCATTTCAGCAGTTCTAGGAGTTTTATTTAGGTAATCCTCCAGATTTTCAAACTCTGGACTAAATATATCGAAATATTCTGAAGTATCAGCGATATCATCTCTCATAGAGACAACTTTCCTAATGAAACCAGAATAACCTGCTGTCCTCATAGGATGGAAGTGCCATACCGTGAGAGGACCTCCAAACTGCGGACCATGCTCGGTAGAGCCAAGTCTTTTGTGGTACATGAAACCGGCAAGAATCTTCTGGCTCTCATTATTAGGATTATCATAATAGATTAGGTTGTGAGGATTTTCGGGACTCACAGCCTTCTTTGTCCTGGTTTTCCTATCTAAGTCAAGCCAGTGATAACCAGTACTCTCCAATCGGTAACCATCTTTCCTTGCCTCTTCGTAATCGAACCAGCCATTGTTTCTTGCAGCCTCAAAACTTCTGTCGTAGACCTTCCAAGCTTCTCTAATATCGTTTTCAGTGACATTTTCATCCGGATGCCTATTCACCTCAAATGTTCCTGCCGAATAGTTCTGAAACGAAAATTCTTTCTCCGGAATCCATTCCGTTTTGTTCGAGTTTCCTCCGACTACGTTGTAATAAACTGAACTTTCTGAATCTGTTGAAGGCGAAGAAAAGCCGATTTTTGGCATCACAAACAAAACCAAAGCTAAAACCAATATCACTAATAAGGCTAGTAATTTCTCAGAGATTTTCCTCATGCGGATAACTTGATTTTCGTAATAATAAACTGTGGGGTATGTAGAACAACCTTAGCCATCAAAGATAACGATAACTTCACTAGAATCTTGATAAGGAAAATAAGAGACTTACAACCTGTATGAGATTCAGTAAAGAAGAACTAGGATTATTGGTGGCAGCTATCTTAGTCCTATCAGGAACAGTAATGGCACAGGATGACAACACAACCGTTGAACCAGATAACCAAGCGCAGCAACAGCAGGTAGACACAGTAATAATGACAACAACAGAGACCTACCACGACTCCCTGTTAGCGGGACAAGTCGCGGAGAAGTACGGAGCACCAGTGCTTCTGACAGAGTCAGAAGAGATCCCCGAGACAACTTCCGGAACCCTTGAACAGCTCCAGCCCTCCAATATAGTGATTGTTGGAGGTCCTGCAGTAGTCGCACCCGAACTTGAGATGCAGCTCTCACAGAACTACAATGTAGAGAGAGTATCCGGGGAGACCGCAGAAGAGACCGCAAGTAAGGTCGCTCAGAGGTTCTGGGCTGAAGGAAGCCAGGAAGTCAACTTGGTTGATGATGACCCTACTCTCTTAGCTGGTGCAGTGCATTTCAATGATGCTCCAACACTTCTAGTGACCCAGAACGCATCTAACACAACCAACGAAGCGCTTGAGATGCTTCAGCCTCAAACAGCCAACATCTTCACTACAGGAGAAGTAGGCAACATCACAGGAGTCGAAACACAGGAGTACACAGGCTCAGTTGATCAGATTCTGGAGGACGCAAGACCTGAAACAGCCGGAGCCGACACATTGGTCGTTACATCAAGAGAAAACTTCAGCTACTCAATACCTGCTCCTTACGTACCTAATGCAGCAGTAGTATCTGTAGATCCAGAGAATGCAACCCAGACACTTGAGGATGTTGAGGTCGAAGAGATCTGGGCTATCGGACCGGAAGACTTTGGACAGACCATTTCAGAGGCAACAGGCATGGAAGCTGAATCCTTTACAGGAGAACCTTCGGAAATAGCATCCGAACTGGTTCTGAGAAAACAGGAAGAATGGAGCCAGCTACCCGGAGAGGAACTCGAAATTCAGGAGACAACAACCGACAACCAAACAGCTACTCCTGAGGAAGAGATGAACCAGACGGAGAACACCACAGAAACAACAACAGAAAATCCTGATGAGAACATGACAGAGACGCCTGAGGAAAACATGTCCGAGAATCAGACAGAGACACCCGGAGACATGAATCAGACAATCAATAACACAGAAAACACCACACCTACTTAGAAGTTTGATTTCAAGCTGCCACCCCCATTTAACCTTCTTTTTTACCCTGAGACCGTGGTTCAACAGCCTTTTTATTCCTGCCAGTTCAAACCTTTTTCAGCGATGACAGAGGCTGTGGCGCAGGAATCTAACGATATAGACCTCGAGGAAGAGAAACAGGAACTCGAGGAGATGGAAGAAAAGATAGAGGAGGAGAAAGTAAACGGCTCGACAAAGATAAACAAAGTGACCTCGAAAGGATTTAAGTCGTTCCAGCAGAAGACTGCAGTACCATTCTACGAAGGACTGACCGCTATAGTCGGAGAGAATGGTAATGGTAAGTCGAACATAATTGACGGCATTAGTTTCATATTTGGAAGACGTTCTTCTAACCTAAGAGCCGAGAAATTAACACAGCTAATATTTAACGGTGGCGAGAACCGGAAAGAAGCTGATTACGCTAAGGTATCAATCTATCTTGATAATTCCTCCGGAATTTTTGACGAGTTTCTTGAAGAAGAGGATGAGGCAGAGGAAATCAAAGTTGCTAGAAAAGTGACTCAAGCCGGTAGCTCTATCTACAAGTTCCAGGGCTCCAACTGCAAAAAATCTAAGATAGATGAGATCGCTCAGAAAGCAAATATTGATCCTGAAGGCTACCACTTCGTACGCCAGGGAAAAGTTACAGAGATCGTAGAACAGTCAGAAATTGAAAGAAGAAAGGTTGTTGATGAGCTCTCAGGGGTCGCAGTCTTCGACGAAAAGAAGGATGAGGCCGAAGAAGAGCTTGAAGAGGTCGAATCAAAGCTTCAAGAACAAGAAATACTTCTAGAGGAAAAGAAGGAACAGCTGGAGAAACTGAAAGAGGATAAAGAGCTTGCTCTCCAGTACCGCGAACTTGAAGAACGGAAAGAAAAGCTGGAGGCATCAATACTAGAAGTAAGAAAACGTGCGCTCTCCAACCAACTTGCAAACATCAATACCGATACTTCAGAGAAGAAAGAGCAGATCGATGAACTGGAAGAACAGCTCGAAAAAATTGATAACGAAATAGATGAGAAACAGGACAGAATTGACGAGATAGAGGAGAACCAGTCCCAAGGCACCTCTGATGTACAGCACCTTGAGAACCGTATCGAGAAGAAGCGCGGAAAGATAGAGAACAAGAAAGACAAGCTTGAAGATCTCAAGGAACAGATCGAAGACCTTCAAAAAATGCAGAAAAGACAGAACACAGGTTCACGGGCTGTTGACGCCGTTCTTTCTATGGACAACGATAAGATTATCGGGGCATTCCAGGACCTGATTTCAGCAGATGACCGTTTCTCCATCGCGATCGATACGGCGGCAGGAGGACACATGAAGGATGTTGTGGTTGAAGATAGAAATACTGCTGTCGACGCAATTAATTATCTGAAAAGAGAGAATATCGGAAGAGCGCGGATGCTTCCTCTTGACAAGATTAAGGATCGTTCTAAAAGCGCCAAATCGAAGATGGCGAAAAAGAAGAAAGGTGTGATTGATTACGCTTCGAACCTGGTAAATTACAACGACGAGTATGAGAAAGCGATCAACCATGTCTTCTCGGACACGTTAATCGCCGAAGACCTGGAATCCGTTAAGAATATTGACGGCGTAAGAGTTGTGACGCTTGACGGCGACGTTATGTCACGCGGCGGAGCTATGTCCGGAGGTAAAAAGAAGAAGAAACGAAGCAGCGACACTAAAAAGCTTTCAAAGTCGCTTGACCCCGACAAGAAGAAAAATGAGAAGAAAGAAGTTGAGAAAGAGATAGAAAAACTTCAGAAAGATGTTGCCGAACTGAAGGAGATGAAGAAGAACAAGGAGAACGAGGAAGAGACTGACGATGATCTAAAAGACGAGAAAAAACAGATAAGAGAAGATTTAAGAGATCTGAGAGAGGAAAGGCAGGAAAAGTACAGCGAACAGCAAAGACTTGAAACCAAAATTGATGATGTAGGCTCGAAGAAAGCCCGTCTCAAGGCCGAGCTTGACAATATCGAAGAGGACGAACAAGAGTATGATTTCGATGAGGACGAACTCATCGGGTTGGACTCTAGTCCTGAAGATCTGAAGAAGAAAAAGAAGAAAGTACTTAGGAAACAGAACTCGATGGGTCCTGTCAACATGAGGGCGATAGACGAATACAAGAGAAAGAAAGAAGACTTCGACGACTTCAAAGAACGTGTATCCGAGATAAGGCAGGAAAAACTTGAGATCGAGGACCTGATCAACGAGATCGATAAGAAGAAACGAGAATGCTTCATGGAAACACTTGAACAGCTACAGGAGAGCTTCTCAAGGATCTTTACACAGTTATTCGACGGAGGAAACGCAGAACTTGAACTAGAGGAAGATAATATCGAGAAAGGCTTGAAGATCAGGGCGGCACCTCCGAAGAAAGAACCACACATCATCCAGGCCTTATCGGGCGGAGAAAAAACATTGACTGCAATTGCTTTCGTATTCGCAATTTTAGAGTATGAGGAAAGCCCTTTCTACATCATGGACGAGATCGATGCAGCATTAGACAAATCGAACTCAAAGAAGCTGTCCGAACTACTTAAGGATTATGCGGAAGGCAACCAGTTCATAGTTATCAGCCACAACGAAATTACTGTAAGACACGCTGAGAGAGCTTATGGCGTTTCTATGCAGGAAGGTGTATCAAAAATGAGAAGCATCGAACTCGATGCCTAGACCACCTGAAAAGTTAAAAGAAACGCGTTCTAACAATTCAATGGGGAGTGAGGGAGTAAAGGATGATAAAGAATGGAAAATTTGGAAATAGATACTGAGACCCTCGCAGAACAACCTTGGGAAGAGACTTTAGAAGTTCTTACCGCGGACATGAACCCCGAGAACATAGATATATGCCTTCTTACCGACAGATACCGAGAGTATATTTCCGAGCTGGAAGATTTTGATTTAGAGATTCCTGCAAAGGCCGTCAGAATTTCTGCCGCATTACTCAGGATGAAAACCTTGGCTTTAGCTGGAGACTATCAAGAGGAAGAGCAGCAGGAACCGGAGAACCCTATGGACTTCGAGGAAGACGAAATGATAGAGGAAGAAGAGATACAGGAAGACGAAGAACCCGACCTAGAGGTAGGACCGGACTTGGAAGTCCCTGTAAAAGCTAAGCCAAAAAGACGTATGAGCCTCAATGAATTAAAGGACGCTCTGGATGACGCGATGGAAGTTAAGGAAAAGAGAGAGGAGCGAAGAGAGCTTAGAGAGGAAATGGACGATCCCGTTGATATCGACGAAAAGTCTTTGAACGAGAAGATAAACTCGCTTTTCTCAAGGCTTAACGGTTTAGTCGGTTCAAGCAAAGAAAAGGTAAAGTTCGACCAGTTGCTCGAATCAAAGGATCAGGAGGAACAGATAGAGAAGTTCCTGCACGTCCTACACTTGGAAAATGATAGGAAGGTTGACTGTATACAGGACGAGTGGCTAGGAGAACTTGAAGTTAAACCACGAGAGGAAGAGAAGGCAGCGAACTAAGTATTTTTTAATGGAGGCAATAAACTCTCAACATGGAAGACAAGAAATCAAGACTTGAGGCTGCGCTTTTCTTGGCAGAGGAACCGGTAGACTCTGATGAAATAGCCGATATACTAGACCTAGGTTCTATGGGCTACGTCGACATGCTTATAGAGGAATTCCGTGATGATCTTGACGAAGATAATAGAGGTCTAGAACTTGTTAAAACGCCTGAAGGATACGAGCTAAAGGTCAAGAAAGATCACCTGGAGCATGTTTCCCATCTAGCACCGCATCAAGACCTCAACGAAGGACAGCTTAGAACACTTTCCCTTATTGCTTACAACGCACCTGTCGAACAGACAGATATCGTTGAAATCAGAGGTAACAGAGCCTACCAGCACGTGAAGGAAATGGTATCGAGAGGATTTATCTCCAAGGAGAAAGACGGTAGAACCGCCATCCTAGACGTTACTAATCACTTCCTAGACTACTTCGATCTTTCGGATTTTGATGAGTTCAAGCGACAGTTCGAGAACGAGCAGGCTGGAAGAGACGGAGAGCAGGAAGGCGTCGACATGTTCTAGTAAGACCCCTTTTTGTAACTTGATTTAACAGACTTAGTTATGGAACTTACAAGCCTCGATCTTTCAATATTGATGGACGACTTCAGAGAGTTAGAGGGAGGTCATGTCCAGAAAGTTTACCAGAGAGACAAAGAGTTAACGGTCGAGGTCTACATCGGCGGAGAAGGCAAGAAAAGACTTCTAATCGGAACAAGCTACGCATTTCTTTCCAAGTACAAGAGAGACAATCCTACAAAGCCTCCAGGCTTCGCAATGGAGCTAAGAAAACATCTCGGCAAACTTGACGAGGTTAAACAACGCGGATTTGACAGAATTCTCGAGTTAAAATCGGGCGATGTTAAACTAATTTGCGAGATCTTCGGAAAAGGCAACTTCATTCTGGTAAAGGACGGGAAGATTATCGGCGCTTTGAGGCAGGAGCAGTGGGCTGACAGAACCATAGAGGTCGGAGAAGAGTACGTTTACCCGGATCCTGCACCTGACCCGAGGGAAATGGAGGATTATGTTGAAAAATTGGAAGAAGGCGAAGTTGTGAGAAGAATTGCATCAGACCTAAGTCTTGGAGGAACCTATGCAGAGGAGATCTGTTCACGCGCAGATATCGATAAACATACAGAGATCTCGGAGCTAAGTGAAGAAGAGGTAGAAAGAATTAATTCAAATATTGAGAAAATAATTGAAGGAGAACGGTCTCCACGGATTTACCAGGACGAAAAAGAGTTGAGGAGGGCTTCTCCATTCCCTCTAGAAGAATATTCTAATCTGGAAGTCGAGGAGTTTGACTTATTTAGTACTGCTCTAGACGAGTTTTTCTACCGCCGGGAGAAGAGGAAAGAGGAGAGGAAGAGAAGGAAGGTCTATCAGGAAGAAAAGCAGGGTTTGGAACGTCAGAAAAAGCAGATGGAGCGCAAGATTGAAGGTCTGAAGAAGTCGGCTGAACAGAAAAGAGAGGATGCTGAATCGATCTACGAAAACTACCAGCTACTTGAAAAACTGAAGACCGAGTTCGAAAACGCCATAAAGGAGCATTCATGGCCCGAAACACGTGGAAAGATAGAGGAGGCTAAAGAGAGTGAAGAAGATCATGGCGACATCGAGAAAATCAAAGGCATGAACGAACAGGAAGAATTCATATCAATCGATGTAGGGGATAAAACCCTGAAGATCAACCTATTCCAGGACTTAGAAGCCACAGCCTCCGAACTATACGACAAAGCCAAGGATTCGGAAAGCAAGATAGAAAGCGCCAAAAACGCCCTGAAAGACGTAGAAGAACAGTTAGAAGAATTGGGAGAACAGGATATAGATCTCGACGAAGTCATGGAGGACAAGTCAGAGAAGAGAGAAAAAGAATGGTTCGAGAAGTACCGCTGGTTCAAATCTTCCGAAGGACACCTAGTTTTGATGGGTAGAGATGTTCAGACCAACGAGATGCTTGTGAAGAAGCATATGGAGAAGAACGATCTATACTTCCACGCCAACTTTGATGGAGCGCCATCTGTAGTAGTGAAAGATGGTCAGGATGCTGGAGAGAAAACAAGACAGGAAGCTGCGAAAGCTGCAGTAACATTCACGAAGACCTGGAAAGCAGGTATAGGAGCTGACGACGTCTACTACGTTGAACCTGATCAAGTCACACAGGAAGCGGAGTCAGGCGAATACCTGGCAAAAGGCGCTTTCGTTATCCGGGGCGAAAGAGAGTACATCAGGAACGTTTCTGTCGAAGCCGGCGTAGGATCCTACGAAATAGAGGATGATGTATTCGTTCCTATGTGCGGACCAATAGAAGCAGTCAAGGAACACTGCGGTAATGCAGTTGAGATAGTTCCTGGTAGGGAAAAAAAGTCAGATATCGCAAAAAAGATTCGGAAACAGTTCGATGAGAAACTGGATCTCGACTACATCATGAGATCGATGCCGCCAGGCAAGTCAGACCTGAAGTAGAAGGGAAGTTAAATTCAAAAGAAAGTTTCTATAACGGTTTTTGCATGGATGAAAGAGAGCTAGAAGAATGGATAAGTGAACAGCGTGAAGAAGGCTATAGTTTCGAAGAGATAAGAGATGTTTTAGCCAATGAAGATATATCGGATCGAGACATAGATAGAGCGATAGAAAAAGTCAAGAGAAGTGGAAAGGAAGCAACAATACCTGGGAAAAAGTCGAACAAGACGTTCTGGTTGAAGATCGGTAGCGCGACAACATTAGTGATTGCAGTGGTTTTAACTGCAGCTCTTGTCACTTCCGGACCCAAACAAGTTTCAATAGATAAGCTGTCGAACAGCCAAAAGCTGGTAGGCGAGACAGTGAAGATTTCAGGTAAGTTAAGTTCAAGCAACACTTTGACCGGTTCAGGAAGCACAGTCAGTTTCAGATCATGTCAAGAAAAATCAGGTCTTGCCTCTGACTTGATGAAAGGTGCATCCGGAATAAGCGCTTTCTTCTCAGATTCAGGAAATATACCAAAACCGAGAATAGAGATAACCGGCAAACTAAAACAAAAACAAACCTGTAACTGCGAGATGAAAATTAACGCCACCGAAGGAACAAAATGGTCTTCAAACACACCTTATAACGTGGGAAAAACTCTTGAGAAATCGAAGTGCCAGAAATACGCGGAAAAAAACAGCTATGTTACTTCAGATCAGAATAATTTGCTTCCTGGTCGTAATTTCACGGTTTCAGACTCAAGATGCCTACAGACTCAGAAAGAACGCTACCTAGCTTGCGAGAAATTTAACTGGAAAAATAAGGACGAGGTTGAGAGAAAACTCAAAGAAAGATACGAACAGTTCCAAGGCAAAGTACTGGAGTACGCCGCAGAACAGAACTAGCTAGCCTCCTCCATTTCTTCCTCCAGCCCTAAAGCCTCTACAAAATCCTTGTAACCTTTCCGGATAGTTACCTCCGTGACACCTACTGTTTCCGCGATATCTTTTTGAGGTCGGTCTTCACCTTCGATCTTTGACGCTATATATAGGGCTGATGCGACTACGCCTTCAGGGCTTCTACCAGACAAAATCTCTTTTTCACGAACTTCTTCTATTATGTTCTTTGCTCTTGCTTGTACCTCTCCGGGAAGCTCAAGTTCCTCTGCGAAACGGGAGACAAACTCTTCAGGTCTTGCAGGCATTACCTGTTTGTCGAGTTTCCTGGCGATGTAACGGTAGTTTTTACCTACCTCTCTCTTGTCAACACCCGAAGCATCCGCCACCTCCTTCAAAGTTCTTGGAACCCCCTGCATCCTCGAAACAAGGAAGACAATACCTGCAACAATCTTTTCGATTTTCCTGCCTTTCAAGGCTTCATCTTCCCATGATTTTTCGTAAAGTCTGGCAGACTCCTCGTGAACCGATCTCGGCAAATTCATTAAATCTACCAACGTTTTTATCTCGGATAATGCATAACGCAAGTTTCTAGGTTTTGATCCTGAAAGCCTGCGGTTCCATTTTCTTATACGGTAATACTGTCCTCTTTTAGAAGGCGATACATTCCGTAAAGCGCCTCCTGAACCCATCTGTGTGGATATCCCTCTGTCATGCTTGGTGAACGTGAGAGGTGCACCTGTGCGTTCAATCTTATTCTTCTCTTCCTGTGTGAATGCGCGAGGACCTCCCTCCTCTTCGACCATATCCTCTTCTATTATTGCTCCACAGTTCCTGCAGACTGTTTCCCCTAGAGTTTTGTCTTCTTCAAACTCTTCAGCTCCACAGACCGGGCATGCACCGACTTCCTCTGGTGTAACCATATTATTTCCCCCTCCACCTGCGAATTCTGCGATGCCTTGCTTCAAGTGGTTTCATCCAGTATCGGACAACCCTGCTCAAAGTCAGGTTTAAAACCTTGAATCCGTGAAATTTAGGTAAGCATGTTTAGGCGGGGTAGTGTAGCGGACTATCATCGTACCCCGGGGCGGTACGGACGGGGGTTCAAATCCTCCCCCTGCCAACTCTATCTCACAAGACGAACATGAATTAAAGGTTTATATCCGACCTCCTATAAAATACCAGTATGACCGTCCATAAAGGTATTTCGCCGTTGATTGCGGCTGTTTTACTGATTGCTTTTACCATGGCTATTGCCAGCATTTTCGCACAGTGGGTACCAGATCTTTTAGATAATACTCAGCAAAGCGTTTCTGATACCAGTGATACAGTTCTGGACGCTTCACAGGCAAGACTAGATATTTCTCAGGCCAGTTACAGTTCCGGTTCTGGTAATATAACCGTCGTTTTACAAAACTCCGGTCAAACCGAAATGAATAACTTTACTATAACCGCTTACGGCGAGAAACCCGTTCAGAGAAACGTTGATTTTTCTTTATCTCAAAACGGGATCGCTACTGTCGAGTTAAATACTTCTTCAAAGCCTGACCGTGTTGAAGTATCTTCACGGAATTTACCGGTTTCAGCTGAAGAAGAAACCATTCAGAGTTCCGGTGGTTCAGTGCCAAGCCCTATGACAAACTCAGACTTCCAGGTGAAACAATAATGAAAGAAAAATACAAAATAATCTCAGTAATTGCAGCAACATTAATACTAACAGGATTAGGAACAGCCCAGCAATCCAACTTCTACAAGCAGGATGGTACTGTTTACTGCAACGGTGTTTCTCCTGGTACAACTAAGACTTTGGATGGAGTAACATATGAGGTTGCAGGCGATAAAAGTGATTTAGAGGACATGGTTGACAATAGTAATGCATACAAGGCATGTACCTCCCAAGTAACTGATATGAATTCCACTTTCAAGTTTGCTGATAGC